>NZ_JBNFXM010000003.1:0-374629 GCF_049943995.1 Lysinibacillus sp. VIII_CA
AGTCCGAAGCCGTCTAATACCCAACCATCACAAAATGGCTCGAATAAAAAGCCTACTGAGGATAAGGGTACGGGTAATATCGGGAATCAGACCAGAGATCAGGCCAGACATACTGCTCAAAATCAACTAAAAAATGGAGAAATTAGTATGTCAAATTTGGAATCAATGATTCCTTCGAATATTCCAAATTCATTTAAACCAACCGATACTATTACTGATGGAGCAAAATATGAATTTACTCTTGCCGATGGACAAAAGGCTATTATTCGGTGGCATTCTCCAGATCCTATAGCGGCAAGCAAATATCCAGGATCAGCATCAGGTTCAAGATGGACTGCACAGATAAAAATCGGAAATAAACAGCTAAAATCAGACGGAACATGGACAAAAAATCAATCTTTAAATGAGGTTCATATTCCAATAGAAGGGAAATAAAATATGGATATAAATGAAATTGAGAATCTACCTGATAGAATACCAAATGGAACACTAATATCAATGTTTCAAAATGCATTAGATCAATTTAGAAATAATAAAATAGAAAAAGATGGTTTTTTATTAATCCTTAGTCAACTAACAGACAGGCAAGTTATGACATACGAGTTATTAAGAAGTGATATACGAAATGATATTGATAGAACTCTCTCTAGATTATGGAATACAGATTCCTATGATGAAGTAGATATTATTCTTTCTATTGTAGTAAATCTCGGTCTAGAAATTTGCTTTAATAAAATAAAAGAATCACTGGAACAGTATAAGGATATAGATAAATCAATCCTAGATGAAATACAGGAAACAATAGATGAAGTAGGCGAGAATATCTCTAATCCGTATTATAGTTTGGAAAAATTTAAATAGTCTGTCACTAGTGTGGAATACCGTAAAATCCAAACTTACAATGTTTAAAGTCTTGATATCTTTGATCTAGGGAAGATAGTAATTAAAGATCCATTTTAAAGTATACAAATTGCTGAGGAGTACATGGATTAAATTTGAGGTACAAATAATGATATTTTGTATCAAGAGAGATTAATCTTGGTTTCCAAGCAAACACCTTGATTGGCTAAATGCCTTTCAAGGTTTTTTCTTAACCCAAAGAAGTTTGTGGTTAAAAAGTAATCTGATATTTGATTCGAAAACTCATGAAGGCTGGGCTATCAAGGAGTTCTATGTAAACATTGGTCTAGGAAGAAAAGTGTGAGAATTAGGCGAGATGACATTTTATATGCAGGAGGTAGTTTTGTATGGAATAGTGACTAAATAAACGATAATGACAAAGCTCTTGGCGACAAGGATATAAATAGTTTTTTAATTGTGTACAGTTAAAGATATCCTTGAATTTGAATTAATAACCCATGAAGGCTAGACCATCAAGGAGTGCT
This sequence comes from Lysinibacillus sp. VIII_CA, assembly GCF_049943995.1. Taxonomy (NCBI): domain Bacteria; kingdom Bacillati; phylum Bacillota; class Bacilli; order Caryophanales; family Bacillaceae; genus Lysinibacillus; species Lysinibacillus sp. VIII_CA. The sequence goes on from NZ_JBNFXM010000003.1 coordinate 1,386, forward strand.
ATTTTAACAATAAAGCAATAAGAGCGAGAATAGGCGAGATGACATTTTACTTACAAGGACCACTTATGGATGTCACAAGCAACAACACACGAGATTAAACAAGCTAAAGGGTTTAAACGTTACACTTGCCATGTGGTAAAAAAGATGTCATAATGTCAATACTAAAATAACTTATAAAACTTGCAAATATTAATAAACTTAGAAAATTTATAAACTTAGAAAATTTATAAACTTAAAGCACTTGATTGTCTATAACAGGCGACAAGTGCTTTTTTTGCATGTTTAAATACGTAAATTTAAAAAATTACCATTTAAGAGCATCAGTAAAATGCGAATAAAGGTCTCTTAGGCAGTGTAAAAGAAAAAGTCAAAAAGCAACTGCGTCAGCAGCTACGATCACCTCAGCAATTGGAGTTGGAACAGTGGAAGAAACACAACAACTTCAAGTCCGAAACCATCTAGACCCAACCATCACAAAATGGCTCGAATAACAAGCCTGATGAAGCGAATAAGGGGACGGGTAATCTTTCATATGCGCAAAAAGTAGATAAATATCAAGAAAGGACCCAGGTTATCCGTGATAATTTACCATCAAAATATAAGAAATATGGTAACGTTGGGTAGCAGATGTTAATATTTCTGGACTTAAGTCAGAATTTAAAGCGCATAGTAGAATTCATAAAGAATATGAAGGTGGTTTTTCATATGTCATTGGTGAAGGTAAATTTCCAGCTAAGTCAGTTAACCATACAGGAGAAACAGATGCGCCAATTGCGTTCTTAAAAGCTCATGATACTGAACGTAAAATCCTTGAAGATATATCAAGGCAATTAGGCGATGATAGGACTGTAAAGGGAACAATTGATTTATTTACGGAGTTACCTGCTTGTGGAAGTTGTACAGATATAATTTTGCAGTTTAGAAAAGAATATCCGAATATCAAATTAAATGTATACTCGGAAGAATTTAAAGATTAGAAGGGAATGTATAAAATCAATGTTGAGTAGTTATGAAGAGCTTAATCAATATGTCATAGAAGATTTTGATGAATTTTTAAATGAAGGTTTACCTATTTCACAAGTAACTGAAAAACTTCTTGAAGAATACTATAGGGGGATAGTGAAAAGTAAGGTTGAGAAATTAGTTATTTATTTAAGAATTGCACTTTTGAGTATTGAAAGAATTTATCTTCGTGAAGAATTAAAGCTGAGTTAATGAGTATGATAAATGAACTCGAATCAATACCTACTAAAGAGGAAATAGGTTCTGAAAATACAAAACAAGTTTTATTAGACATCGAAAGATTTAAAAAGAAATCTAAGGATGTTAATAAAAATTTATAGTATAGTAAGGAAAAATTAGAATTAGTTGAGGTAATAAACAATGCGGTGCCTTCTTATACCAACGTGTCCATGTTTTTATTTGAGTGTCATGACGAATATTAAGTTTCTCTAATATCTACTTTCTAGGAATACCCGGTGCAAACAAAGCCGTAGTAAGTACTGTAACACCTAACGGATACGGGAACAATTGGGAAAAACAAGCCATCGCCGAATCCTTTACTTCGGCTACTTTTGTTTGGAATTTATTTCAGAAGAAAAAACGAGTACCATTTATCGTCAGCAAAATTGACGTGGAACCAGCTTTTGGATTCTTGAAGGCTAATTTGGGTTCACTCGATTTTCTGTACGAGGAAAATCAAGGGTAGAAAAAGAAATGGGCCTCGCATTACTGGCCGTGAATTTAAGAAAGGTCACAGCCAGTAGGTATGGAGACAACATAAAAAATAGATAAACACTAATTTGAATTCATTCAAATTAGGATTTATCATTTATTGAAGCTTGTTATGTCCCAGCCTCTTTTTCGTGTGTATATTTAAAAATTTGAAATATACACTTTTTGCACCGTCATCTAGCTTTAATCATCTTGATTTTTATGATGATTTTTACGATTAAGCTCAGAAAGATCTTTTATAGAAATTAATGAATAGTCATCTCTAATTTTCACTTCAAAAAAGTAATAATCTTTAGTTACTACATCTTTTACTTCTATTTCAAACAACGCCATTCCTCTTCGGTAATTGTTTTCTTCAGATTTTAAATCTTCTCTACCAATGCCATAGTTAGTTTCCATATAGTTTTCCACATAGCTGTATACTATAGCGTTTCGAGATTTAGAATTAAAATAATTGTAACTAACAAAAATAACTACTATACAAAATAATAGATTAAAGATAATTATCTTTTTTTTCATTTTCCTCTCCTTCCCCCATATCAAGACTATATTTATTAATAATTACAATTTGTCAAACTATAAAAATTCGATTTTAGTGTCTTTACCTACCAATTTAACAATAAAGAAATTTTATAATAATACAATTAATTATTAATTGAAAAACTTACCATTGTTATAATTCCAGAGTGAACGTTATAGTTTATATCAGTTACAGTACTATTAGTACCTAACGATTGAACTCTTAACATTGTACCTGTTGAAGCGTAGATATATCCAAGTCCAGGTGTCCAGTGATAATCATATTCATAACTTGCATTAGGCTCCCATTTAGAAAACCATTTATCAAACTTTACTGCAACAGGTCTATTATTATCTATTTCAGTCTTATATGAGAAAAAATTATTAAAACTACTTGTTGTAGCTGCATATCCTCTTGCAATCGCTTCATTTTCTAGACCTGAACGCATCCCATTTACACTCATACCATAGAAAGTGCCTCCACGATTAGCATACATGCTATTAATAAATGCCCCTTTAGTTGAATATCCACTGTTCCAAACTTGTAATTTTGATTTACCTTTTGAATCATGCCAGTATTGTAAAATAACGGCTATAGTAGTAGGACCACATGCAGAAGTTTGGTAACTTGATTTAACATCTTTATCATATTGAGAAAATATAGGAGATGACAATAATTTCGAACCGTAACCATCACCCATAGAAGCTTTAGGATTCATCAATTGAATGTCTAAATCATGTATAATTTCATCTGTGGATAGATATTCATCTTCCGATTTAATATAGTCTATAATTTGATTTGTATCATCAGCACTAACTATACTAAAACCACCAAAATAGTAGTAATTGTCATCCCCTAATTTAAAGACATCTCTATTACCTTCTCTACCTAAAAGAACGGTTGAATTTTCTTTTGAATTGGAAATAATAGCGAAATATCTTGACCACTTAAACTTTCTATACCATAATATTTTGCTATGTTTATTCCATTAATATCAAAAACTTCTCTTTCCGACGTAATATTGAAGTCTGACGCCTCTAAAAAATATCCAATTTTCATATAATCATTCAATACAAAATTCGATTCAGACGAAACCACTGACTGATTTTGTTCTTCAACATTGGTATCCTTATTTTCTTCAGCATTTGCAGTAGATACTGTTAAAATTGAAAATAATAGTACAACAAAAAATATTCCCATATACCTCTTGGAATTATGAAACATTTTGAGCCCTCCACCTTATAGATTTTTTTTAAAACCTTAACTAAAATCGAATTTAATAGTTATAATCTTAATATTACTTTTTTTACATTAAAAGTAAATTAAGCGTTTATTGTATTTACGTTCTCTTCTTTCTTCAATCATAATCTCCATTCCAACTAAAATAGACTTAAATTTAAAATACAACTCATAGCTTGAAGTACTTGAATTATTAGAAAAGACGTATTTGGAGTGCAAAATAACGCTTCAATCAGATGCAATTTATCGATTAAAGCGACAGAAATAGGAGGGATACTAGTGAAAATGAATAGTGTTAATTTTCCAACCTCATTACTACAAGTAAAAAATATATCAAGGAGTGCTATTTTAATACTAATGTAATAAAGGCAAGAATAAGCGCGATGAAACTTTACTTTCAAGGACCAATGTGGATTTACGATGAAAATGGAGAGTTAGTTAATAATAATATTGCTAGTGAACATATAAATAGCCATCGATTGTTAAAGCATTAGATGCAATTCAAGAAACGCTATAATGTAGAGAAAAAGGAGCCACATCCTTCTATTCCGGGTGTAAACGATGTGAACTATAAGATAGCAAAACAAGAACGTAGCGTATTTACAAATGAATTCAAAGCAGCAACTCATAAAAAGACAGCTACGATGAAATGTGTTTACTGATGAACAAATGTATAAATATGGTCAAGAGGCAATGGATAACGGTACTGAATATTTAACAGAGGTGGGCAATAGGTAATACAAGGCACATCAAATAGATTAAAATTTGAAGTGTGGAAAAATTCAACTACAGGAGAAATAGAAAGAGTAAACCTAGTGTTTTAATAGGAAATATAGTAATTTGGAGGGAGGTAATCATTTAGATTAATTTATGAATTATTCACAAAACTAAAATTGTATTAGAGAGCATGATGTTCACACCTTATATCTTCTTACATTGAAAATAGTATAATACATTTTTTATTTTCCTCAATCAATCTCTCAGAAAATACCCTCTCATTCTCTTTTCCACACTTCGATAAAAGCCTCATGTTTATAGAGCAGAAAATAATTGAGCATCTTAGGGAAAAGTACACTGCTATCATAATAATATTGAGGTCATTTCTCACAAGGCGATTTGTCAAAGTTGTAATGTATTATTGGTCAATTTCAAAGGATTTTCCAAACATTAATATTACGAGAGTACAAATATTAGATGAGTAGAATATGGAGGAGATTTAGTATGAGCTTTAATAAAAGTAGTAATATAGAGGATTTCTTGGCATCCTTAGAGAACGACTCTTATCCAATGAAACCCTGCAGTAAGGATGATATATTAAAATTAGTAAAATTATCTCCAACTCGAACACTTCCTAAAACTTATTTGGATTTTATGAATAAAGCTGGTGATGGAATTAAATTTTTAGTTGGTACGGATTATTCCATGAAGTATATTTTTGATTTAAAAGAGTGGGCTATTGAGCTTTTGGAGGAAAATAACTCCATAAAAATACTCACAGATAATCAGTTTATATTTATGATGAACCAAGGATATATGTTCTGGTTTTTTAATCTAAATGATGGGGACAATCCAGCGGTATATTGTTATGATGAAAGTGTAGAATTAGATGATTTTAATAAGGTCAGTGATACTCTATCAGATTTTTTAATTTCCCTATACCATTGATAGAAATATATAAACTTAAAGCACTTGATTGTCTATAACAGGCGACAAGTGCTTTTTCATATTTAAATACGTAAATTGAAAAGCTCGCTTATTTAATTAGTGTACTAAGTGTTAAATTTTATACAAGTATTAGCATACAAGGGGAAGAAAATGCGATGGAAATAGAGGTTTCGATAGATAAGTTCATTATAGATTATAAGGATGTACCAGATTCAGCATTTTTACGTGTTTATATGGTCGGAGTGCAGAAATATCAAGTGAAAATGAAGATTTATAGTGGAACATATAGCTATGAGCTACACATGCGGAAAAGTGACGACGTATACATTCATATGTATTTTAAAAACTTTAGAGAAACAGAAGGTCACTTATATACCCTAAGGATTGAGACAAGGCCAAAGAATTACTCACATTTCAGAGAAATACTAGAGATGATAGGAATACAAGCAAGCCAAGTAGAATTTGTAAGCTGTGATGTAGCGTATGATATACAAACAGGCTTAGAAAATTTAGTGGTGATACCGACAGACGCATGGAGGAATATGACACACATTGATACCAATACGATATTTTGGTAGAAGCGACCAGCGTAAAAGGAGTAGTTACTGTAGAATTATGACAAAAGACTAGAGTTAGAAAGGAATAAAGGAATTTATTTAGCACATGAATTAAGTCGAATAGAAGTTGTGTATAAGGTAATAGAGCAAGTATTTGCTTAAAGACCTAATCAAACATCTGCCGAAATAGAATGGATATTATTTTGCGGCGATAGTCATAGATTGGGAAGAATTGAAGAAAAAATATCAAGAACGGAGGCATTACTATCAAGTTAGGACAGAAGGTGGGGGAAATTCGCATCTGCAATTATAGTCTACTTTATAGTATGTTAGGTAGAGAAGGGGGACATGTAATCCTATGGTAGATGCAAAGATGAAAGAGCGATTGTTTGCCACTTTATATGGTGGGATAGTTGGTGATTTGATGGGCGTACCTGTCGAGTTTAAGAAGCGGGGGACTTTCCATGTAGAAGATGTGATAGGGTATGGAACTTACAATCAACCACCAGGAACATGGTCAGATGATACTTCTTTAACGCTATGTTTAGTCGAAAACATGATTGAAAAAGGCGATACAGGAAGCTTAATGGATAAGTTTGTACGATATATGGAGCAAGGCTATTTGACACCTTTTGGGGAAATGTTTGATATTGGCATCACGACTGCTGAAGCTGTGTCAAGCTATAAAAAGGGAGTTGTGCCTGAGCAATGTGGAAAAACGGGCGAGTTTGATAATGGCAACGGAACGCTGATGAGGATTGCACCTTTAGTGTTTGTATTGATGAATGAAGGTGATTTTAACAAAAGAAAAGCGTTGGTCCAGGAATATACCATGATCACGCATGGTCATCCACGTTCAATAGTAGGGTCTATCATTTATATTGAGTTATTATTAAGTTTATATCGAAATAATTCACTGGAGCTTGCATTAAATGAGGTATATAACTTGCTGCTAAATAATTTACAGCGTGAATTGCATACAGAGTTAAATGCCTACAGTAGAATCTTTGATGAGAACTTTTTACGTATCTCTGAAGACGAAATTTATTCAAGTGGTTATATTGTCCACTCACTTGAGGCAGCCATATGGAGTGTTGGTCATGCAGCTACCTTCAAAGAAGCTATTTTAAAGGCAGTCAATTTAGGAGAAGATACGGATACTATAGCGGCAATAACGGGTGCTTTAGCGGGTATGTGCTATCAAATGGAGGGAATTCCAGCTGATTGGTTGAACGCAATTGTAAAAAAACAAGAGATTGATGATTTAATCGAAGCTTTTTATGAGTTTTGTTTGGTAAAGAATTGAAGAATCTTCAAAGAGGAGGTGACAAAATGTCTCCTTTACATAATATTGTTACTGGCAATCCTCCAGCAAGTGAGCATGATATTCTGCTAATAGAACAGACGATGGCTATTCATCTTCCACAAGAATATAAAAATGTACTGAAAGAGGCCAATGGTTTTGCACTTACGAATGGTGTTTTAATATATGGTACCGAGGAAATAATGGAAAGAAATGAGACTTGGGAAGTGAGTGAATATGCAAAAGGCTATGTTGCCATAGGGGATGATGGTGGCGGAATGGTCTTTTTAATGGCGTTAGAGAAAGAAGCTTGTCAGGTTTTTGTTGTGGATGTTGGCGATATGAACCCGCAGCATGCTATATTGGTCTCTTCCCAATTAAACAGGTGGCTACAAGAAGGTTAATACGGATTGAAAAAGTATAAAATGAAGAAGCTTGTTCCTAGCATTAGGAGCAAGCTTTTTCTATGTCAAACTATGGAGAACTAAGCAAATTCATTACATATTCTATTATATTATTGTATTTTTTAGAAAATTATGTTGAATTGTAGGTGAATGATGGTATAATCAATTTATAGTTACAAATATGGTTAATAATTCCTTTGTGTAGAGGTTTTATTGGATAATAATAGTAACTATAAAAAACTAATGAAATGGAGCGATTTTATGATTAACATGGTTCAATATTTAGAGCAAAATCCGTCGTTGGTAACATTGTTAAAAGAAAAGAAAGCTTCTCTTGTTGGTGTAACAGAACTGGAACAAAAGGCAATTTTGGATTCGTTTGATGAAGATGTATGTTTAGAAAGTACAATTTGGTATTAAATTTTAATTATAAAAAATGGTTTTGGCTTGCTGTAAGTACATATTTGGTAATTGGGCTTTATTTACTAAATGTTACATACAGCAAGCCTATTTTAAGTATGGATGTTCAAAACGAGAATGGACAATGGATTTTAATAGAGCCATATTATAAAGAATGGGCTGAAAAACATAAAATAAAAAAAGGCGATATTATTTTAGAAGTTGATGGAAAACAGATTGATAGTCTCCGTGATTTAAAGTACGAACCTGTAATTCGTGCCGCTAGAGAATTGACAATAATGAAAGATAATGGGGCTGTTATAAACCTAAATATTAAGTTATATGATATACCTGAACAATTTTTTTATGTTTTAATAGTTCCTTTTTGTTATTTCCTTCTTACGTTATTTATCACTTTATATTTGTATTATAAACAAAAAAATACAATTCTCTTAAATTTATTGATTCTTTTTATCTTAACGGTTTCCTTAGCTTATGTTAGTAGTGGAGCATCTGCTAGGTTAAATCTTTTAGGAATAATAATCAATCGAAGCAGTATGCTACTTTGTTTAGTTATACTATTACACTTTTTAAAAATATATTTTGAGTTTATGGATTTAAAATGGTTGTTTACTAAAAAAATTAATTTGTTTTATACGATTCCCATTGCAGGTGTGGTATTAAGTGTCTTTAGCAATCTGTATCCCTCTACTCATTTTGAAAATTCGTTCATTATTTTAAGCCTTTTTTTCTTTTTATTGCTGGTGATTCTAGGAATAATAATACTAGGATACATCAAATATAAAACGCCCCAGTTAAAAATATTGTTAAGTAGTATTATCATTCCATTTTTGCCGTTTTTATTTCTTTATGCACTACCTGAAATACTATTTCATAAACAATTATTAGAAGCTGATATATGTTCTTTATTTCTCATGCTCATTCCTTTAAGCTTCTTGTTCACACAACTTACAGAACGTATATTTGATATGGAGTACTTTATATCGAGAATACGCTATTACTTTAATTTCTCATTTGCTTTTACCATTTGGCTTTTGGGTGGTTTGTATTTATTGACGGATTTATCGATTACACGTATGACGGAGCTATTCTTTTTTACGTTTCTCTCCTTAATGGCGTTGTTTTACATTAAGGAGCGGGTTGATTATCGTAAGCGAAAGATTTTGTTTTCTACGAAAGGTGACTATATCCATCGCTTATATACGACCGTCGATAGTATAGGCAGAGTTGTGAAGATCGAGGATTTATTGGAGAAGTTTGTCCAGGAAGTTGTGCTCCAGCTTGAGATGGAGAGCGTTTATGTTCTCACGTATGATTTTCAAACACACCAAGTTACATTAACGAACAAATCCAAGGAATACAATCAACATCAAATTGATGAGGTTTTACTTGAGCGATTAGTTTTAGGGGATATTAAAAAGACAGATCATTTCTATATAGCCTTTATTCATCAAGATGCAAATTATAAAAGAATCCTTGTGGTGGATCATAATAAATCTATTTATCTGAAGGATGAGGAATTGCTATGGCTGGAATTGTTGCTGTTATATTTAAATAACTTTATTGAAAATACTAAAATGGTCGAGGACCTCTTAGATCAGTTAAAGCATATGAAAGAGGCAGATAATCGTCAGCTGCCCTGGCTCAATAAATTACTTTGGCTCCGTTTTGAGGAGGAGAAGTATCAGTTAGCCCAAGAGCTTCATGATACGATATTACAGGAGCAGCTTCATATTGCCAGAGAAATGGATGTCCTGATGCACATGAAGGATTCAGAAAATATACCCATTAAACTGAGGAAGCTCCACGAGCATATGATTACCTCTCTGAATGATTTACGAGGATACTGTGAAAATTTAAAGCCCCCTTTGTTAGATACATTGGGCTTAAATGCTGCACTTGAGAAGCTGATTCAAAAAATTCAAAAACGGGCTAATTTTGTATTGTTATATACTATAGATCGACTTTACTTAGAGGATGAGCGTTTAAATTTAATGATTTATCGACTGTTTCAAGAATTATTAAACAATGCGTTAAAACATTCCTATGCCAATACCGTTACCATCTATTTATTAAGCACGGAAGAAGGCTTTGAAGTTTTGTATAGTGATGATGGGGTAGGGTGTAATTTAGATGACATTATGCTGGCCGAATCAATGGGCATTCAAGGTATGCAAGAGAGGGTTCAGGCTTTTAATGGGAAATTCACATTAAACAGTAAGGTAGGAGAAGGGATGATGATTCGTATATGCGTAAGTGAAACTCAACAGCCGTATCCTTATGCGTATAGTACGCTGAACCGCCCTACTTATATGATTCGAGGATAAGTAGATGAACAGAAGGCATATATCCAATACAATTTTCACCTTTTAATCTCTTCATGTTTTTTTATGAATGTGGATTAGAAGGCTTTTGTTTTTTGAGTATAAACTAATATCAAAATATTGTTATTGTAGAGATAAGAATACAGGAGAATATACACTTTTTTGAATTCTTTCCCCTGAATAAAGGAAATCAGGGAGATGTGGCCGATATAATTCAATAGAAGGATTGAGGAGGTCAACTAATTTGAATAAAAAATTATTTTTAACAGCAGCAGCACTACCCGTAGCGCTTATTGTACCGGCTGTTGCAAGTGCAGAGGAAACGGTGACGGTCACGGGGCAGAATATTGTCAATGAAACATTAACGGTTCATCAATTACCCAATAATGCTATAGTTAATGCCTACCAATGGTATTATCTAGAAAAGGTGGCTAGTGAAGACGGTTCAAAAACGTCCACGAATAAACCGATTGCAGGAGCTACTTCTGCTTCGCTAAAGGTGCCAGTAGAAGCAGCGGGTAAAACTATTTTTGTGGAAGCCACTACAACTGAGGGAAAAAAATATCAAAGTGAACCAAGAACCATTAATGCGTTGAATCTTGCTATTACAACGCCAACGTTAGAGGGTTTTTCAACTTCAGATTTTGTTGCACCTGGCGAAACGGTGAAAGTAGCAGGTATTACTGTTACGGATAAGGCAGGAGCGACATTAACAAGTGGTCAAATTACATATAGTTATCAATGGTTTTATCAGCTAGGTGAGGGTGAAAATTCCTTTACTATTATTGAGGGAGCTTCAGGTAGCACCTATACCATACCGAAAGATGCGATAGAAAAGGGCATCAAAGATATTATTGTTAAAGTCAAAGCTCAGGTAGGCACTTCTTTTGTGGAATCTCCACGTTCTGAAGTGATTTCTATATCAAAAGAACCAACAGATACATTAACAAATGATATTAAGAATCTATTAGTGAATGATAACAAATACAATGTTACTGATATAAAGTCTTTCGAAGAAAAAATTAAGGCATTAGAAAGTAAGTATCAGGCTTTATCAGAGCCAGCTAAAGGGAATGTGTCGAATTATGCTGTCCTCAAACGAGCACTTGCAGATGTGGACCTTATCAATAAGTTAAATGAAAAAGTGGACAAGGTGGGTGGAATTAACGACAAAGATTTGCCTACCTACATTAAGGAGATTGAAGCGGCATACGATAAGTTCGATTTATTACAGCGTAGCTTAGATGTCAATGATGCTTTATATACGAGCATTAAGAACCTTTTAAATGAGCCAAATGATCTTGAGGAAATTAAAGAAGTCAGAAGACTTAATCTGGCCATCGTTAATTTATTAACCTACACAAATGGTATTGCCCAATATGTCCCTTCTGATAAGGATTCCTTGCAAGGTGTCGTGAATACGATTGAGGCAGATATCGCCAAATTATCCCAAAATTATCGTGGCGCTATTCAAAACCTAACGATTCTTAATGAGGCTAAAGCAGATATTAAAAAAGTGGAGCAATTTATTAAATCATTTGATAAATTATCATCCAATAATACGCCGAACAAGCAGGTCACGGTTGCCAAGTCTATTCGTTCCAACTATGAAAAATTAACGTATAAGCAATTAAAATTGGTGCCAGACAAGTACGGACAGCTTTTAGCGACAGCAGAGAGTGCGGAAGAAAGTCAAATTGCCACATTAAACAATGATATAGATAGCTATATTGGGGATGATATTTATCCAATAAACCCATCTGCTAGTTCTTGGCAAAGTCATGTCAATAATGTGGCTCGTATGGTAAAAGAATATAAGAGCTTAACAAAAGCATCAGCAGCACAAATAGAGGGATATGACAGTCTTATTACTTTACAAAAGGATTTAAAAACGGCTGAAAAAGTCATAAAAGATATGGATGCTTATCAAAAGCTTTCTGGCGTAACGGGTGTAACTGAAAGTAAATTGAATTCAAGCTATACGAATACATTAAAAGCTTATAATAAACTGACGTCTTTACAGCAATCGCTTGTCTATAATGCTGAAGAGTTTTTACTAAATACGCCAAAAGTTTCAGTGGATGGGAAAGTACCTGCTGATAAAGCTGCGGCAGAGGCATTGAAAGCTGATATCGCCAAATTTGCGGATGTCACTAAATTTACATTCAATCAATTAGAAAAAGCTGTTGATACGGCGGCGCAGTCCTATAAAAAGCTGTCATCTGGTGCAAGAAAATATGTAACCAATAACTATTTACTAACAGGTGCTCAGAAGGATATTACAGGTGTCAAATCTTTCTATAAAAAAATTCAAGCCGCTAAAGAAGAAACAGATGCAGCTAAACAAGCTAAAAAAATAGAGTCTGTGCAAAAAGCGTATGCTAAATTACCTGCTAATCAACAGCATTTAGCAAAAGAGCAATACGAAGCATTGTTAAAGAATCAAATTATTGATGAAAATGCACCAAATATAAAGCAATTGAATGATGAAATAGCTATGATTGTTGCCAATGATCAATATTTAGTGTCAATAGATAAAATTAATACACTTTCTAAGCAATACAGTAGCTTAAGCTCAAGTGATAAAAAGCTAATTACCAATTATGATATTTTAAAAGCGGCCATCGCAGATGTGAAAAAAGTAGAGTCCTTTATGAAGACCTATGATAAATCGTTTAGCGCTAACCCAAGTACTGTTATCAAGGCTTTTGAAAAGCTTACGTCTAAGCAAGTGAGCCTTATTCATTCAGATATCCAAAAATTAATTAGCGAAAAGCAACAAGGTCAACAACAAACGAATGAAAATGCTTTGACATTAATTGAATCAATCAATTCTCTCCTCGTCAATGGTGAGTATATAGTTGATCTAGAGGGTAAAGTAAAAGAAATTCGTACGGCATATGATGCATTGAGCGCTAGTGATAAAAAGATCATCAAAAACTATTCGAAGCTTACGCAAGCCGAAACTGATTTGAAGAAGGTTGCCGATGTCCATGCATTATACAAAGAGGATGGCGACGAGGCGGCTCGTAAGGCCTGGCAATCAGCTTATGGGAAGCTTTCCAAAAAATTAGAATTACTTTATAAAAACATGTATCCACAGGATATGAAATGAGGTAAGCCCCGAGAAATTCGGGGTTTTTCTTTATAAATTTTTTTATTTGTCTAGTAAATTGGTTGTCCGCTATACTATGAACAGAAGAGTAAAGAAATTTTTTACATAACCATTGTAGTTTCACAAAGAAGGTAGGAACAATAGATGTATAAAATAGGTGTTGTGGGTCCTGTCAAATCCGTCAATAGAATTATCGCTTTAGCCAGAGAGATTGAACAGGATATGGAATTTATTCCGTATATTTATTCTATTGCGACAGAGACAAAGCATCTTGTGGAGACATATAACCAAGATGTGGATTTCTGGCTGTTTTCTGGCTACATCCCTTATAAGATAGCGTGTCAAACAACAGTTTCGCACGATAAATTGGCACATATCATTTTTTCGGAGGCGGCTATTTACAGAGGATTTTTAGAGCAATCCTATCGACAAAAGAAGTTTATTGAAAATGTTAGTATCGACCTTATCCCTTCTCCCTCACAAATGGCTTCAGAGGGTTTAGCGGAGATCCAAAAAAATGTGAATAACATGTATTTAAAGGAATTTGATGTAGCGATTGATCCAAAAGAGTTGTTTGATTTCCACTATACTCTTTGGCAGGAGGGAAAGATTGATTTTGCTATCACTTGCTATCCTTCCGTAGATGAGGAGCTGAAAGGTCGAGGGGTTCCTTCCTATTGGGTATCTCCTACAAAAACAGAGATTTACCATACAGTCCAGCTGTTTACCGAAAAAATCAAAACCTCCTACTATAAAGAAACCCAAATTGGTGCTGTGATGCTTGAAATCAAGGACTTCGATTCCTTAAAGGAACGTATGAAGCAAGGGTATCGTATTCAATATTTAGAGCTACGTACCAAGGAACATCTACTGCAACTTTGTGAACAAATTGACGGTTCCCTCATTGAAGAAGGGAATGGAAAATATACAATTTTTAGTACAAGGGGAGCCATTGAAGGGCAAATTAAATTTCTACAGGAAAAAATGTATCAACTATCAATTGAAATGGAGGCCAAAGTAACAGCAGGTATTGGTTTTGCGCAAACCGTATTCAATGCGGAGCTACATGCTCATCGTGGGCTTAGACAGACCAAAGAAAATGAGGCCGTCGATATTGTGATGATTCAGGATGACGGTACGATTATTGAGTCGGTTGGACATATAGAAGAACTGTCTTATTCTTACCGAGCAGAAGACCCTGATATTTTAGAAAAGCTAAAAAAGGGTAATATTAGTATTAAAACGTATATGAAAATCCATGCGCTTGTGCAGAAAATGCGCTGGAAACATTTTACGACAAAGGATTTAGCGACACAGCTTCAAATGAGTGAAAGAAACGCACAGCGTATTGTTGCTGATTTATGTAGTGTGGATTTAGCAAGAATTTGTGGTGAAGAGTTACAGCATACGCGTGGTAGACCAATAAAAATGTATCAGCTTGTCTAGAAACTAAAAAGATGCTCCAAACCAGCCCATGGTTTGGGCATTTTTTTTTCTCAAATTTTAGGATTGAAAACAAAGGTCAGTTCATGAGTTGTGAGCTTTTTGAGGAAATCATTCATAGTGAAGGATGCGATTATCTATTAGAAATTTTCAAAAAAATATTGTATTTTTTGACTACTTTGATTATTATACGAATATATAACGAAAATGTCGGTATATAAAAGGGGTTTTGATTTTACTAGATTTACAAGGGGGCAAGAATCTTAAAGAGTAATCGTAGCGGTGATGCAATCACTGCCATAAAAAGGGATCATGGGAGGGATATAAATGACAACAAATGACGTAACGAAAAAATCTAGAAATGTCATCCTTGCACTATTATTTTTAGGCTGGTCTTTAGGGAACTTAGATCGCTATATTATGAACTACGCGGTCGTTTCAATTACAGGTGATTTGCAATTGGATGCATCTTCGACGGGTATCATTTTAAGCGCTTTCTTTTTAGGGTATGCCATTATGCAAATACCAGGAGGCTGGCTAGCTGATAAATTTGGCGCAAAACGAATCTTACTAATGGCAGTCATCATGTGGTCTATTTTTACGGGACTAACGGCTATTGCCTGGTCTTTAACAGCAATGATTGTTATTCGTTTCTTATTCGGCATTGGAGAGGGTGGATTCCAGCCGTCTAGCTCTAAAATTATTGCCACGATTTTTCCGAAAGAAGAAAGAGGAAGAGCGATGTCGATTATGCTTACCTCTGGTGGGATTGTTTCGCTAATTGTACCGCTGTTAGCCGCATATTTATTAGGAACAATTGGCTGGCGTATGGTGTTTATCATTATCGGGGCTATTGGAGCCATTATTGCTTATTTATATTGGAAATACATTCAGCTACCAAAAGCTGAAACAGCAGATGCTGCTGAGACAGGTAGTCCGACAGTCAAGGTAAGCTTTAAAGAACTATTGAAAACACCGCTGATGTGGAATTTGATTATTGCTTATTTCTGTATTTATGCGGTGAACTGGGGATTAGTATCGTGGATTCCAACGTATCTTCAAAAAAATCGTGGACTAGATTTAATGTCCATTGGTTGGGCACAAACGATTCCTGCCATTACAACAATTATTGGGGTGTATGGTAGTGGCTATATCATCGATAAGCTTCCAAAAGGAATGGAAAAGGTGTTAGGCTCCATTTCCTGTGCAGTGATCGGTATTTTACTGTATTTAATGTTTACTGCGAAAACGGTGACATTATTTATTGGCTATCAAACAGTTGTTTCTATTTTTATCGCATTTGTCATCACGCTACTACCCGTAATCGTTTTAAAGAAATTGCCTTCGTCTATAACAGGCTCAGCGATGGGGATTGCGAATACAGGCGGACAGCTAGCGGGGTTTGTTACGCCCATGGCTATTGGTTTTATGGTCGATGCCTTTAATGGTTCCTTTGATGCAGCCTTTTGGATGCTGATTGGATTCGCACTCATTTGTATTGTGTCGCTTGTGACGCTAAACGATCAAAAGGGAGCATTATTGAAAGCATAAAGAACAAATTGGAGGGACAATTATGAGATTTCAAGAGAAAATTTCTACATTGATTGAGGCAAAGAAGGAAGCGAGTGTGGCCTTAAGCGATGCGATTTGGGCAGTACCGGAGCTTCATTTTCAAGAGAAACAATCGATGCAATATATGAAAGAGGCACTAGAAAAAGAGGGTTTTCAAGCTGAGGTTGGCGTGGCTGGTCTTGATACGGCGCTGGTCGGAACATTTGGCTCAGGAAAGCCAGTTATCGCCTTTTTAGGGGAATACGACGCACTCCCAGGCTTGAGCCAAAAGGGTGGTGTTACCAATCATGAGCCTCTAGAGAATGGCGGAAGCGGTCATGGCTGTGGCCATAATTTGTTAGGAACAGGAGCATTTGCAGCAGCTGTTGCAGTAAAGGATTATTTAGAGCAACATCAGCAATCTGCAACCATCCGTTTCTACGGTTGCCCTGCCGAAGAAAATGGATCTGGTAAAGCTTATATGGCGAAAGCTGGCTTATTCGATGATGTAGATATCGCCATTTCCTGGCATCCTGGTACTTTTTCAACGGTGATGACTTGTAGCTCTCTTGCAAACTATGCCGTTACATTTAAGTTTACAGGTAAAAGTGCTCATGCAGCAGCTGCTCCTCATCTTGGAAGAAGTGCTTTAGATGCTGTTGAGCTTATGAACGTTGGGGTAAACTACTTACGAGAGCATATCATTCCAGAAGCACGAGTGCATTATGCTATTACAAACTCTGGTGGTTCATCTCCGAATGTTGTTCAACCATATGCCGAAGTTACCTACTTAGTGCGAGCACCTAAAAAGCAACAAGTGCAAGAAATCTATCAGCGCGTTGAAAATATTGCAAAGGGTGCAACGCTTATGACAGGCACTTCCCTAGAAATTGATTTCGAAGGTGCTGCTTCTAATTTAATAACAAATAAGACACTTTATGATGTCATGTATCAACAAATACTTGAAATTGGCATGCCAGACTATACAATAGAAGATGAACAGTATGCTCAGGCTATTTTCCATACGTTTTCTCCTGAAGTACAAGCCTCATCATTGGTCGGTCTACATAAAGGCGATGTACAACAATTACAAGGAAAAGTTATTGCTGATCATATTCCTCGTATACTCCCTGAATTTATTATGGGTGGCTCTACTGATGTGGGAGATGTCAGCTGGAATGTGCCAACTGTTCAATGTACAACAGTATGTATGGCATTAGGAACACCATTGCATACTTGGCAAGTTGTTTCTCAAGGTGTCACGCCAATCGCCCATAAAGGTATGCTACAAGCTGCTAAAATTATGGCGTGTACAGCGATTGAGTTATTGGCTAATCCAGTACTAATTGAAGAAGCTAAAAAGGAATGGCAAGAACGTCTTGATGGGGAGACGTATAAATCGTTAATTCCGGAGGGGACAATGCCTCCAAAGCTATAAAAGAATAGCAAAAATATGGATAGAGTCTTCATAGGAGAACTATGAAGACTCTGTTTTTGCACATTTTGAAAGGAGTCCACAGTAATGACAACACAACCTAGTCACGATCAGCTTGTGGCACAATGGGTAACACAGTTTCGCTCTGCTGCTAAAGAAGGACAGTGCGCTAACTATATCCCTGCATTAGCTAAAAAAGACCCGAATCAATTAGCTATAGCTATTATCGGAACTGAAGGGCACGAAATGAAAGCCGGGGATACGACTGAACTATTTACGCTTCAGAGTGTTTCTAAAGTAATCACCTTTATATTGGCCTGTATGGACAGAGGATTGCCATATGTATTAGAAAGGGTAGATGTTGAGCCGACAGGGGATACATTCAACTCCATTATTCGTTTAGAAAGTCATCAACCAGGAAAGCCCTTTAATCCAATGATTAATGCTGGGGCGATTACTGTTTCCTCTATGATGATGGGAAATTCACCACAAGAGAAAATTGACAAAATCCTGCATTTTTTAGAGCAAATCATAGGCAAACCTTTAAGTATTAATGAGGAAGTGTTTCAATCAGAGTGGCAAACAGCGAACCGTAATCGAGCACTAGCCTACTACCTCAAGGATTCTGGTTTCTTAGACTGCCCAGTAGAAGCGGCTCTTGAGGTTTACTTAAAGCAATGTGCGATTGAAGTCAATGTATCCGATTTAGCGATGATTGGTTTAGTTATTGCCAATGATGGCTATCATCCGCTATTAAAGAAAAAGTTATTTCCTAAACAAGTGGCGAAATTAGCAAAGGCTTTAATGGTGACATGCGGTATGTACAATGCTTCAGGAAAATTTGCAGCATTTATTGGACTTCCTGCTAAAAGTGGTGTCTCCGGTGCCATTCTTACAGCTGTGCCTGGCCATGCAGGACTAGATTCACCCTTTCCTGCTGGCTGCGGGATAGGTATTTATGGACCAGCCATTGATCCAATCGGGAATAGTGTCGCAGGTGTCCAATTACTGAAACATTTAGCGACAGAATGGGATATGACCATTTTTTAAAAAGTAGAAGATGACTTCAGAGCTTAGTCTGAAGTCATCTTTTTTTCATTTTATATAGAATAAATAAGGCAATAAACCAAATAGGTGTTAGTAGCAGAGCTGTACGTGTTGCCTCGGAAATAAACATCACAATTAATAGAAAAGTAAAAAACGCAAGCACTACATAGTTGATAAAAGGTGTCAGCGGTGCTTTAAAGCTTGAGGCCTCATGAAGGGCACGATTTTTCCGTTTATAGATAATGTGAGAAATGATGATAATACTCCACACCCATATGAAGCAAATCGCACTAATAGTCGTAACGATACTAAAGGCATTCTCTGGCATTAGCTTACTTAACAGCGCCCCCACAGAGACAACAATTGCGGAAATAACTAGCGCGTTACTGGGAACACTATTTTTATTGAGCTTAGCAAAAGCAGGTGATGCTTGTTTATTTTTACCAAGATTAAAGAGCATGCGACTTGTTGAAAATAAACCACTATTACCAGCAGATGCGGCTGAAGTAAGCACGACAAAATTAATAATACCTGCAGCAATTGGAATACCTGCTAACGTAAATACTTGGACAAATGGGCTGCTTGCGGCAGACATTTCATACCATGGGTTGATACATAGGATGACAAATAGTGCCCCTACATAAAAGAGTAAAATTCGAAACGGTATTTTATTAATAGCTGAAGGAATGTTTTTTTGTGGGTTTGCAGTCTCGGCTGCCGATACGCCTACTAATTCCACACCGACGAAAGCGAAAACGACCATCTGAAAGGCCATTAAAAAGCCATATACGCCATTTGGAAACAGGCCGCCGTGAACCCAAAGATTATCTACTGAAACTGTTCCAGAGCTTGTTTGAAAGCCTGTCACTAACATAATAAGCCCAAGGATAATGAGTGCCACAATGGTAATCACTTTAATGATTGCAAACCAAAATTCTAACTCCCCAAATAGTTTGACCGTCAATAAATTCAGTAGTAGCAATAATACTAAACAACCGATAGCGGGAACCCATTGGGGAATATTAAACCAATACTGTGTATAGACTCCTACAGCAATAATATCTGCCATCGCTGTCATGATCCAACAGAACCAGTATGTCCAGCCTGTTACATATCCTGCCCATGGTCCTATGTATTCGGAGGCAAAATCCGTAAATGATGTATATCCTGAATTCGATAATAATAGTTCGCCCAATGCACGCATAACAAAAAAGAGTGCCGTTCCGACAATTAAATAGGCAAGAATGATGGAAGGCCCTGCTAACGCAATGGCTTTCCCGGAGCCTAGAAATAAACCGGTTCCTATTGTTCCACCAATGGCAATAAGCTGCACATGACGATTTTTTAATTCACGTTTTAATTGTTGCTGTTCCACGTTAATCCCCCCAAAGATGCATAAAAAATGATGACTGGAAAAATAAAAAGAGACTAGTTGTGACACTAGTCTCGGAAAAACGTCAGAATAACAAATACCATTTGACCACGGATGCTTCATCAAATCATCTTAATCTTTGTGTGGCATCGCTTAAAAAAGCTGTTATTACTCCTCTGTCCTTTTGCCTGAGATAGTGAACCCTTCGGCGACGCAAATGCGCTCTCTCCAGAACTGCTCCTGCTATAGTTTGATCCATAGCATTCATAGCTAATTAATTTTTATACTTAATATTATTTTAAGATATTATATATCCTAGCAGTGCTATTCCAATTATTCAACTATAAATTTATATTATTTTCAGAAAAATAGAAGAATGCAGTGCATACATGAAAAATACTAACGAAAATTAGTATTTTTGGACATACAAAATTTCTCCTATTATGTGAAAATGAATAAATTTGAAAGGCTTCTGGGAAGAATGATGAAGACCTTCAAAGTAGGTTCAAATAAGGTGGGACGAGGAAGCGGATGGCATAGTATGAACAAGCACCATAAATAGACACTTAAAATTTTGCAATAGATATAATATAGTAGAAACTCTGAATTTTTTGTATAAAAAGAAGTCGTCTCCTAGTTCTTTGAGACGACTTTTTTAGGGAAATATTAATATTTTTTGGTTTTTATTTTACCTGTCCAAGTTTTGAAACCGCCTTGAAGTTGGTAAATTTGGTTGTACCCACGTTTTTTAAGAAATAGTGCAGCACGTGAGCTACGGCCTGTATTTTGACAGTATAAATATACTGGTAAATCTGGGCGAATTTCTTTATAACGTTGACGTAGTGTTGTGGAAGGAACGTTTCGTGCTCCAAGAATGTGACCAGCATCAAATTCTTTTTGTTCACGAACATCGATTAGCTGTGCTTTACGATAGCCTTCAATAAATTGTTCTTGTGTTAAGTTGGTTACAGCTTTTTTGAGTCGTAGTGCATTAATACCGATGTATGCAATTATGACTACTAAAACGACACCGATTGTGATAAGTATGTCCAAGATTTTCTTACCCCTTTCTATCTTCTTTATTATTATAAAAGATGCGCTAGCGATAGTCCAATGAGTTTGATAAAATTAACTAGATTGTGGCGAATTCGTCTATCTCGCTTCAAAAGCAACAACTTGAACGGTAACGTAATCTTCGTTAAGGTTGAACCACAGGTGGGGCCTGAGGTACTTTTATAAATTGTAGGAGATGAACAAATGACAACTTGGTATTTTTTAAATTCAGGGAAATGTAGTCCGTCTTTTAATATGGCACTAGATGAAGCATTACTTGATTGGCATAGTGAGGGGTTAATTCCACCAGTCATTCGTTTTTATGAGTGGGAACCAGCAACACTATCAATTGGTTATTTTCAGCAGGCCAAAAAGGATATAAATTTAGACGCTGTACGAGAACAAGGCTTAGGCTTTGTACGTCGACCTACTGGTGGACGAGCTGTGCTGCATGAGCATGAGCTTACATATAGTGTCATCGTAACAGAAAGCTATCCCGATATGCCAGAGTCCGTGACAGAGGCGTACCGTGTGCTAAGTGAGGGAATCTTGCAAGGTTTCCACAACTTAGGAATGGATGCCTATTTTAGTGTCCCGGATACAGAGGAAAAAAGAGCAGACTTAAAGAGTCCAAAAAGTGCTGTATGCTTTGATGCTCCAAGCTGGTACGAGCTGGTAGTCGAAGGGAAAAAAATAGCTGGAAGTGCGCAAACACGTCAAAAAGGCGTTATATTGCAGCATGGTGCCATTTTATTAGATTTAGATCAAGAGAAGCTATTATCGGTCTTTAATTTTTCGAGTGAAGAAGCGAAGGATCGTATGCGCAGAAAATTACCGGAGAAAGCAGTAGCGATTAACAGTCTTGTGGATGAGCCTGTGACAGTTGAACAATGTGTGACAGCTTTTCGAGATGGATTTGCAAAATCGTTGCAAATTGAATTAAAACCATTTACACTTTCTGAGGAGCAGTTAGAATATGTCCGTGCATTAGAAGAAAAAAAATATGCATGTGATGAGTGGAACTTCAAAAAGTAAAAAATGGTATAAAAAAAATATTTTTAAGCTTTCAATCCTTGCTATTACAAGTAGTTCCGATTCTATTGAAAAAAGCAAGAGTTGAATTGAAAATCTATATATAGTATCTTTTTTAAAGACATATACACAATATGTAGTGTTTAACAACACATGATATTGTGTATTTATTTTGTAAGGGAGGCAAAACGATGGTACTCACAAATCATCAACCCGATGTAAACAATCAATTTGAACAGTTAAACAAAGATATCGAACAATTCCCGCAGGTACACCCTGTAACGCCTGATATGCACATCACGCACAAAGGTGTATCTAGACTTGTCATGATCGATCGCTACTCGTTTAAAGACACAGAAAAGAAAACACTGAAAGCTGGTGACTTTGTTGTTTTAACGGTCAAAGCTGATCCAAAATTCCCTGCACGTGGTTTAGGGACCATTCAAAAGCTGGACATGACTACAAAAACAGCAGATATTTTAATTGAGGAAGATTATCGTAGCGCTTTAGACGATCCAAAAGAGCAAGAAACGGGTGTGATTACGCGTTCAATTGACGTGCTAGAGAAGCCTCTTGAGATTTTTTATGAACAAATCGCTAAACGAAATGCAACAGGACTTGCAATTGTTGAAAAAACGCCAGAAAAACGTCAAGAATGGTTTGAAAAATTTTATGATCAATTAGTGTCCTTAAAATTCATTCCTGCAGGACGAGTGATATACGGAGCAGGGTCTGAAACAGATGTAACATTCTTTAACTGCTACGTAATGCCTTTTGTTGCTGATTCACGTGAAGGTATTAGTGATCATCGTAAGCAAGTAATGGAAATTATGAGCCGTGGTGGTGGAGTAGGAACAAATGGCTCTACATTACGTCCACGCAACACACTGGCACGTGGTGTAAACGGCAAATCATCTGGTTCTGTTTCTTGGTTAGATGATATTGCTAAATTGACACATCTTGTAGAGCAAGGTGGCTCACGTCGTGGAGCACAAATGATTATGCTTGCAGATTGGCATCCTGATATTGTGGAGTTTATTATTTCTAAAATGCAAAACCCACGTATTCTTCGTTACCTAATTGAAAATACAACGGATGAAACAATCATTCGTCTAGCCAAAGAAAAATTAAACTTCAAGCCGCTTTCTATGCAAGAAGAAGCTATGTATCAAGGCATTGTAAACTATAAAAGTATTGAAGGTTTAGGTGGATTCGATACAGCCATTATTCGAGAGGCTGAAAATAAACTACGTGATGGTGGCACATATACCGTTCACAATCCAGAGTTTTTAACGGGTGCAAACATATCCGTAACATTAACAAAAGAATTTATGGAAGCTGTTGAAAACGATGATGATTTCGAACTACGTTTCCCAGCGGTGGAAGAATACTCAAAAGAGGAAATGAGTGCTTATAATACAGAATGGCATAATGTTGGTGACGTTCGTGAGTGGGAGAAGATGGGCTATAAAATCCGCACATATCGCACGATTAAAGCGAAAGAATTGTGGAATTTAATTAACGTATGTGCAACTTACTCCGCAGAGCCAGGAATTTTCTTTATCGACAATGCCAATGATATGACGAATGCAAAGGCATATGGTCAAAGCGTTGTAGCGACAAACCCATGTGGGGAACAGCCACTTGCGCCATATTCAGTGTGTAACTTGGCAGCAGTAAACCTTGCACAATTTGCTAATAAAGACAACCAAACTGTAGATTACGAAGCACTACGTGAAACGGTTCGTGTAGGTGTTCGAATGCAGGATAATGTTATTGATGCCACACCATACTTCTTAGAAGAAAATCGTGTACAAGCACTAGGTGAGCGTCGTGTCGGTTTAGGCGTAATGGGCTTAGCTGATTTACTTATTTATTGTGAGAAAGAATATGGTTCTGAAGCAGGTAATGCTTTAGTCGATGAAATCTTTAAAACAATTGCTGAAACAGCGTATGAGGCGTCTACAGAGCTTGCTAAGGAGCGTGGTAGCTTCCCATTCTTAGTCGGTGCTACTGACGAAGAAACAGCTCGTTTACGTAAAGCTTTCACAGAAACAGGCTTTATGGAAAAAATGCCTGCTCATATCAAGGAGCAAATTTTAGCAACGGGTATTCGTAACTCCCATTTATTAACGGTTGCTCCAACTGGTTCAACAGGAACGATGGTAGGTGTAGCGACAGGTCTTGAACCATACTTCTCCTTCACATACTACCGTTCTGGTCGTCTTGGTAAGTTCATTGAAGTGAAAGCTGAAATCGTCAAAGAATACTTAGACCGTCATCCAGAAGCTAATGAGCAAGAGCTTCCAGAATGGTTTGTAACGGCAATGGAGCTAAAACCAGAGGCACATGCTGATGTACAATGTATTATTCAAAAATGGATTGATTCATCAATCTCTAAAACAGTAAATGCACCAAAAGGCTACACTGTACAACAAGTTGAAAAAGTTTACGAGCGACTGTATAAAGGTGGCGCTAAAGGTGGTACGGTCTATGTGGATGGTAGCCGTGATTCACAGGTACTTACGCTAAAAGCTGAGGAAAATGATATGGATCAATTATCATTTGAAGAAGAATTAGTGGAAGAACATACAAAACGTCCAGTCGTATTAGTGGATACGATTCAAGCACTAGAGTCCACAACGGTAATTGGCTCAGACGTAGGAAATACATGTCCGGTTTGCCGCAAAGGAACAGTCGAAGAAATGGGTGGCTGTAATACATGTACAAACTGTGGCGCACAGTTAAAATGCGGCCTGTAAATATTGTTTATACCACGTTATTGTAGCGTTCTATAAACAATTTCAGTCATAAAAATTTAAAGTAACCTCTTCGGTATGATGACCGTAAGAGGTTACTTTTTTATTTTTTCTGAAAATTATAGGGTATCTATATAACCGCAAATAACCCCTATATTCCAATAGCAGGTATTACAAAAGCCTTGTTGGATTCTGTTACTTCAACTGTTACCTATGAACAATGAAGTTCACAGATACAGGAGTAAAAAAACGAACTGAGTCCTTTCAGCTACTAGACCCTTCCGAAAATCATGAATATAAAGCAAGAACCGTGCAACTGGTTAACGAAATGGGTGCTTTTCCATCATAAAAAAACGTATTTATTTTGTAGAAGGACTATGATGAGGAATAAGAATAATGGTGGATAGTAGATGAAGAAATAACTAAAAAACTAATGGTTTAATTTGTAAAATTAGAATATATAACATTATGATAAAATCTTTATTAGAAATAATTACCAATTTAACATTTCTTAATTTTCTGTGGTGCAGTGTCGATTAGTCTTCATGAATCGCTACTCTAGTAAAATAGAGTGCCATCAAAAAAACGCTTATAGGGAGCATCGGGATTTACAAAAATAAGTACAAAATTCCGAAAAGAAGGTTTGGGAACATCTTAATTACAATTTATGTCTATATTGAAAAAAGGAGGTATCAATATGTGGTTCATATTCGGAATTATTGCTATAGTTGCAACCTTTATAAATCTTTATATGTATAAAACAGGTAAAGATTATAAGCTTGCGATGGCAATGGGGGTATCATTTACAGCATTGACACTTTGTTCAGAGTATAGTCTTGTATCTAGATGGGTAAAAGTGGAGGATTGGGCAGCTTTAGAGGATGTAGTACCTGGTATGGAAAGGGCATTATGGTTTTTAACAATTGTTTCTATCTTACTAAATATAGCACCTATACTTTTAGAACCGAAAAATAAAAAA
This sequence comes from Lysinibacillus sp. VIII_CA, assembly GCF_049943995.1. Classification (NCBI taxonomy): domain Bacteria; kingdom Bacillati; phylum Bacillota; class Bacilli; order Caryophanales; family Bacillaceae; genus Lysinibacillus; species Lysinibacillus sp. VIII_CA. Next base: position 27,338 of record NZ_JBNFXM010000003.1, read on the forward strand.
TAGACGCTTACTCGAGCTCATACCGATATGGTAAGCAGCATAAAGTTCTCAAACAACGCTTTGGGGACTTCTTTTTAAAAAAAAATCTTAATCCTAAAAATATGAAGGTAGAGGTAAACGATGCATGATAGGTCTATCAAGGCCTCAGGCTTTTGCTGCATGATTAAAATAAAAAGGCATCTGAAGGCTATCTGAACTCGTTCCTATACTTGAATTGCAGGGGCCTTAGTTGAAAACAATCTTTCACAATCGTGCAAATAAAAAAGACTGTCTTTATGAAGAAAGTTTGATTAAATGAAGGAGTCTATAGCCATATGTGGAATTAAAATATAAATGTCTGGTCAATTGTAATTTGTCATAAAGATTGGTTACAAAATCTATTTTGTAAAGTGCTTGAAGATGGTATTTGTTCACTTTAAGGGTTGTTTGTTTGAGTTTCTCGTACATCCACCTAGATGAACATGTTGAAAGGGGAGAAAGAAATGAGTGTAGTACTTTTTAATGGAGAACGTTCTGAAGAAAGTGTCCAATTTGAACAGTTGTTATTTTCCCAAAGTAATAAAGTGAGTTTTTCTAGTGTTGAAAATGCTAAACAGTATATCAAACAAAGGGCAACGGTGAATAATCAGCCCTATGTTATTGAAGATGAAGTTCAATTTTTAAGTGTTAAGGACGAACAAACTTTTCAGGATATGCAAGTTTTTACTTTAAATGATCAAAAGTCCTCGAAACAAAAAGTGATTCTCTATATTCATGGTGGCGCTTGGACGAATCAGCCTTTACCTTTTCACTGGCTGTTTATGGATAAAATGGCGCAAGCATTACAGGCAAAAGTTATTGCTCCGATTTATCCAAAAGTACCACATTTTAATCATAAGGATACGTACCAAAAAATGCTCAATCTCTATACTAGAATTTTAGAAACAATTGAAAGCTCCAGTCAATTAACTATTATAGGGGATTCTGCAGGAGGCAATATAACACTTGGTTTGGTCCAGCTTTTAAAAGAAAACCATTTGCCGCAGCCACAAAATATTATTTTATTATCTGCTTGTGTTGACCTAAGTTTAGAAAATTCTCTTATTCCTGAATATGAAGAAAAGGACCCAATGCTAGCTAGTGAAGGAATGGGAGTCATCACAAAGATATGGGCAGCTGATAAGGATTTAAAAGATCCATTAATTAGTCCCATTTACGGTGATTTTCAGGGTCTTGCGACAATCACCCATTTTATTGGTACCCATGAAAGCTTATATCCGGATGCTGTAAAATTTGATGAACAACTAACCGAGCAAGGAATTGATATAACAACCTTTGTTTATCCTAAAATGAACCATGTGTTTGTTGTAATGCCCATCCCAGAAGCTTTAGACGCTCAACAGAAAATTATTAATATTATTGATAGTAAAGGAATGAAATAGAGAAGGACACTAAATAAAAATAGTGTGACTATCCTAAGCGTGTTTTGATTTTTCAATACACGCTTTTTCTATGTCCAATTTGGATAGGGGATTTTTTTTCAGAAATCAGTCGACTCTAATCCTGTCCTATTTCATTGTTTAAACGAACATAAATATGTAAAGCTAACTTGACATATCAAAAGATGTAAAGTAAACTTTACTTATTGCTAAATGTATAGTTTACTTTACATTTGATGAGGAGGCATTATGAAAAATAGAATTCGTGAATTGCGGAAATCGAGGAAGATTACGCAGGAGGATTTGTCTAAATTAGTGGGTGTCTCACGCCAATCAATCATTGCAATTGAATCAGGGAAATTCAATCCATCACTAGAGCTTGCCTACAATATTTCAAAAGCTTTCAACTGCACGATTGAGGAAGTTTTTATTTTCGAAGAGGAGGGAATGGCATAATGGAATTTTCTATAGGCGGTATTGTTGGACTATACGGCGGGATGATTTGTGGGGTTCTTGGCTGGTGGTTCGGGAGGAAAAAAGCGAAGAAAAATCGAGGCTTAGATGAGCTACACGACCATATTTGGCAAAGGGCGAAAGCTTATTCATGGTATATGACGTTAGCAGCAATTTATATTTTCTTTTCATTAGTAGTGTTTGGGATTAAATTAAGCACTGCCATGGTTTTAGCTGTACTTTTATTTGTACACTTAGGGAGCTGGGCGATCATTGGGCTCATTTTGACTATCAACATGTACAGACCAATACCTTTTAAGCCTTCTTACGTGAAGTTAGGTATAAGCATCAATGTCGCATCACTACTTATTTTTACCATTATCTCGATTCTAACAAATAATTGGCTGTTTTTATTATTTAGTATTTTGCCTAGTATGATGGGTATATTTACTGCACTTACAGTCAATAGGAAAGAATCTAAATAAATTTAGTTGTCCTATTCATCCCTTTGGATAGGTTTATCGAGCTGCGATTATGGCATTTAAACGAAAAATGCAAGGCTCGCATCTATATAAAAAAGGCAGTTCCAACAACTTACGTTGGGACTGCCTTTTCCTTAATCATGATTTAATGTTGCTGCTATTTCTGGCTGTTGCTCTACTTGAAGTAGCATATTAAAGGATGCAATGGCAACTTCCACTTGATCATCCTTTGGTTCGCGAGTCGTTAGCAATTGAAGCCATAGACCAGGATAGCCAAGGAATCGTAATACAGGAATATTACGGCAAGCATTTGTTGCCTGTAATACTTCAAATGATATTCCTAGTACTACGGGAATTAATAATATACGATCTAAAATACGTAGCCACAGCGGGTCCGTTGGCACAAAGAAATATAAAAACATGCCGACAAAGACTGTGAAAAGAATAAAGCTACTACCACAACGGTAGTGTAGACGTGATTGTGCTTGGACGTTCTCCACTGTAATGTCTAAACCAGCTTCATAGCAGTTGATGACTTTATGCTCCGCCCCATGGTATTGGAATACTCGTTTAATGAGAGGCGTTAACGAAATAAAATATAAATATGTGAGCAGTAATAATAGTTTAATACCGCTTTCAAGTAAAATTTGACCCGTTTTTCCTTCAATCCATTTAGAGAAAAAATCAGCTATAAAAACCGGAATTAGTGTAAAGGCAAATTTTCCAAATAAGAAGGAAAGAATACCTACTACAGCAACGCCAAGTATCATTTGAAGTTTGGAGCCTTCTTCTTTATTTTCTTCTTCTTCGCCAGGTACCACATCATAACGATCCCCAGCAAATTGCATATGACGAGAACCTAAGCCTGCTGATTCAATCAGTGCGACCACGCCTCGAACAAATGGGATTTTTTTAAGCTTTTGTAAAATAGGTTTTTGTACTTTTTTAAAATGATAATAATCAATGGAATCATCGTTACGACGAATGGCAGTAACTGTATGATCCTTTCCTCCGAACATCACACCTTCTAATTGTGCTTGTCCCCCGTATACAGGTGAATTGCTCAAGGCTAACACCACTCTCTTTATATATTTCAACTGTACCATTGTACTAAATTTAGTCAAAAACCTCTACAGTTACGCATAGTAAATTTTCTATATGGCTACACTAATCGTACATTTTAGGAAATGATTAGTATGCAATGGAGGAAAAATTGTGAAAATAGGAACAATAACGGCACTGGTAAATGCTCTTGTTTTAGCATTGTGCTTAAAAGGCTTACATTATTTTAATCTCATTAAATGGCATCCGATTGGGTTTTATAAGAAATGGGGATGGTTTGAAGAAAGCTCTAAGCTATTTCATTGGACCTTCTTTATACTTCTTTTATTCATTATCGGATTATTGGTATATATGACAATGCGCTATGTCTATGTTATTCCGGCTGTCTTTTCTTCACTACTACTAGGGCTTTTTGTAACAATTACATTAGAGTGGATTGCATTAGATTTACCATTACAACTTTCTTCCTTTAAAAAGCTTTCGATTCCATTCATAGTTGTGGTGGTTTGTCTTTTACGGTTCTTGTTAGAAACAGCTAATTTTCATCAGCGGGAGCATACGGCGCAAAAAGGAAATTAGTTGCTGTATGCGCCTTGTATGATAAAATAAATGGCAAGTACATAGAAAGAGGCGAATAGAAGCGTGAAGTTATTATGTTTGAATGGACCTAACTTAAATCGACTTGGAAAAAGAGAGCCACATATTTATGGACATGAAACATTGGATGATGTTAAAGAAAATGTTCAAAATCTTGCGGCTTCTTTAGGTGCCACTGTTGAATTTCGTCAATCCAATCACGAAGGGGTACTTGTGGACTGGGTGCATGAAGCAGAAGACGAAAAGTATGATGGCATTATCTTTAATCCTGGTGCATATACCCATACAAGCATCGCGTTACATGATGCCATTGCAGGGATTACGGTGCCAGTAATCGAAGTACATATTTCCAATATCCATAAACGTGAGGCTTTCCGTCATCATTCCTATCTTGCTCCGGCCTGCCTTGGTCAAATTTGTGGACTAGGTACGAAAGGCTATGAACTGGCACTACGTACATTTATCGAGAGGGAGAATTGATTATGTTGAAATTACAAAAGCTACGTAAAGCACTTCAAGAACAAAATATCGATGGCATTTTAGTTACGAATGGGTATAACCGCCGCTATATGACTGGTTTTACAGGGACAGCGGGCGTAGCAATTGTGTCCCAAAATGATGCTGTTTTTATTACAGATTTCCGATATACAGAACAAGCTGCCACACAAATTCAGGACTTCCGAATTGTTAAGCATGAAGCGACCATTATTGAAGAGATTGCTACACAAGTAAAAAATATGGGCATCAAATTACTGGGCTTTGAGAGAGATACTGTAAGCTACGGCACATATGAACTGTATAAATCGAACATTCAAGCTGATTTAGTGCCGATTTCTGGGCTAATTGAAAAAATTCGCTTGATTAAGACGGAACAAGAGATTAATATTATTAAGGCTGCGTGTGAAATTGCAGATCACGCATTTACACATATTTTAGGCTTCATCAAGCCTGGTAAAACAGAGCTTGAAGTTTCGAATGAATTAGAATTTTTCATGCGTAAACAAGGAGCGACTCAGTCTTCGTTTGACATAATTGTTGCGTCTGGTCTTCGCTCAGCATTACCACATGGCGTTGCAACGGATAAAGTGATTGAAAAAGGCGACTTTGTTACATTAGACTTTGGTGCGCTATACAATGGCTATATTTCGGATATTACACGTACTGTGGCTGTTGGAGAACCATCTGAAAAATTAGTAGATATGTACAATGCAGTCCTTGCTTCTCAGCTGTTAGCACTTGAAAAAGTGGGTCCTGGATTAACAGGTATTCAAGCGGACGCTATTGCACGTGACTACTTAAAAGAAAAAGGATATGGCGAAGCATTTGGTCATTCTTTAGGACACGGTATCGGTCTTGAAGTACATGAAGGCCCTGGCTTATCGATGCGTTCTGATGCAGTGCTAGAGCCAGGTATGGCCGTGACGATTGAACCGGGTGTTTATTTACCTGGTATCGGTGGTGTCCGTATTGAGGATGATATTTTAATCACTGAGACGGGGAATGAATTACTCACACATTCGTCAAAAGAACTCATTATTTTATAAACTTTGGAGGAACACAAATGATTTCAGTAAACGATTTCCGTACAGGTCTAACAATTGTTGTTGATGGCCAATTATATCGCGTGTTAGATTTCCAACACGTTAAACCAGGTAAAGGTGCTGCTTTCGTACGTTCTAAATTACGTAACCTACGTAATGGCTCAGTGAATGAAAAAACATTCCGTGCTGGTGAAAAAGTAGAAAAAGCACAAATCGATAACCGTAAAATGCAATATCTATATGCACAAGGTGACGAGCATGTATTCATGGACCTAGAATCATACGAGCAAACTGAACTAGCTTCATCAGCAATCGAGTATGAATTGAAATTCTTAAAAGAAAACATGGAAGTTCATATTCAATCTTACCAAGGTGAAATGCTAGGTGTTGAATTACCAAACACGGTTCAATTAGAGGTAACTGAAACAGAACCAGGCATTAAAGGTGATACAGCTTCAGGCGGCACTAAACCTGCTACACTTGAAACAGGTCTTATTGTACAAGTACCTTTCTTCGTCAACCAAGGTGATGTACTAATTATTAACACAGAAGAGGGCTCTTACGTTTCTCGTGCCTAATTATTATTAATCCTCAACCTACTCTTTTTTATTGAAAGAGTAGGTTTTTATTTTTTTCTTATACATTTCTTGTGAAAGGACAGGGACATTGTGATAATGGATAGAGAAACGGTCTCTTTTTTTCGTGTCTCCCTCCAAGTTTCTACCATCAGATAGATGGTCATTATTGGGAGAAATGTCTACAATAATCATAAGGAGTGAGAGTTATGCTACAAACAATACTAGATAGTCAACATCCTATTATTCAAGCACCTATGGCAGGTGTAACATCACCTAAATTCGTGGTAGCCTGTACCGAGGCAGGGTTATTAGGCTCCATAGGTGCAGGTTACTTAGATGGTGAACAAACTAAGCAATTTATTCAGGAAGTAAAGAAGCTAACGACCAAGCCTTTTGCGGTCAATCTTTTCGTACAAGAGGAGCCACAAATTGATATCGAGGTCTTACAAAAGGCTCGCATGGCACTTCAACCTTTTTATGATGAGCTTGGACTGTCGCCTGTACAAAGCGTTGTATCCAAGGAAGTTTTTGCTGGACAAGTACAAGCGGTTATTGAGGAGAAGGTGAAGATTTGCTCTTTTACATTCGGTATTCCGTCAGCAGAGGTACTGAAACAGTTAAAGGAACATGGGGTATATACAATTGGGACAGCCACTACATTAGAGGAGGCTCAACTAGTTGAGCAGGCTGGCATGGATGCAGTGGTCCTACAAGGTGGAGAAGCTGGCGGTCATCGAGGTTCCTTTACAGCCCCGCTCCAATTAATCCCTTTATATGACTTGCTGCAACAGGTAGCAGGAAAAATAGCTATTCCTATTATCGCAGCGGGGGGCCTCGTGACGAAGAAGGATATTCAGAAGGCTTTAGAGAGCGGTGCACAAGCAGTTCAAGTGGGGACGGCTTTACTGGTGGCAGAAGAATGCGAAATTTCTCCGCTCTATAAAAATGCGGTGTTGGCATCAAAAGAGCAGGAAACAACCATTACACTCGCATTTACGGGAAAACCAGCAAGAGGCATAGCCAATGATTTTACTAAACGTATGAAGGACGCGACAGTTGCACCATATCCGTTGCAAAATTATTTAACGACAACTATTCGTAAGGAAAGTGCCAAACAGGGCAATGCCGAATATTTATCGATGTGGATGGGCGAAAATAGCCATCTTGTACAACATGCTGGTACGGTCCAAAGTATTGTAGATAAATGGCTATAAAATTTTTAGATAGAAGATCTCTATACAACTGTATAGAGGTCTTTTTTTTGGTAGAGCAACATATATTGCTGTACACGAGGGGGCGTAGGAATGGAATTACAAGACGTATTAAGAGTTGCTGGAGTGGGACTAGTAGTTGCGCTTCTTCATGTTTTCTTCGATCAAACGGGGAAGAAGGAATTTTCATTTTTCCTATTTTTCATTGCCTACTTATATATGACAGCAGAATTACTCCGATTTTTACGTCTATTTTTTAATGAAATTCTCACATTCTTCCAATGGCTGACATCTTCCGGGTAGGGTAAATGGAAATTGTTATCGTTGCTGTTGTCATGCTGCTTTTATTATTGCTAATAAAAGAAGTCATACAGCCACTCCACGCGCTAATAAGTGTGATGTTCTCTTTTTTGCTTTTTGGCATGCTGTTCTCGACACTTTTATTGCCCTTCGTCAAGCAACTTTTAGAAACGCTTGCGTTTTTGCCTTATGCAAAGGCTATCTTAATTAGTGCAAGTATGTTCTATGTCGGGCAATGGGTGTCATTGCTGCTTGTAGAACATAACTATAAAGTGCTCGGGAGCATTGTTTTTACAGCGGTGAAAATTGTTATTTTATTGTATTGGTTCAAAGAATTTTTGGCTGTATTACAGGAGGTGTCGGCCATTTTACAAAGGCTAAACTAAGGAGCGAAGCCATTGCAGGAGCAAATACTTTCGTTTTTAATCGACCCATTCTTTCTCTTGCTCAAGATGACACTGTTGCTTTGTAGTTATGTCATCATTATTTTAATTATCAATATGCTATTACCAGAATTTGAAAAAGGGACAAGAATCCTCTTTTTTCTAATTGTCTTAGCGACGATAGGACCAGTTGTTGTTAAATCTTTTACATTAATTGATGAAATTGCACAAGGACTAGCCCATTTATTTACGGCGTTCTATCCTATTTTGACCTCAAGCTTTATGTTATCTAGTAGTATTACAGCCATTGCATCCTGGCAGCCATTTTTGCTGTTTTTTGTACAAGTTCTCACCATTATTAGTAGTAAGTGGCTTATTCCAGGTGTTTTATTAGCCATTGTCTTTGATGTGTGCAGTGTGATTGTCAAGGAAATTTCTTTTACAAGAATCGCAGATTTAATTCGTTTTACCATTATGAGTATCGTTTCTGCCTCTGTTATTTGCTATGTCCTATTGATGACCGCAGGTGGGGTGGCAGCGTTTAGCGTCAATGCAGCTGTTGCTGAGCCGGTCAAAAAGTTAATTGAAGAAAATATTCCGGTTGTTGGTTCGTTTATAGTTGATAGTTTTTCGATGTTTCAGCATATGACACAATTTACATCCTCCCTTACAAGCATTAGTGCCTTTATTGCAGTTATAACCGTATCGTTTATTCCAACTGTTCAACTTGTTGTCAGTGCCTATTCTTTGAAAATGCTGGCAGCTATTTTAGAACCAATTGCCTTTGATGATATTTGTAGACTACTCGATCAAATTAGTAAATCCCTATTTACCTTATGTGCTGTATCATTTCTGATTGCTTTTTCATTTATGTTCTCTTGTTTTTTCCTCATTGTGTTCGTACAAGTTATGGCAGGGGGGAGATAAATTGATTCTTTTATTGGCATTGCTGTTTGTTTGTCAGATTTTTGTGTTTCTAACGGATGATAAGGAAATAATTTCGCTCACAAAATTGGTCATCACGTTAGTATTTTTGCAATTGCTATTAAAGATTCCATTTATCAATTCATAGGAAGAAACAAGCGTACATACACTTGAAAAAGAGAAGATGAAAGGAGGCAATGTACAAGTGATGTGGAAAAGACACGAAAAAAAACAACGTCATTAATGGTTTTAATACTGGTAGCTGCCTCCGTGGGTATTTTCATCATTTTGCCTATGTATCAAACGAATTCAACGAACGACAAAGGTTCACCGCTCTCTAATGAAGAAAAACTTGAGCAAACACTGAAAGCAATGCAAGGTGTTGGGGAGGTTAAAGTCTATTTTTATTATGGAGAGATGACAGATGATCAAGATGCCAATAAACTATTCAGCCAATATTTTCGAGGGACTGAGCAAGGCGCGAAAAACGTAACAGGAATGCTAGTTGTTTCAGAAGGTGCATCCGATATCTTTGTGAAAAATGAAATTCGTGCAGTCGTCAGTCAAGTGATGCAGTTGCCGATTCATCGAATTATTATCGTTCCAATGGAAAATAAGGAGGAAAAGTAAATGCGCGTACGTAGAAGAACAGTTTGGTTTATGACATTATTAAGTTTAGTAGCAGTCATTTCAGTGTATTATTTGGTTGATCCAGCAAAACAGTTCAATGGCCTTACTATTTTTACGGATGATACATTACAACAAACAGCTGTAAGTGGTGTTACAGATCAGAAAGCAACGAATGATGTGACACAAGAAGTTTCTTCACCGAGTCATTTATTCGAAGAAATGCGTATGCAAGTTAGTGATGAAAGAAGTCAACTTCGTGAGCAGCTAACACAAAAAATTGCTTCAGAAGAATCTTCCGCTGACGAAAAAAATGAGGCATTCAATGAAATGGATGGTCTTATTAAACGAGAATCAGCAGAAGCGATGCTTGAAATGCTCATTAAATCATTAGGTTATTCTGATGCATTTGTTCGCGCTGAAGGAGAGAAAGTTTCTGTTACAGTTATGGCTGAAGAATTATCAAAATCCCAAGCAAATGAAATTATATACTTAGTGAGAACAGAGATGGAAGGCGCAAATGATGTACAAGTAAAGTTCAGCGCGAATACTTATTAAAAATATAGAAAATAATAAATTTTTAGTTTATTCAAAGGGCGTTGTTATATATCAGCGTTATGAAAAGGCTTTCGCTTAGTAAAGGAAAGCCTTTTATTTTGTTCATATTTACTTAATTTTCATTTAACTGTTTCAAATTGATTCGAAAAAATATAAAATAGTTATTGTAGTAGATTTTATTTCATAAGGAGAGTTAGAAATGTTCAAAATTCAAGAAATTCGCGAAATTATTAAATTAGTAGATTCTTCTTCAATTGACGAGTTTGTGTATGAGGTAGATGGCGCAAAAGTTAAGTTAAAAAAGAATAATATTGTTGTGACAGAAACTGTAGCACCTAAAAAAGAAGTAGTAGCACCTGTTGTACAACAATCTGCACCAGCAGAAGCTCCTGTAGCAGCGCCAGCTAAAGTGGAAGAAGCACCAGCTGCAGCCGCGCCAGCGATTAACGACCCATCGCTACATAAAATTGTATCTCCAATGGTTGGTACTTTCTATCAATCACCAAACCCAGATTCACCAGCTTACGTAAAAGCAGGCGACAAAGTAGGGAACGAAACAATTGTATGTATCGTAGAAGCAATGAAATTATTCAACGAAATTGAAGCAGAAGTGCAAGGGGAAATCGTTGAAGTACTTGTGAAAGATGGCGAATTAGTAGAATACGGCCAACCATTATTCCTTGTAAAAGCTGAGTAAGGAGTGCAAATCCATGAAAAAAGTTTTAATTGCAAACCGCGGCGAAATCGCTGTGCGTATTATTCGTGCTTGTAAAGAGTTAGGCATTCAATCAGTTGCTGTGTACTCTGAAGCAGATGCAGACGCATTACATGTGAAATTAGCAGACGAAGCCTATTGTATTGGTCCGAAGCTATCAAAAGATTCTTATCTTAGCTTCCCAGCCCTACTTAGTGTAGCTGAAAAAACAGGTGCTGACGGTATCCACCCAGGCTATGGCTTTGTATCGGAAAACGCTGATTTTGCAGAAGCTTGTGAAAACGCTGGCATTAAGTTTATCGGTCCATCATCTGATTCCATTAAAATTATGGGTATCAAGGACGTAGCACGTACAACGATGGAAGCAGCAGGAGTTCCGCTTGTTCCTGGTACTGGTATTGTGCCAGATATCGAAACAGGTAAAGAATGGGCTGCTAAAATTGGTTATCCTGTAATCATCAAAGCAACTGCTGGTGGTGGTGGTAAAGGGATTCGTGTAGCACGTACAGAAGAAGATCTTGTCAAAGGTATTGATATTACGCAAAAAGAGGCTGCTGCTGCATTCGGTAACCCTGGCGTATATTTAGAGAAATTCATCGAGTACTTCCGTCACTGTGAAATCCAAATTTTAGCGGATGGCTATGGTAATGTCGTGCATTTAGGCGAGCGTGACTGTACTGTTCAACGTCGTATGCAGAAGTTAGTAGAGGAAGCTCCATCTCCAGCTCTTTCTTCTGAACGCCGAGCTGAAATGGGCGCAGCTGCAGTAAAAGCAGCTCAAGCCTGTGACTATGAAGGTGCTGGAACAATTGAGTTCATTTATGACTATCAAGAAGACAAGTTCTACTTCATGGAAATGAATACTCGTATTCAAGTAGAGCACCCAGTAACAGAAATGATTTCTGGTGTAGATCTTGTACAACAACAATTAAAGATTGCATCTGGTGAAAAACTTCCTTTCACTCAAGATGATATACAATTAAATGGTTGGGCAATTGAATGCCGTATTAACGCAGAAAATGCCTACAAAAACTTCATGCCTTCAGCAGGAACTGTTGATACGTATGTAACGCCAGGCGGCTATGGTGTACGTATTGATTCTGCTGTTTATGCAGGTTATACAATTCCACCATACTATGATTCAATGGTGGCAAAACTAATTGTACATGCCAATACACGAGAAGAGGCGATTGCGAAAATGAATCGCGCGCTAAGTGAATTTGAAGTATCTGGACCTGGAATTAACACAACCATTCCATTCCACCAAGCACTCATGAACAACGACGTGTTCAAATCAGCACAATTCAATACGAAGTTCCTTGAAGAGAATGATGTATTGGGTGTTGCAGAAAAAGTGAAGTAAGCCGTATCAACGGTTTAACCGTCTCGGCTAATAGTCGGGAAGCTTGCGGAAAAGTTGAGCGATATTTGTCAACGGAATAGAATTAGGAATAAAACAAAACGGAGTATCCGATTTTTAGACCCTTTAACGAAACCGATTCGTTAGGGGGTCTTTTTTGTGCATAAAATAAGCAGCGTATTAGTTAGTATCTCCGATTTAAATAATACTGATTCTATAAATCAGAAATATATAATCTAAAATATGAAATTAATGAACTACCTAATAACACTATTATTGCAAATTGATGTTTAATTTTAAAAATAATAGATGTATTACCTAAAACTTGTTACTATTCAACTAAATGATATTTAATAGTTGTTTAATTATGGAGGTTATTATGGATTATTTTAAAAGCGAGGCATTCGAGAAACATAGAAAAAATATTTATAACAAATTAGAACAAATACCATATGCTGAAAGTCCAGATGGTTGGACATTTAAGGGTAATTTTAGTATTGGTGGTCTTGAATATTTCGGGTTTGATGAATCATCCGATTTATTACTTGTCGTATCTAGTAATGGTAGAGGAATTATTGACCTAGCAAAAGCAGAGAAAATTACTCGCGATTATACAGATAACTTTGAATTAGATGAAACCTTATTAATTTGTGAAGGTTTTGATGTTTTAAAAGATAAATCAATTAAATTGGCAGGTAAATATGGTGGGAGCATACTGCCAATCAGTAATAGTTTCGGGGATTGTTTACAAAAAGTATCTCCTCTTTATCCATGTGAGGATGTTATTTATCAACCTGCGTTTGAGAATTGTCTTATTGAAGGACACAATAAAAATTGTGTTCGCATTTATAGAGGTTTTTTGTATTGTTTTGGATTTTCATTTAGTGGTAATTATTTTGTAATTGCAGATGACAGTGGTATTTTATTTTGGGAGAGGAATTATCATTTAAAGGTAAGCAATAACCTTTGAGAAATCAGAAGCTTTGAAGATAACAAAGAGCGGAGCATTCCTTTTTCCTTTAAAATGTTGACTAGCAGCGTTTTTTGACTTGAGATATTTCTATCATGACGTACAGAGCGGTTAAAGTAAATGAGAAAAGGGACTACAAAATATTTAAGTACAACAGTTGAAAAGGGAAATAGGGATGCCAGTATACAATAAACTCGTGAGAGATAATATGTTAGAAATCATAGATTCAAAAGGCTTAACTTATCGTGCACGTACACTAGAACCAATTGAGTTTTTAACGGAAGTGAAAGCAAAAATGCTCGAGGAAGCTAGGGAGTTTCGTGAAGCTACTACTGAACAAGAAGCGATTGAGGAATTAGTAGATATTTTAGAGCTAGTACATACAGCAATTAGTGTGCTAGGTGTAAGCTATGAAGAGCTTGAGTCCTTTCGTAAACATAAGAAAACGGAGCGTGGAGGCTTTGATAGCGGAATTTATTTAATAGAGGTTGAGGAACAATAAATAATCATTTCATCAAGCTTCTTTATAAATTAAAACGGCTTTCGACAGCCAAACCTTCCTTTTTATAGTATAATAAATGTAAGTACAGCATTTGTTTGTGATGTGTAAGGGAAAGGATGATATTTGTATGGCAGAGAAAGTAGGACAATCTTTCGTACAACCAACACCTTCTGGAAAAGAAGAGCTTGGAAAAATTGAAGTAGCGGCAGAGGTTATCGAAGTTGTGGCTGGAATCGCTGTAAATGAGATCGAAGGCATTGCTGCAACACGTGGTAATATTGCGACAGGTGTCGTGGAACGTTTCGGTAAAAAAGTACACAATAAAGGCATTAAATCAGGTGTAACAGAAACGGGTGAAATCGCTATTGATGTATTTTGCTCTGTGAAATATGGATATGCCATTCCTAAGGTAGCGAAGGAAGTACAAACACAGATACGCCAAGCTATTTTTAATATGACAGCACTGGAAACAGCAGAAGTAAATGTGCATATTACAGGGATTCACTTCGAAAAAGAAGAAACTGTGGCACATGAATAAAACGAATAGGATTGCCCAAAGATGATTCATTCATCTTTGGGCAATCCTTTGTTATTTGGAAATTCATTCATAATATTGTATCGCTGTAAGTTTATAATTCAATATGCTTTGGCTTTCTCCAGAATAACGCAAGGATGACACCTAGCACTAAAACAATTGTCGCAAAGTAATAGGGATAGTTCAAATTAATATCAAACAGTATCCCGCCTAAAATAGGACCGAAAATATTACCTAGGCTTGTAAACATAGAGTTCATGCCACCAACAAACCCTTGCTCATTACCAGCAATTTTAGATAAATATGAAGTGACAGCTGGACGAATTAAATCGAAACCGACAAAAATAAAGAATGTGACAAATAAGATGGCAAAATAATGATTGACGATGGTCATAGCAAATGTTAAAACGGCTGAGAGGATTAGCGAGTAACGAATGACATTAATTTCTCCCATTTTCTTTGTCAGCCAATCAAATAGTAATAATTGTGCCAATGCACCCACAATCCCACTGCCTGTAATGATAATGGCGATATCCGAAGGCGTAAAGGCGAATTTATGATCGACGAATAAACTAAATAATGATTCGAACGCTGCTAAGCCAAATGATAGGACGAAAATAAGAATAAATGGAATGAAATAAAGCGGGCTAAATACTCGCTTTGCACTACCTAACATGGATGTTGGTGTATCTTCCTTATCTCCAGCTCGTGTTGGTTCCTTTAATAATATGAAGGAAAAGATGGCTGCTACAAGGCCAAGGACACCTGCCGCATAGAATGGTACCCGCGTACCATATTCGGCTAAAAATCCTCCAATTCCAGGACCGATTATAAAGCCTGTACTAATTGCTGCACTCATATAGCCAAGAGCTTTTGGGCGTTGAGATAGTGTAGTAATATCGGCAATATAAGCAGTGACGGCAGGCATAATGAAGGCCGCACTGACTCCACCTAGCATTCGAGAGATAAAGAGTATTTCAATGGAACGTCCTAATCCAAATAAAAACTCTGAAAGTCCAAAAATAAAAAGCCCTGCAACAATCATGACTTTGCGGCCAATATTATCGACTAGCTTACCTGCAATAGGTGACACAATCAGTTGCGTAATGGCAAAGGCTGCAACCATATACCCAACGACGGAGCCCGAAATATGAAGCTCATTCATGATGGTTGGTAAAACAGGAATGACTAAACCAATACCTAAAAAGGCAATGAATAGATTCGATAGTAAAATTGCTAATGTTATATTTTGTTTCTTGCTCATAAAGTTCTCCTTTTATTCGTTCACGATACATGAAATTGACATTCTACTAGAATATTTCCATGTAATACGATAAACCCTATAGTAACTATAGGGTCAAAAGATTTGTTTTCAATTTTAATGTTTTTTATCAGTTTGGAAATTAATGTAGAGAGTTATACATAAAGGAAGATGATATCTTATTGTTTTTTGCGAACCTTTAATTCAACAATGAATTTCTTTTCATGCTCTATAGTAAGAGTAGCGGGCATATAGAGCTCATAAACTTGGGATTCAAAAGCCTCTGACTGAGCCATCACATAATTTCTTAATTTTTCATAAAAAGAAAAATAGGTATCCGGATGGTAGATAAATGCGATACATACAAATGTACCTGCAGGTATAATTGTTTGTTCAATGTTTGACGATAGCTTCGAAAAAATACGCTCTGTTAATAGCGGGGTGAAAATAGCATCATAAATAATTGCATTCACATCTTCATAGGGAGCGAGTGGATATATACAACCATAGCGACTATTTAATACACTGCCTTCTTTCTCAATAATTTTTGTAAGGGTTGCGTAATATGTATTGGTACTAGAAGTTGGTGTTAATTTGTTAGTTGTCACTTGTAGAATAGGCATCGCTTCCTCTACCTGTATATATACCTCACCAAAGAAGGGGATATCAATTTGTTCCTGTAATTGCTTTTTGGTTTTTAATAATGTGTTTTTTACTTCATTCAATCGTGAAATTTTATCATCAATTCTTAGCTCTTGCTGTGCTAAAAAGTCAAGCAGTTCTTCAGACGTTAATTTGAGCGCCTTTTTTATATCTTCTAGTGAAATACCGATATATTTAAGTGATTTAATGATGTCTAAATAAAAAACTTGACTATCTTTATAATAGCGATAATTGGTATAAGTATCAGTGTATGCAGGCTTAAATAAATCAATCTGATCATAATAGCGTAAAGTTTGAACAGATAGATTCGACAGTTTGGCAACCTCACCGATTGTATAATAATGTTCCTTCATACTTACTTGCCTCCACTAGTAGCTAAAGAAGTTTCGGATGGCATCAAAGCGAATTTTATGCTTGCACTCTTCGCAATAAAATAGGTGAGCTTTACGTTCTTTCATTTGTTTATATTGTGCTTCACCCTCTCGGAGCTTGAATGGTTTTTTACAGCTTGTGCAAATAGCTTCATATTGCATTGTGAACACCTCTGAAGATTCTTTCAATTTTCTTTATTATAACATTTTGTGATTTAAACAATCATTTTGGAATGCTTAACATGAATTGTTAGATGCGCAAAAAGTTTCTTGAAAAAGGTTTCAGATTATTGAAAACTTGCTTGAAATCGTGTTTCTCGGGCGATTTTATGCTATTATAAACCTTAATGCCACTTAAGAAGGAGAGCTTTACATGAAACGACATGAAGCACGCGAAAAAGCGTTGCAAGTTTTGTTTCAGCTAGACAATACAGATTTAACAGTTGAAGAAGCAATGGGTCATATTAAAGGCCAACCGACAAATGTCTTCTACGAAAAAATTGTTACTGGAACAGCTGAACATTTGGAGGAAATTGATGCTACATTAGAACAGCATCTTGAAAAGTGGTCACTTGCCCGTTTACCCAAAATTGAAAGAACTGTTTTACGCCTAGCTGTATACGAGCTGTTATACATGCCAGAAACACCAAAAAGAGTAGTACTAAACGAAGCAATCGAGTTATGTAAAACATTTGGCGATGATAGTTCATCTAAATTCGTCAATGGTGTACTTTCTAAATTTACAGAACAAGAATAATGTGTTGAATTGGAAGGAGTAACGAAGGTTTATGTCAAGTGCAATTATTAATGGTAAAGAGATTGGTCAAGAAATTCGTAATGCTGTAGCAGAGCGTGTAATTCGTTTAAAAGAACAGGGGTTAACACCTGGTTTAGCGGTTGTGTTAGTTGGGGACAACCAAGCTTCAGCTACATATGTGAGAAATAAGCAAAAATCTTGTGAAGCAATTGGTATGTATTCGGAACTGATTAAATTACCAGAAGAAACGAAGCAAGAGGAATTATTAACACAAATTCAACAATTAAATCAACGTGAAGATATTCACGGTATTTTAGTACAATTACCACTTCCAAAACATATTGATGAGGATACAGTCATCGCGACAATTGCTGTCGAGAAGGATGTTGATGGCTTCTCACCTGTCAGTGTTGGGAAAATGATGCTTGGCCAAGAAACATTTTTACCTTGTACTCCTTTTGGCGTAATGAAGCTTCTTGAGTATTCAGGAATTGAAATTGCAGGAAAACATGCTGTAATCGTAGGACGTAGTCATATTGTTGGTAAGCCAATGGGACAACTACTATTGCAAAAAGATGCTACGGTTACGTATACACATTCCAAAACGCCAGATTTACCTTCATTTACAAAACAAGCGGATATATTAATTGCTGCTGTTGGACGTGCAAACTTTATTACAAAAGAGCATGTGAAAGAAGGGGCTGTTGTAATTGATGTTGGCATTAATCGTGATGACAACAATAAATTATGCGGCGACGTAAACTTTGCTGAAGTAGATGGTATAGCGTCTCATATCACCCCTGTTCCAGGCGGTGTTGGACCGATGACCATCACCATGTTACTATTCAACACTGTGCAAGCAGCTGAAAATAAGCTTGCTAATTAAATAGCCTTTTCCAGAAGTCATCTCAATATCGTGTTGAGATGACTTTTTTTATGGATCGATGCCAGAACTTTTATGCTAATTTTGACGTCTAATGTAACGTTTGGGACATACATACTTAGTAGGAGGTTTTTATGGAAAATATCGATATTGTGTTAATTGTGAAGCATATCATTATTGGCCTTGTCCAAGGGTTTACAGAACCAATTCCCGTATCGTCAAGTGGACATGTGATGATTGCCAGCGAAATACTAGGGCTTGGTGAACAAGGGTTTACGTTCGCCATTCTAACCAATACAGCTTCGTTACTTGCTATTGTTTATATTTATCGTGAGGATATAGTGCGATTGATTTCCCATTTCTTCTTGTACTTGAAAACACGTGAGAAGCGCTATAATGCTGATTTTCGTTTTGCTTTGTATATTATTATCGGTTCAATTCCGGCGGGCGTTTTAGGAGTATTATTAAGTGATGTTATTGGAGACAATGTGAGCATGACGACAATTGCACTCATGTTGTTTGTTACGGGTGCGGCATTATGGTTGATTCGTAATATGCGTGGGAAGAAAAAAGATGCAGATTTAAGTACGAAGGATGCCATTATTGTTGGGTTAGGGCAAGCAGTCGCTCTCACACCAGGTATTAGCCGATCAGGTGCTACGATTATTTCAGCTATTGCAGTAGGTATGAGACAGGATACGGCATTACGTTTCTCCTTTATGCTTTATATTCCAGTAAGCTTAGGTGGGGTTGTATTAGGAATAACTGATTTTTTAGGTGAGCCTAATAAAGGTGCGTTAGCGCTTCCATATGCAGCCACTTTTCTAGCTACACTTATTATGACGTACTTTGCCATGCGTTGGTTTATGGGCATTATGAAAAGTGGTAAACTTAGCTATTTTACGTACTACTGTTTTATTGTAGGAACATTATTATTATTATTCTATTAAAATGTAAAGTCTCATAACAACTGTTGTTATGAGACCTTCTTTTGTTATTCATTGAATAGTCAATTTCTATTAGTTAGAACGTGTATGAATATGTTATAGTTGTTTTTTGATAGATAAAAGACAGGCATTTTTTCTAGCGAAACTGCATTTAAACGCGTCAACACCAGTAAAAAATGTTATGATAGGTGTAGTTTTTGTGAAAAACTTGATCTTAGTAAAGGAGCCGAAAACATGTCCTCTGCTTCTTATTTAACTGTAAAAGCATTAACAAAATATATTAAACGAAAATTCGATGCGGACCCTCACCTACGCGAAGTGTATGTGAAAGGCGAACTATCAAATGTGAAAATTCATCAATCTGGCCATATTTACTTTACATTAAAGGATGATGGGGCAAGAATTGCTGCCACGATGTTTAAAGCGGCTGCCACGAAATTAGCATTTGAACCAAAAGAAGGTATGCAAGTATTTATTCGTGGGGATGTAAACGTTTACGAAGGCTATGGGACTTATCAGCTATATGTCCAAGAAATGCAACCGGATGGTATCGGTAGTCTATTTGTTGCCTTTAATCAATTAAAAGAACAATTACAAAAAGAAGGGCTTTTTAAATTAGATTGGAAACAATCGATCCCAAAGTTTCCTGAAAAAATTGGTGTGCTAACATCAACAACAGGAGCAGCGATTCGAGATATTTGTACGACTTTAAAGAGACGTTACCCTCTAGCTGAAATTCTGATTTACCCTACACTCGTTCAAGGAGCACAGGCGGCACCAAATATTGTGCAAAATATTCAACGTGCCAATCAAGATGCTACGTGTCAAGTGTTGATTGTCGGACGAGGGGGAGGCTCTATCGAGGACTTATGGGCATTCAATGAAGAAATAGTAGCGAGAGCTATTTTTGAAAGTCGAATCCCTATTATTAGCGCAGTCGGTCATGAAACAGATACGACAATTGCCGACTATGTCTCTGATTTACGCGCACCTACACCAACAGCAGCCGCAGAGATGGCAGTACCAGATCAAACGGAGCTATTCCAGCGGGTACTTTCACAAAAATCTCAAATTCACCAAATGGTTAGGTCGCAACTTATGGCTGAACGACAACGTCTTAATAAGCTCCAACAGTCTTATCCATTGTCAATGCCAGAAAGACTTTATCGACCGTTTACTGAAAGATTGGCACAGCTCGAGTCAGGATTGCAAACAGCCATGCAAGTAGATTTGATGAAGAAGAGTGCACAGCTTCAACAATTACATAGTACGGTGGCACAACATTCACCAAAAAAAGCACTTGCTTTCCATCAACGGGAGCTAGAAGCGCGCATGCAACAGTTAACACGTGCTGCAACGTATTATGTAGCGAAGCAGCAACAACAATTTGAGGCAACCATTCGAACACTAGAAGCATTAAATCCACTATCCATTTTAACAAGAGGATTTACAGTCGCTTATAAAGATCAACATATGATCAAATCATCCACTGAAGTACAAGAACAGGATTATCTGACATTAGCTTTCCATGATGGGAAGGTTGTGGCTGAAGTGAAGGATATTTTGCCAAAGAATGAGGGGGAATCGTTGTGACAGAAAAGCAACAAACTTTCGCAGAGGCTATGACGGCATTGGAAGAAATAGTTCGCCAGCTAGAACAAGGCGATGTGCCATTGGAAAATGCGATTGATTTATACAAGCAAGGAATGGAGCTATCAAAGTTTTGCCATAGTAAGCTGCAACATGCTGAAGAGCAGCTAGTATCTATTGTCCAAGAGACAGGCGAAACAACAGCATTTGATCCACTAAAGGGAGAGAATTAGGAAATGAATGAGCCATTAAAGTACTTTATTGAAAGCAACATACCACAAATCGAAGAAACGATGTTTGCACTTGTTTCAAAAATTGATGCTCCAGTAGATTTAAAGGACTCCATGTTATATTCATTAAAGGCGGGCGGAAAACGTATACGACCACTTTTTGTATTAGCTGTCCTTGAGCTTTACCGAAAAAATTTACAGGATGGTTTAATTGTAGGGGCTGTCATTGAAATCATTCATACGTACTCGTTAATTCATGATGATTTACCAAGCATGGATAATGATGATTTTAGAAGAGGAAAGCCAACAAACCACAAAGTTTATGGAGAAGCACTTGCAACACTAGCTGGTGATGCATTAAACACATTGGCATTTGGTATTTTAGCGCGCATGGATGTAACGGCTGAAAAGCGTATAGAGCTTGTGCAGTTATTAAGCGTTGCCGCAGGTGCTGAAGGCATGGTTGGTGGTCAAGTACTCGATATGGAGGGTGAGCAGCGTCAGCTTGATTTAACGGAACTGGAACAAGTCCATGTCAATAAAACTGGTGCTTTATTAAGATTTAGTATTGAAGCGGGAGCCGTATTAGCAGACGCGTCTAAACAAGACCGTGCTACATTGAAGGAATATGCCCATCACATCGGCCTAGCTTTCCAAATCCAAGACGATATTTTAGATATCGAAGGGACAACAGAAGAACTAGGGAAAACGGCAGGCAAAGATGTAGCTAGTGATAAGAGTACTTATCCAGCACTTTTAACGCTAGATGGAGCGAAAGAAAAGCTTGCGGAGCATTATCAACATGCCATTAATGCACTCGATCAATTACCAATAGATGCTAGCTTGTTACGAGACTTTGCGGCATATATTGTTCATCGTAAAAACTAAGAGAAAATCAAGGCATTGAAGGAAAAGAATATGCTAGAATAGGTGGGAACGTTTACAAATTGTAAACAATGAAGTGCTCGTGCTTTTAGCATATTGATAACACTGCTATAATAGTGAAAACAAATGCGGTGAATATTTTATTGAAAAGGTGTGTGAGAAAGGTGGATTTAAATAAAATAACTAGTCCATCCTTTTTAAAAAACTTAAATAAGAAGGAGCTTGAGCAGGTAGCGCAAGAAATTCGTACCTTCTTAATCGAAAAATGTTCTGTCACAGGTGGACATATCGGGCCGAATTTAGGAGTAGTCGAGCTTACGATGATGTTGCATAAAATGTTTGACAGTCCAAAAGATAAGTTTTTGTGGGATGTTGGCCACCAAGCTTACGTGCATAAAATTTTAACAGGTCGTGCGAGTCAATTTGACACACTACGTCAGTTCAAAGGGCTTTGTGGATTTCCAAAGCGCGTGGAGAGTGAACATGATGAATGGGAAACAGGTCATAGCTCAACTTCCTTATCAGCAGCCATGGGTATGGCAGCAGCACGTGATATAAAAAAAGAACATAACTATGTAATTCCTATTATTGGGGATGGCGCTTTAACTGGCGGTATGGCGCTTGAAGCGTTAAATCATATCGGACATGCGAAAACGAATATGATTGTCATCCTAAATGATAATGAAATGTCCATTGCTCCAAATGTTGGTGCGCTTCACAGTGTTTTAGGACGTTTGCGTACTGCCAAGGAGTATTCAAAAGCCAAAGAAGAGCTCGAATCACTGATTAATAAAATTCCGGTATTAGGTGGGAAGCTTGCATCTACTGCGGAACGCTTGAAGGATAGCTTAAAATATTTAGTGGTGTCAGGGGTCTTTTTTGAAGAACTAGGCTTTAAATATCTTGGTCCTATTGATGGTCATGATTTTGAAGCATTGGAAATGACATTATCCCATGCAAAAAAAGTGAAAGGGCCAGTCCTGGTTCACGTGATTACGAAAAAAGGGAAGGGCTATAAACCTGCTGAAGACGATACAATTGGTAATTGGCATGGAACAGGTCCTTATAAAATTGAAAATGGTGCCTTTGTTAAGTCAGAGACAAAAGGCCCAGCATGGAGTAGTTTAATTGCAGAAACTGTTCGTAAAATTGCTCATGAAGATGAGCGAATCGTGACGATCACACCTGCTATGCCTGTCGGGTCAAAATTACAAGGTATTCAACAGGATTTTCCAAATCGTTTCTTTGACGTGGGGATTGCTGAGCAGCATGCAGCAACAATGGCAGCAGGTTTAGCTACACAAAATATGAAGCCATTTTTAGCGATTTATTCCACATTCCTACAACGTGCTTATGACCAAGTTTTACATGATATTGCACGTCCGAATCTAAATGTCTTTATCGGTATTGATCGTGCTGGTTTAGTTGGGGCAGACGGGGAAACACATCAGGGCGTATTTGATATCGCTTTCCTTCGTCATATTCCAAACATGACGATCATGATGCCTAAGGATGAGAATGAGGGGCAGCATATGGTGAAAACAGCTATTGAGTATGATGGAGGTCCAATTGCGTTACGTTATCCACGTGGTAATGGGATTGGTGTACCACTAGATGATGAGCTTGTGGCATTACCAATTGGTAGCTGGGAAGTTTTACGAGAAGGAAAAGACGCTTCCATTTTAACATTTGGCACAACGATTCCGATGGCCATGCAAGCAGCAGACATGTTAGCACAGCAAGGTATTGATATTGAGGTGGTCAATGCACGCTTTATCAAACCAATGGATAAGGATATGCTACATCGAATTTTATCTAATCATAAACCGATTTTAACGATTGAAGAAGCGGTTCTAAAAGGTGGATTTGGCAGCGGCGTATTAGAATTTGCTCATGACCATGGCTATCTTAATGCAATTGTTGATCGTATGGGTATTCCAGATCAATATATCGAGCATGGTAATGTCGATCAGCTGCTTGAAGAAATTCATATGACAGCAGAGGATGCGGTAGCGCGTATGCAGGTATTACTTCAACAAAAACAGCAAGTAGGTTTGAATAAATAATGACAAAACAACCAAAAGAACGCGTGGATATTTTACTAGTAGAGCGTGGATTATGTGAAACAAGAGAAAAAGCAAAACGTTCCATTATGGCAGGACTTGTTTTTTCAAATGAAATACGTATCGATAAAGCAGGAGAAAAAATTGCTATCGATTCCCCTCTACAAGTAAAAGGCTCCGATTTAAAATATGTTAGTCGTGGTGGTCTGAAGCTTGAAAAGGCCCTACAAATTTTTGATATGTCTGTAGAAGGGAAGCTGATGCTTGACATTGGCTCCTCTACAGGTGGATTTACAGATTGTGCGTTGCAGCATGGAGCAAGACATTGCTATGCGCTGGATGTTGGCTCCAATCAATTAGCATGGAAAATTCGGTCGGATGAACGTGTGACTGTCATGGAAAAAACTAATTTCCGATATACTACGGCGGCAGATTTATCTGAAGGGTTACCTGATTTTGCAACAATAGATGTTAGTTTTATTTCTTTATCATTAATTTTACCGGTGTTAAAGACATTATTGCTACCAGGTGGCGATGTCATGGCATTGGTGAAGCCGCAGTTTGAAGCGGGAAAAGATAAGGTTGGAAAAAAAGGTATCGTTCGTGATAAAAAAGTCCATCTTGAAGTATTAGAAAAAACGGCAGCAATGGCCACAGAAGTTGGATTTGTGGTGAAGGATGCTTCTTATTCCCCGATAACAGGTGGAGAAGGAAATATTGAATTTTTATTCCATTTAGTGAATCCTGTTGGAGAAGAAGACATTCCTGCATATACAGCTTTTAATGCACTCGTAGAAGAAGCGCATAATTCTTTAAAATAACACGTGCTCGCTTATAGAGCCGTGTTTTTTCTTGTGCTTTTTTGTTGAAAATGGTAGTGTGATTATACACATAATTAATTATTTATTAGAGGTGGCTATGATGAATAAAGGACAACGACATATACGGATTAGGGATATTATTGCTAATCATGAAATTGAAACACAAGATGATTTAGTCGATTTTCTAAAAGATGCAGGCTATAATGTGACACAAGCTACGGTATCCCGTGATATCAAAGAGCTACATTTGGTGAAAGTACCATTACAGGACGGCCGCTATAAGTATAGCTTGCCCGCAGATCAAAGATTTAACCCAGTACAAAAATTACATCGCGCATTAGCGGATGCCTTTATCAGCATTGATGGAGCTTCGCACTTTTTAGTGATGAAAGCTCTTCCTGGAAATGCGAATGCGATTGCATCCTTATTAGACCATTTAGATTGGCCAGAAATTTTAGGTACAATTTCTGGAGACGATACCATTTTAATTATTTGTCGAGATGAAAAGGAGCGGGAAAATACAAAAAATCGCTTACTAGACATGCTTTAAAAAATGGGGAAATGGATTCAGAGGTGACAATTAGTGTTAAGAGAGCTTAGTATCCGAAACTTTGCTATCATTGAGGATTTGACTGTAAGTTTTTCAGAAGGATTGACAGTGCTAACTGGGGAAACTGGTGCTGGTAAATCAATTATCATTGATGCTGTTCATTTACTTGCTGGTGGGCGGGGAAATACTGAATTTATTCGTCATGGAGCAAGGAAAGCAGAATTAGGTGGTTTATTTCAAATTTCGAATTCCACGCATCCAGTGCTGAAAAAATTAGAAGAAGCAGGCATTGAAATTGAAGAAGATACAGTTATTTTACGTCGTGATTTAAATGATTCTGGGAAAAGTATTTGCCGTGTAAATGGTAAACTTGTGCCATTATCAGTGCTGAGGGAAATTGGTGCGAGTCTTATTGATATTCATGGCCAACATGAAAATCAAGAGCTGATGGATGAAAAACAACATATCAATTTACTCGACCAGTTTGCAGAAGAACAGCTGTTGCCTATTCAAAAAACATACAGCGAACAATATGAAGAATATCGAATGCTGAAAAAGGACCTGGCTTCAATTTCTATTGATGAACAATTGATGGCACAACGCATTGATTTGTATCAATTTCAAATAAAAGAGCTAGAAGAAGCCAATTTAAGGCTAGGTGAGGAAGATGAGCTTCTTGATGAACGCCGTCGACTCATGAATTACAATAAAATTTTTGAGCGCTCTAGTGCTGCCTATGAGGCTATTCAGGGAGAATCAAAAGGTCTTGATTGGATTGGTAATGCAATGGGAGCTTTGGACGATGCAGCAACAGTGGATGAACAATTCAAAGAAGCTTCCGAGGCAGTGACAACGGCATTTTATGCGCTACAAGATGCGGCTTATCAGGTCAAAAATGTATTAGATGAGTTAGAGTTTGATCCAGCACGTTTAAATGAGGTGGAGCAACGGTTAGCTTTATTCCAAAATTTAAAACGCAAATATGGTTCGACAGTGGAGGACATTTTAGCGTATTTTGAAAAAATAAAAATAGAGTTAAATGAACTGCTCAATCGTGATGAAATTTTGCAGGTGAAAGAGCGAAGAGTGCTTGAAATGGAATCGGTGCTCAATGAGCTTGCTGCAGAACTTTCAACCGTGCGTAAAGCTGCTGCCCAACAGTTAAGTGAAGCCATTATGGCAGAGTTACGTGAATTACATATGGAAAAAGCTAAATTCATTGTCAATTTTGAAGAATTGTCATATTTCGATGCAAATGGAAAAGATCAAATTGTTTTCTATATTTCTACCAATGTTGGAGAACCACCAAAGTCCTTACCGAAAATTGCTTCGGGAGGAGAGTTATCACGAATGATGCTGGCGCTGAAAACCATTTTCTCTTCTTCGAATGGTATTACATCCATCATTTTTGATGAAGTGGACACAGGTGTTAGTGGAAGAGTAGCGCAGGCCATTGCAGAAAAAATTGCTGCAGTATCCATTAATTCCCAAGTGCTTTGCATTTCACACTTACCTCAAGTTGCAGCAATGGCTGATCATCATTACTTTATAAAAAAAGAAGTCGAACATGATCGAACATTTACTTCTTTATCAGAAATTGATCAGAAGGCACGGATTGAAGAAGTCAGCCGTATGATGTCTGGAACAGAAATTACTGCTTTAACGCTACAGCATGCAACAGAGTTATTAACCATGGCAGAAGAACGTAAAAAACAAATGCGTTAAGCATATTCCAGAAACAGTTGTTGATACTGTTTCTGGTTTTTTTCTTTTTGCACAAATATTTACCGCTTATAAGAATGCCACAACAACACATAGTAAAAAGACAAAAATGAAAAGGAGGTGTCGTATGAATCGTCGTTGGCGTCAATTAGTCATTTTGCCTATGCTCATCTTTTTGTTAGTGATGCCTATACAAGCTTTAGCCGCCAAAAAGCTTATACCGATGGGAGAAGCCATTGGAATCCAACTTCAATTATCGCATGTGTTTGTAGCGCATGATGTACTGTTAGCTTCCAATCAGTGGATGAAAGGCGGCGCAGTGATTGAAAAAATTAATGATATACCTGTAAAATCGCTGGCAGATGCCAAACAAGCTATGGCTAAAGAAGGCCAACAGAAATGGACGATCAATAATGACGGAAAACAAGTTACACTTGAATTACAAAATCAAGAAGCAGAGCACATCATATCCTTTTTAAAAGATGAAACAGATGGAGTAGGAACACTGACTTATATTGATCCAGAGACAAAAAACTATGGCGCACTAGGTCATCAAATTGTTGATTCAACCCTACAAGAAGCCCCTGTATTTAGAGCTGGCTCCATTTTTTTAGCTTCCATTCAACAAATCCGTAAAAGTATGCCTGGCCAACCGGGATACAAAATCTCCTCCATTGAAAAACATCAGGAACGTTTAGGGAGTATAGATAAAAATACTGTTTATGGAATTTTTGGCCGTTGGGAAGAAGGCTATCCACAAAGATTACCCAAAGCGATTGAAATTATGCATGAAAAGGATATAAAAACGGGGAAAGCGGAAATATATACGGCGATTGAAGGCCGTAAAGTCGAAACTTTTTCCATTGAAATAACAAAGGTTGAAAATGAACGACTTGAATTTATAGTATCTGACGAAAAGCTCATTGAAAAAACGGGTGGAATTTTGCAAGGAATGAGTGGCAGTCCTATCATTCAAGACGGTCGGTTTGTCGGTGCTGTGACACATATGTTTGTGGAGGAGCCGAAAAAGGGAGCAGCTCTAACGGTAGCTGAAATGTTAAGAAAGTCTTCCTAAAAAGAGGGATGGCATTTGGTAAAAATCCGCATTTTCCGCAGGCAGAACAGGTGCCGCTGGAGACTTGCGGATTTTTACCTTTTTGTTAAAAAGACCTTGAATTCAACAAGTATTTCTCATAATAACCTTAAGGAGTCATGATATTTAAAAAAACTGTAGTTTTATCTTATTTTTTTATCTAAAATAGGTAATAAGAGCATTTCGACAGTTTGCCATTATTTAGCGCAACTTGTCGATATTAAAAGAAAGTATCGGACTACATACTCATTTTTGGAAATGAAAAAGGTTTTTAAACAAAAATGTCGAAAATTCCACAGTGTGCCAAAAACGGCATTTAGGGGTTAGGTTAACGCTTTGGAGTGTCCAAAGCAAGTCCAGAAGGAGGAATTGAAATGACAAAGGTAAAAGTAGCGATTGCAGATGATAATCGTGAGTTATTAAAAACAATGGAGCAATATTTCCAGGGACATGCCGAAATAGAAATTATTGCGACAGCTTCAAATGGAAAAATTTGTCTACAAATGCTTGAGGAATTTACACCTGATATTTTACTTCTAGATATAATTATGCCTCATCTTGACGGCTTAGCTGTTTTAGAATCGATGTATCAAAATGAGAAAATGTCATCAGTCCAAGTAATTATGTTAACAGCCTTTGGCCAAGAAGATGTCATGAAGCAGGCTGTAGATTTAGGGGCTTCCTATTTCATGCTAAAGCCATTTGAATTTGACCAATTGGTACAAAAGATTTTACACTGTGCTGGACAGAAGGCGACACTTCCT
This sequence comes from Lysinibacillus sp. VIII_CA, assembly GCF_049943995.1. NCBI lineage: Bacteria > Bacillati > Bacillota > Bacilli > Caryophanales > Bacillaceae > Lysinibacillus > Lysinibacillus sp. VIII_CA. Next base: position 56,154 of record NZ_JBNFXM010000003.1, read on the forward strand.
AAAAAGACAAGCGTTTTACAACCAACAGTGCCTCAAAAATTAAATCAGCATCAATTAGACAGCACAATTACAGCCATCATTAAAGAAATTGGTGTACCTGCTCATATTAAAGGGTACTCTTATTTGCGCGAAGCCATTCAAATGGTATTCGAAGATATTGAATTATTAGGATCTGTGACAAAAATTTTATATCCGGAAATTGCAAAAAAATTCAACACAACACCATCACGCGTTGAACGTGCTATTCGTCATGCTATTGAAGTGGCATGGAATCGTGGCAATTATGAATCCATTTCGTCGATGTTTGGTTACACAGTCCATCATTTGAAATCCAAGCCGACGAATAGTGAGTTCATTGCTATGATAGCAGACAAAATCCGTATCGACATGATGGCTAGCTAAACGTACAGCTTTTAGCAATAAATGATAGAAAAACTGAAATAGCAATTATACTTCGAGTTTTTATAACGCCATTTTTAGACAGTGGAATCACTGTTTAGAAGGGCGTATTTTTTTATGCCTTAATCCCTTACTATAAAAATATTTCAAAAAAATTGGTTTGATGGTAATCTTATCTTATAGGGGTGATACTAATGTAATGCAATTTAGGTTTAGATATTAGTATTAAAGGGTGGATTCTAGAATAAAATGTGGAGGTATACATATGAGAAAAGTGTTATGTTCATTGTTTTTTGTATTAATTTTGTCTATTCTTTCATTTAATAGTTCAGAAGTGAATGCTGCAGAAAAGGTTTCAAATCGTGCCGAATCAATTGTTGAAATTGGGAAGCTTTTAGGATTGGATGGTACTCAAAGAGCAACACAATTTAAAGATGTTCCGAAAAGTCACTACGCAAGTGGTTATATCCAATCAGCAGTTGATAAAGGAATTGTAAGTGGATATTCTGATGGTACATTCAAGCCCTCGCAAGAATTAACTAGAGCACATATTGCGATTTTTATTTCAAGAGCTTTTGGTTCAAAATTACCTACAGGGAATGCTACGTTTAAAGATGTCCCTCGAGAAAATAGTGCATATAATGCGATTCAACAATTAGTAGCTGCTGGTATAACAGCTGGTTATTCTGATGGTACATTTAAGCCTAATAATAAATTGACTCAAACGCACCTAAAAGCTTTTATAAATAGAACAGAGCAATATATAAAATCTGGTAAAGTTTCTAGTAATCCAAATACATCCAACACCAGCAGAGGAAACGGTGCTATAAAGGGTACGGTTGTTTGGAAGTATAACGACTTCATTGGTACTTTAGGAGATACAGGTGCTACAGTTTATCTATTTTCAACAACTGCAACATATCCAAGTTACACTAAACAAGAATTATTCGATTGGCTTGATAATAAAACTGAGTTGAAAAATGTATATAGAACTTTAGTAGATAAGAATGGGAATTATAGTATTAATAGTATTCCCTCTGGAAATTATATCGCAGTAATCTCATCGAAAAATGCAAAACGGAATATTTCTGAACCTTTAAATTCGCATAGTCAGCTTAAATCTATATTTGGTAATTATAATTATAAAGTTTTTGAAGATAACACAATGTTCCTTTATAAACATCAAATTAAAAACATAGAAATTACGAATAATACAACAGTAGATTTTAGTAATGACTTTGGTTATACTGCTTGGTAATACTTCCTTTTCTACCCTGTTTTTTTGGGGTAGTTTTTTATTACATACGGTTAGATGAAATAACTAGAAGCAGGTGATTCAAATGAAAAGTGTCAATTTTCAATTAGATGGAATGAATTCAATAGAAATTATACAAATAGATGAACAATTATTTGAAGTCCGTCTCGTAGTAGACGGTAAAATAAATATGCGATATATGACTAAGGAAGAATTAGAACAACTTGGTTCGACCTTCCAAATTGGAAATATAAAGAGTTATCTTGAATAAAGAGCCTTAATATCTGAAAATTTTATAGTTCTAAAGACCTTTTATTATTTATTTTTTATGACGATCCCATCCTATAATATATATCTAGGGAATACTATTTGTTCAAATGATCCTAATAGAATATCCATGTAATTAAGGGTAATTTTATTAAAAAAATAAAATAATAAACATTTTTTTAGTATTATAAACCTATTTATATTTAACGGAAATAAAAAATAGTTCGATGTTTTAATGATTAAGTAGTACTATTTTCTTTCTCGTTAGTGACAATGGTCTCTAAACAAATGTAAGTGGATTGTATATACTTACATATAGAGGGAAGGAGGAGGTAGCTTGATTCTAGTTCGAAATGAAAACTTCGAAATTTCTGAAGAAAATGGCAAGGTATTTATGCTTACTTTTAGTGCCGGATTCCCATTAAAAGAATTTGATAGCATTTTACGTAGTCATCCACGACTTAAATTATCTAATTTTTCAATTTTAAAAAACGTGCTGTCTACTCAAAATACAAGTCCAGTAGAAATTGGCCGCTGGCTTCCAAATATTGAAGCTGAAATTGCCCGTGATAAAATGTCAGCCTCTATTTTTATCTATGAAACAAACGAATATATTGCCAATCATAAAGAAAAGCTGACACAGCAAATTCAAGAAATACTTGCTGAAAATGAAATTGTGCATGGAATTTTAGATTTTGATATTTCGAAGGCTGAACCAGGAAAAGCATTTTTAATTGCTCAGGGGCAACCACCGATAGCAGGCACGGATGCACAAATTACATACTTACCTAAGCCGGAGAGAAAACCGGTCATTCGTGATGATGGAAAAGCGGATTACTTTGATATGAATTTTATCTCAGAAATTTCGGAAGGCTCATGGCTAGGTGAAAAGATTCCTGCTACATTAGGTAAACCAGGGAAAAATGTGCTAGGTGAGGTAGTGGCTGCCGCACCAGGACGGGATTTTCCAATCCGATACGATACAAAATCAGCATATGAAGTGGAAGAGGACGGGAAAATTGTGATCCGCTCGAAAATTGCTGGTGTTCTAGATGATGTGAAAGGTATGATTGGTGTAAACAGACACCTACCTATTAACGGTGATGTAGGCGTTGAAACAGGTAATCTAGAATTTAATGGTTCTCTTAGTATTAAAGGAACAGTAACAAATGGCTATACAGTTATTGCAACTGGTGATATTTCTATTGATGGCGCTGAAGGTGTAAGCGGTGCCAAACTGATTAAATCCATCGAAGGAGATGTTTATATTCGCGGTGGCATATTTGGTCTTGGGTCAACAGTTGTGGAAGCGGGTGGCAATATTTTTGTCAAACATGTCAATGAAGCAAATTTAATGGCAGCAGATAGTATCCATATTGGTTTCTATGCATTAGGTTCACAGCTTTCAGCCCATTCCATTTTAGTGGATGAACGAAAAGGTAAAATTATTGGAGGGCGTGCTGTAGCTAAAAATACGATTGTCACGGCCATATCTGGTAATCGATTGGAACGGCGAACGGATTTGATTATTGAAAGTGTCAATAAACAAGAGAATAATTCGATCATGCAGGAAAAAGCTGTCCAGCTTAAAGAGTTACAATCAGAAATTGCAGCCCATGAATCCAAAATGAAAAGTTTATTGCCATTTCTCAACCAAATGTCTAAAGAACAAACAGCATCCTTTGAAGAGACAAAGCAAGCTTTAACAAAGTTAAAGGCAGAAGCGGTTACATTAGATCGTGAAATAAAGCTAATAATGGACGAAATGCGTCATATTGGTAAAGAAGAGATTGTTGTGACAAAGGAAGCGCATCCGGGGACGTATATTCAAATTGGTAAAAAATCATCTTTATTAAGCAAAATGACCAATGGTAAATTTCTGCTAGAGTTTGGTGAGTTAAATGTCTAATTCGTCCTATATTCCGGTGTTTGCACATCGAGGAGCATCGGCCTATGCGCTAGAAAATACCTTTAAAGCTTTTGAAAAGGCATTGGAGCTTGGGGCTGATGGCATTGAGTTAGACATCCAATTTTCAAAAGATGGTTGTCCAATCGTCTACCATGATCCACAATTGTCAAGATTAGTAGGTATCAATAAACTGGTGAGTGATTGTACGATGGAAGAGTTATTACGTTTTAAACTCGGCAAGCCTTGGAGGCGTCTTTTTTCATCGGCTAAAATACCAGCATTTGATGCAGTTTTAGCATGGGCTAAAACACATAAGCTCCCTTTAAATATTGAATTAAAATCAACCATTTTAGACAATCAAAGTGGGCTGAATGACTTTCTTCAAGGGCTATCGTTACCAGCAGGGAGCCACTTCTCGTCGTTCCATTACGAAATACTGGAATATGTGAAAAAGCAAAGACCTGAATATGAAACGGCTCTAATAGCCACGAAAAAATTAAAATGGGATCTGTTAGCTGATTACAAAGCTGCTGATACTGTCCATATGCATAAAAGGTACTACAAGCCAAGATATTTAGAGGCATGCGTAACAAGCGGCAAAGCCTGTCGTTTTTATGCAATTGATGGTAATGAACCATTCTTAACCAATCCTCACCATGCTGTAATAGGTTGGATAACAGATTACCCTGATAAAGTCATCACTACACAGCAGCGTGTATAAAAATAGCTATCCAGTAAGTCCATGTGACTTATTTGGATAGCTATTTTTATTTTTTTTGGAAGCGAGGTGCTACTTTTCCATTTTTGCGGTCACGATGTAGTAAAAATCCTGCGAAAAAGCCAAAGCCTATAACAAAGAATATAACACCTACTACAAATTGTAGCCATAAAAATGGGAAAGGCGAAAGAAGCTTCCCAAATAATGTATCACGCATAAATTTAATGCCGCCTGCAGCCATAAGACCTGGAATAAGCATTACAATAAATGCAGCTAAACGGGCCATATATACCCCTCCTTATTCCTATGATTAATTGTACCTGTGGATGGGGGAATGTCAAGAAAGGCTAGTAATCAATATAATAATTGTTCGTCAAAACTAGACGGAGCATATAGTAGTTTTTGTTACTGAATGTTTAGAAAATTCTTACTTAAACAAGAATATGTAATAATAGTTGCGAAATTGTGAATTTGTCAGTATTGTAAAAATAAGTGGAGCAATATTATCCATTACTAAACAATTTTTATCCTAGGGTCTAAACACCTACTGAAAAATGGGGCTCAGTATTATAGCTGAGGCGAGGACAACAAGTGGTAAGATTGTTAGATAAAACTTGATTGGGACGGGCATTTGGGGATGCACTTTCCAAAGCAAAGGGGCGAGTTTCATGGAAATCTTCAAGTATATGGAAAAGTATGATTATGAACAATTGGTATTTTGCCAAGATGAAGCATCAGGGTTAAAAGCGGTTATCGCTATCCATGATACAACACTTGGACCAGCATTAGGCGGGGCACGTATGTGGACATATGCATCAGAGGAAAATGCAGTTGAAGACGCATTGCGTTTAGCACGAGGTATGACCTACAAAAATGCGGCAGCTGGTTTAAACCTTGGCGGTGGAAAAACGGTCATTATCGGTGACCCATTTAAAGATAAAAACGAAGAAATGTTCCGTGCATTAGGTCGTTTCATCCAAGGCTTAAATGGTCGTTATATCACGGCAGAAGACGTAGGTACAACAGTTACAGATATGGATTTAATCCATGAGGAAACAGATTATGTAACAGGAATCTCACCTGCATTCGGTTCATCAGGGAACCCATCTCCAGTAACGGCGTATGGTGTTTACCGCGGTATGAAAGCGGCTGCAAAAGAAGCATTCGGTTCAGAATCATTAGAGGGATTAAAAATTTCTGTACAAGGTCTAGGAAATGTAGCCTACAAGCTTTGCGAGTATTTACATAATGAAGGGGCAAAACTTGTTGTAACAGATATCAATCAGGCAGCAATTGATAGAGTTGTGAATGACTTTGACGCAATTGCAGTAGCTCCAGATGAAATCTACGCGCAAGAAGTTGATATTTTCTCTCCTTGTGCTTTAGGTGCTATATTAAATGATGAAACAATTCCACAATTAAAAGCAAAAGTAATTGCTGGGTCTGCTAATAATCAGTTAAAAGATTCACGTCATGGTGATTTCCTACATGAATTAGGTATTGTCTATGCACCAGACTATGTCATTAATGCTGGTGGCGTTATTAACGTTGCGGATGAATTATATGGTTATAATCGTGAACGTGCTCTGAAACGCGTTGACGGTATATATGATAGTATTGAAAAGATCTTTGCTATTTCAAAACGAGATGGCATTCCAACATATGTGGCAGCGAATCGTTTAGCTGAAGAACGCATTGCGCGTGTGGCGAAATCTCGCAGCCAATTCTTAAAAAATGAAAAAAATATTTTACACGGTCGCTAATATACAAGGTTTGAAAATTTGGAGAAGTCGCATTGTCGACTTCTTCTAATTTTACCAACAAATAAGAGCACCGTTGCAGTAAAGCTAAAGTTCTGTTCTTCTTAAGCAAAAATAGACCGCAAGCTAATTGGTAGGGTAATGGTTTAATAGATAGAATACTTTAGCACTTTTCTCAAAAGGGGGAATAAACATGGCTCAAAATTATGATGTTGTCATTTTAGGTGGAGGTACAGGCGGTTATGTGGCGGCCATCCGCGCTGCGCAACTAGGCTTGAAAACAGCTATTGTAGAGCGGGATCGTTTAGGTGGAACATGCTTGCACAAAGGCTGTATCCCAAGTAAAGCTTTACTTCGAAGTGCAGAAGTATATCGAATGGCTAATAAAACGGCTAGTGAGTATGGTGTTGACATTGAAGGTGTGACACTGCAATTTGACAAAGTGCAAGCTAGGAAGCAAGCGATCGTTGAGCAATTAAGCCAAGGTGTGAATACACTGATGAAAAAAGGCAAAATAGATGTTTATCATGGTACAGGACGAATTTTAGGTCCCTCTATTTTCTCTCCTATGCCAGGAACTATTTCCGTAGAAATGTCCAATGGGCAAGAAAATGAAATGCTTGTACCGACGAATGTTGTCATTGCAACTGGCTCAAAGCCAAGAGGTATGGCAGGATTAACAGTTGATGGCCAATATGTGATGAATTCAGATCATGCGTTGGAGCTTGACAATTTACCAAAATCATTGTTAATCGTTGGCGGTGGTGTCATTGGAATTGAGTGGGCATCTATGCTTTGCGATTTTGGCGTATATGTAACAGTTCTAGAATACGGACCAACTATCTTACCTGCAGAGGATGCTGATATCGTCAAAGAAGTAACAAAGCAGCTTGAAAAGAGGGGAGTTCGCATTGTCACAAATGCCCGTTTAGATGCAGATACATTCAAAATAGAAAATGATAACGTTTTCATTTCTGCGAAAGTGAATGAGCAGGAAGAAATCTTTGAGGCAGATAAACTTTTACTTTGTGTTGGTCGTGAAGCCAACACGCAAGACATTGGCTTGGAAAATACAGAAATCGAAGTGGAAAATGGCTTCATTAAAGTGAATGATTCTTATCAAACGAAGGAATCACATATGTATGCCATAGGTGATGTGATTGGTGGCTTACAGTTAGCGCATGTGGCTTCTCATGAAGGACTGTCAGCAATCGAGCATATAGCGACAGGTAAAGCAGAGCATATCGATGATCTGAAGGTACCGAAATGTGTTTATTCATATCCAGAGGTTGCTAGCATTGGCTTAACCGAAGGTGCTGCCAAAGAGCGAGGCTTTTCATTAAAAATCGGTAAATTCCCTTTCAAGGCAATTGGTAAGGCATTGGTAAATGGGGAAGCAGAAGGTTTTGTAAAAATAATTGCTGATGAAGAAACAGATGATATTTTGGGTATTCATATGGTAGGGCCGCACGTGACAGATTTAATTGGAGAGGCATCTTTAGCTAAATTGTTGGATGCAACACCATGGGAAATTAGTCAGGCAATTCATCCACATCCTTCATTAAACGAGGTATTAGTGGAATCTGCTTTAGCAGTTGATGGTCGTGCTATCCATTTTTAAATTTTCTGAATTTCATAACTAACATATCCAAATGTGGGGATATAGGATAAGATAGTTATTTCTCTATAATACGAAAGGGGTGTTCGTATGCAAGATGTCAAACATGAAGATTTAGGTTTGTCAAATGAAGATGTACTTGCTATGTTCGAAACAATGTTAATGGCCAGAAGATTAGATGAGCGTATGTGGTTATTAAACCGTTCTGGTAAAATTCCGTTTGTAATTTCTTGTCAAGGTCAGGAGGCAGCACAAGTAGGGGCGGCCTTTGCGTTAAATAAAGATAAAGATTATATTGCGCCATATTATCGTGATATGGGGGTTGTTTTACACTTTGGTATGACACCAAGAGAGTTGATGCTATCTGCATTTGCAAAAGCGGAAGATCCAAACTCTGGTGGACGTCAAATGCCTGGCCATTTCGGTCAAAAGAAAAACCGCATTTTAACAGGATCTTCACCTGTTACTACGCAGGTGCCACATGCAGTTGGCGTTGCACTTGCTGGACGACTACAAAATGAGGATTTTGTTTCTTTTGTAACACTTGGTGAAGGTTCCTCTAACCAAGGGGATTTCCATGAAGGGGCCAACTTCGCAGGTGTTCATAAATTGCCAGTTATTATTATGGTGGAAAACAATCAATATGCCATCTCTGTACCAGTAGAACGTCAGTTAGGCTGTGCGAAGGTTTCTGATCGTGGGATTGGGTATGGTATGCCAGGTATGACAGTTGATGGAAAATGCCCATTACAAGTTTACAAAGTGGTGAAAGAAGCAGCCGATCGTGCACGTAATGGAGAGGGCCCAAGCTTAATCGAAACAGTCACATATCGTTTAACAGCCCATTCCTCGGACGACGATGATCGTCAATACCGTACGGCTGAAGATATTGCAGAAGGAAAGGCAAAAGATCCGATTGTGTTATTTGAAAAGTATCTGACTGATGCAGGCGTCATGACTGAAAAAGTACGTACAGAAATCGAAGAACGTGTTATGGCAGAAGTAAATGAAGCTACTGATTATGCAGAAGCGGCTCCATATGCACAACCAGAGGATGCCATGAAATATGTTTATGCACCAGTGGACGGAGGTGACGTGTAATGGCAGTTATGTCTTATATTGATGCGATTACATTAGCAATGAAAGAAGAAATGGAACGTGATGAACGAGTTTTCATTTTAGGGGAAGACGTTGGCCGTAAGGGCGGTGTATTTAAAGCAACTACTGGTCTGTATGATCAATTCGGCGAATACCGTGTACTAGATACGCCACTTGCAGAAAGTGCTATTGCAGGGGTCGGTATTGGGGCAGCAATGTATGGTATGCGTCCAATCGCAGAAATGCAATTTGCTGATTTCATTATGCCAGCTGTCAACCAAATCGTCTCTGAGGCAGCCAAAATCCGTTACCGTTCTAACAATGATTGGACTTGTCCAATGGTAATCCGTGCACCTTTTGGCGGAGGAATTCACGGGGCTCTTTACCATTCTCAATCTGTTGAAGCCCTTTTTGCGGGTACACCTGGGTTGAAAATAGTTATCCCATCAACACCATATGATGCTAAAGGATTGCTAAAAGCAGCTATTCGTGATGAAGATCCTGTATTATTCTTTGAACATAAGCGTGCTTATCGATTAATTAAGGGTGAGGTGCCTCTAGACGATTATACATTACCAATCGGCAAGGCAGATGTGAAGCGTGAAGGGGATGATGTGACGGTTATTACCTATGGGTTAGCTGTCCACTTTGCGCTACAAGCTGCAGAACGTCTTGCTGCAGATGGTATTTCTGCGCATATACTTGACCTACGCACAGTCTATCCCCTTGATAAGGAAGCAATTATCGAGGCGGCGACTAAAACAGGGAAAGTATTACTTGTTACGGAGGATAATAAAGAAGGCAGTATCATGAGTGAAGTTGCTGCCATTATTGCGGAGCATTGTTTATTTGAGCTTGATGCACCGATTCAACGTCTAGCAGGACCCGATGTGCCAGCAATGCCATATGCACCAACCATGGAAAAATATTTTATGATTAATCCTGATAAAGTGGAACGTGCGATGCGAGAACTTGCGGCATTTTAACATACCAAGCAAGGCTGATTGAAAAAATGAAAGCCTCAGACGGAAGAACAGATTTTGACTTAGCCGTTTGAAAGTCAAAATCTGTCTATTTGCCTATCTACGTTTACTAATATAGCGCTGCATCAGGTACAATGACGCCTAGGCTTAATTGATGGGAGGAATAAATGATGGCGGTTCAAAATATTACTATGCCACAGCTCGGCGAAAGTGTAACAGAAGGTACAATTGAAAAATGGCTTGTAAAGCCTGGCGATACAGTAAAGAAATATGATTCTTTAGCAGAAGTTGTGACAGATAAAGTAAATGCAGAAATTCCATCGTCGTTTGAAGGGGTTATTACGGAGTTAATTGCACAAGAAGGTCAAACATTACCAGTGGGCGCAGTCGTATGCTCGATTGAAATTGCAGGGGATAGTGAGTTACCACCACCACCACCTGAAAAAAAATCGGCAGTAAGCACAGCCATTTTAAATGCAGGTGTTCAAAAGAAACAAGAAGCATCACAACCCGTTTCTACTCCTTCTTCAGTCGCTCCAAAAGAAGCGCGTAAGGACAAAGTACGCTATTCACCTGCTGTTCTACGACTTGCACAGGAGCATGATATTGCCCTTGATCAAGTTACAGGAACGGGCGAGGGTGGTCGCATTACAAGAAAAGATTTGTTAAAACTTATAGAAACGGGCAATATTCCAACAGCAACTACTGCGGCACCAACGCCAGCAGCGATTCAAACAACAACTGAACAACCAGCTCCTGCACCAGCACAGCTTGCAGAAAAGCCTGCAGCACCAGTACCACCTATACAGCCTGGGGACATTGAAATCCCAGTGACAAAGGTCCGTCGTGCCATTGCTAATAACATGGTAAGAAGCGTCCATGAAGCTCCACATGCTTGGATGATGATGGAAGTGGATGTAACAGATTTAGTTGCTTATCGAGATAGCCTAAAAGGTGAATTTAAGCAAAAGGAAGGCTTTAATCTTACATATTTCGCCTTCTTTGTAAAAGCAGTGGCTCAGGCCTTGAAGGAATTCCCAATGATGAATTCTATGTGGGCTGAGGATAAAATTATTCAAAAGCATGACATCAATATTTCGATTGCAGTAGCGACGGATGATGCACTATTCGTACCTGTTATAAAACACGCGGATGAAAAATCCATTAAAGGAATTGCTAAAGAAATTCATGAGCTTGCTAACAAAGTTCGAACTGGAAAATTAGCCATGGATGATATTAAAGGTGGTACATTTACCGTTAATAATACGGGAGCATTTGGCTCTATTCAATCAATGGGTATCATTAATTATCCACAAGCTGCCATTCTCCAAGTAGAAAGTATTGTAAAAAAACCGGTCATTTTACCAGGTGGAATGTTCGCAGCTCGTGATATTGTGAATTTATGTTTATCATTAGATCATCGTGTGTTGGATGGACTAGTATGTGGTAAATTCCTAAATAGAGTAAAAGAAATACTCGAAAATACAAATAAATCTTCGACGTCAGTCTACTGATGACTTGTCGGAAACCTGCTGTATAAGGGTTTCCGATTTTTTTTATGCTTTCCGAGTCGCAATTTGTCATGTAGAATAACAAATAGAAACTACTAAGGGGGGAAGCTGATTAAGCGTCCGCATGTCAAACAACATGAAAAATATTGAATTTGAAAAGCCGGCCTATTCTGACTGGCAAGATGCAGCAATCAAAGCTTTAAAGGGGAAACCATTTGAGTCTCTATTCACGAAAACAAATGAGGGTGTTACACTACAGCCCATTTACACACAAGAAAGTTTAGTAGCTAAGCTTGGTGATGAGCTCGATCGACAAGTTGCCACAATCCGTTCTCTACAAAATAGTCAAGCATTCCAAGTAGCTCAGCAAGTTCATGCAGATACGAGTGAAGCATTTTTTGCACAGCTTGATGACAGTTTAGCTAGGGGTAATGAAATTATTACAATTGACAGTCGTGTTAATTTTGATTGGACAGAAGACGTATTGGTCAAATTAGCATCATATTTCTCAGAATATTCATTTAAAATTACTATTAAAGATACAAAAGACCCATTATTAACAGTGTTTGACAAAATTGCTTTGGATCAACGAGAAGCTGTGCAAGGATTCATCGTTTCGACCCAACCCATCTCTTTACATGCATTTCCGAGCGTGCGCTCAGTCGGCGCTAACACAGTTATTTATCATAATGAAGGTGCCAACGCCATTCAAGAATTAGCCTATGCACTTGCATTAGCAGCAAAATGGGTAGAACAGGAAGAAAGCTTCGAGGCATTCTCCAAGAAATTTTTTGTATCCTTTGCAGTTGATACACAATTCTTTACAGAGATTGCAAAACTCCGTGCTTTTAAAGTACTTTGGAAAGCGTTCTCATCTGCCTATGGTGTTACACAAAATGTAAAAATACCAACAGTTGCTGAAACATCATTAAGAAGCTTCTCTAAATTGGATGTCTACGTGAATTTATTACGATCCTCCAATGAAGCGCTTTCTGGCTTAATAGGCGGTGCTGATCTCTTTACAGTTCATCCACATGATGTATTAACAAAGCCTACAGAACAGTCAGTACGTATTGCTCGTAACGTGTCATTGATTTTAAAAGAAGAAACAAATGTCTTAAAAGTTATAGATCCTGCAGGTGGCTCTTACTTTATCGAGTCGTTAACGGCAGATTTTGTCAAAGAAGCATGGGCATTATTCTTAGAAATCGAGGCAGCTGGAGGCATTGATGAATACACAGCATCTGGCAAGCTCGCTGAAGAAGTAGAGAAATCGTATCAATCTCGTATTCACGCTGCACAAACACGTAAGCAATCATTAATTGGAACAAATATTTATGCTAATCCAGCAGACGCATTTGAATGTGAAACAAATCCGTTATTTGCTAGCATTAAACGAAGTGCTATTCCATTCGAAAAGCTGCGTGCTGAAATGACGGCAGCCGATGTGAAAACAGGCATTTTAACATTAGGTACTTTAAAAAGCTCCAAGCCAAGAGCAGATTTTATTGCTGGATTCTTAAATACGGTTGGTCTTGTTCCTGAAAAAAGTGAACCAGCGACGACTGTTGAAGAGGCAATTGCTTGGTTAAAGGCAACAGAGGCTAAATATGTTGTCATTGCAGGTAATGACGAAGATACAAAAGAATTTGTCCATGCCATTTTAGCAGACAAGCCAGCGGATGTACTTGTGGATGTAGCTGGGAAATTTAAAGACGAAGAAGAAGCTTGGTTAGCAAATGGCTTAAACGGTTTTATTTTCGCAGGACAGAACATCATTGAAAAATTACAGTCAGTGTTTGCGAGCATGAAGGAGGTCCAACGATGAGTAAGCCAAATTTTAATGCAATTGAAATAGAAAAAGTTTTATCAGCTAATGCGCCTCAAGCGTCTGATGATAAGTTTATGACAAATGAAGGGATTGAAATTAAAGATATTTATACAAAAGAAGATATCAAGGATGCTAAACATTTAAATGATGTAGCAGGTATCGCACCAAATACACGTGGACCATACCCTACCATGTATGTGGCTCGCCCATGGACAGTTCGTCAATATGCTGGCTTCTCAACAGCTGAAGAGTCCAATGCCTTTTACAAGCGAAATCTGGCAATGGGACAAAAGGGTTTATCTGTAGCGTTTGACCTAGCAACTCATAGAGGCTATGACTCTGATCATCCACGTGTTACAGGAGATGTGGGGAAAGCGGGTGTTGCTATTGACTCTGTCGAGGATATGAAAATTCTATTCGATCAAATCCCTTTAGATCAAATGTCTGTTTCTATGACGATGAATGGCGCAGTGCTACCAGTTCTTGCATTTTATATAGTGGCAGCAGAGGAACAAGGAGTAACGCCAGAAAAATTAGCAGGGACGATTCAAAACGATATTTTAAAAGAATATATGGTGCGTAATACATACATTTACCCACCAGCTATGTCGATGAAAATCATTGCAGATATTTTTGAATATACAGCGAAGTATATGCCGAAATTTAACTCTATTTCGATTTCTGGTTATCATATTCAAGAAGCGGGGGCAACGAATGACATAGAACTTGCCTACACGTTAGCAGATGGTTTGGAATATGTTCGTACAGGACTGAAAGCAGGCATTGATATCGATGCATTTGCACCACGTCTATCGTTCTTTTGGGCTATTGGCATGAACTATTATATGGAAGTTGCTAAAATGCGCGCGGCACGCCGTATTTGGGCACAGATGATGTCAACGTTTAATCCAAAAAATCCGAAAACTTTAGCTTTACGTACCCATTCGCAAACATCTGGGTGGTCATTAACAGAGCAAGATCCGTTTAATAATGTAGCACGTACGTTAATTGAAGCAAATGCATCATCAATGGGACATACACAATCACTGCATACGAATGCATTGGATGAAGCCATTGCACTTCCAACGGATTTCTCCGCACGTATTGCACGTAATACGCAGTTATTTTTACAAGAGGAAACAGCAATGACAAAAGTAATTGATCCATGGGGTGGATCATACTACGTGGAGAAATTGACAGAAGAAATTACCAAATCTGCATGGGCATTAATCGAAGAGATTGAGGCACTTGGAGGGATGGCGAAAGCAATTGAAACAGGTCTTCCTAAAATGAAAGTCGAAGAAGCTGCTGCTAAACGTCAAGCGAAAATTGACTCCAAGACAGAGACGATTGTCGGTGTAAATAAATATCGCCTGACGAAGGAAGAGCCAATTGACATTCTAGATATTGATAATACCATTGTTCGACAAAAGCAAATTGAACGTTTAGAAGCGATGAAAGCAGCACGTGATGAAGCTGAGGTTCAAAAACATTTAGCTCGTTTGACAAAAGCCGCACAAGATGGCGAGGAAAACTTACTAGCTGTAGCGGTTGATGCGGCTCGTGCACGTGCCTCTTTAGGTGAAATCTCAGATGCAATTGAAGCGGTTTCTGGACGACACAAAGCCGTAATTCGTTCTATTTCGGGTGTATACTCTGCCAACTTCTCTGATGAGGAGCAAATTTCAGAAGTGAAACAAATGACAGAAGAATTCCTTGAAAACGAAGGCCGCCGTCCGCGTATTTTAGTCGCTAAAATGGGACAAGATGGACATGACCGTGGAGCCAAGGTCGTCGCAACAGGCTATGCCGATTTAGGCTTTGATGTAGATATTTCTCCGTTATTTATGACGCCTGCTGAGGCAGCGCAAATGGCCGTTGAAAATGATGTACATGTCATCGGTGTCTCTTCGTTAGCAGCAGGTCATAAAACATTAGTGCCCGAATTGATTACGGAGTTAGAAAAGTTAGGGCGTGAAGATATTATCATCATTGTGGGTGGTGTTATACCTGCACAAGACTATGATTTCCTTTACAATGCTGGAGCAGTAGCTATCTTTGGACCGGGTACCGTGATTCCTGTATCCGCACAGAAAATCATTGAGGAAATTTACAAACGTTTAGGCTATGAGGAAGTGCCTGAATAATGGACAACAACAAAGGAATGGAAGAAAGTGCGCTGTTTGTGATGGACGGAGTCGAGGCGACTCACGACGGTATGCAATATGGTACACCTAAAAAATTCCGAAAGAAAAAAGCCGACACTGTTAATATTCGAGAGCTTGCACAACAAGTACGTGCAGGCTCTCGCACACATTTGTCAAAAGCAATTACCCTCATTGAAAGCTCGAATGCCACTCATAAAGTTCAAGCTCAAGAGCTTTTGCAGGAACTTCTACCACATACAGGAAAGAGTATTCGAATCGGCATTACGGGTGTTCCAGGAGCAGGGAAGAGCTCGTTCATTGAGGCTTTCGGAACAATGCTTTGTGACATGGGAAAACGAGTAGCAGTTCTTGCGATTGATCCAAGCTCCTCTTTATCCGGAGGCAGTATTTTAGGAGATAAAACGCGTATGGAAGAGCTCGTCAAGAAGCCGACTGCTTTTGTACGCCCTTCACCATCGGCTGGTACCCTTGGGGGTGTTCACAAAAAAACACGTGAAACGATGTTAGTTTGTGAAGCGGCTGGCTATGATGTCATTCTCATTGAAACAGTTGGTGTGGGACAAAGCGAAACCTATGTCCGAGGCATGGTAGATTTCTTCTTGCTTTTAGTTTTAACTGGGGCCGGGGATGAATTGCAGGGCATGAAAAAGGGCATTATGGAATTAGCAGATGCCATTGTTGTGCATAAGGCAGATGGTGATAATGTGCGACTTGCCAAAAAAACTGTCGCAGAATATAAACAGATTCTACATTTTTTACAGCCGGCAACACCAGGCTGGATGTCTACTGCAATGCCCGTTAGTTCACTGGAAAAACGGGGTCTCGATAAGGTTTGGGGAACCATAAAGGAATTCAAACAAATTGTTGAAACAAATCATTATTGGGCTACTCGACGTCAAAAACAAACAAAAGAGTGGTTCCAATCCATGATTACTGATCATTTAATAGATATGTTTTATGGGAATCCACAACGTAAAGCACAGGTACAGCTACTGGAACGTCAAATCTTAAGTGGCCAACTAACGGTTACACAAGGTGTAGATCGTTTATTTAGCGAGGAATAGGTAGGGAAGTAAACTAGTTTCTTTAAAAGCTTAGAAAATTCAACTGACTTGTATGAGCAAGTGGGTGCACAAATTCGTTGCAAACTGCTATGATAAGAGATGTATGTGCGTCAAATACCTACTATAAAAGCTGAATTGACGCGATTTGAAAGGAGCTATCGCTATATGAATATGGATTACGATTTATTTATGCAGGAAATTTTAAAAACAGCTCGTGCTGAAATTGAAACGGCTGGTTACGAACAGCTAAAAACACCAGAGGCTGTTGAAGAGGCATTTGCTCGCCCAGGTACAACATTAGTTATGGTGAACTCAGTGTGCGGTTGTGCGGGTGGTATTGCTCGTCCAGCGGCAGCGCAATGTGTACATTACGATAAACGCCCGGATCACTTAGTAACAGTATTTGCAGGGCAAGATAAAGAAGCGACTGCAGCGGCACGTTATCATTTTGGGGAAGATCACCTACCTTCTTCACCATCATTTGTTTTATTAAAAGATGGACAAGTAGTGGCTGAAGTCGGGCGCTATGAAATTGAAGGACATGACCCGATGTCAGTTGTAACAAACTTACAAGCAAACTTTGAAGAGTATTGTGACGAGCTTTAAGACAATTCTTGCATAAGAACAATCCTTTATAACTAAGTAGAAGAGCCTCATAGAATGTTAGTTAATCTATGTAGGCTTCCTACTTATTATCATGTACAGATAGTTCAGCACTACCATTAAAATTTTTGTAATATTGGCTAAATAATTAGTGGTATTTACTGAAGAGTACTAAAAGATAGGAGGCAGTCGACCTGAAGAAGTTTTCAATCGGCTATCGAACTTTAAAAACAGCAATTGGTGCAGCACTTGCTATTGCCATTGCTCAATATTTTCATTTAGCCTCGTATGCCTCTGCTGGTATTCTAACGATATTATGTGTACAGCCAACAAAGAAAAAATCCATTCACGCAGCCTACACTCGATTGGTTGCTAGTATAGTGGCCATGGTGTTTGCCTTTATGAGCTTTGAGCTTTTTTCCTATCAGCCACTTACACTTGCGGGTATGTTACTACTTTTTATTCCAACGATTGTGTCCTTGAGAGTTGCAGACGGATTTATTTCTAGTGTCGTTATTATTATGCACATTTACGCCGCTAAAAGTTTTTCGATGGCGCTTGTTTATAATGAATTGGCATTAATGGCTATTGGCTATGGAACCGGTATAGCCATTAATATGTATATGCCAGATATTCAAAAGGAATTAAATTACTATAGAGTTAAAATTGAGGAACTATACAGCAAGATATTTTTAGAAATTGCTAGCTATTTACGGCAAGGGGATACGTTATGGGATGGGCATGAGATCATTGAAGCTATTCGAACTTTAAATGATGCAAAGTCCTTAGCATTTAAAGATGTTGAAAACCATTTTACGAGACGTAAAAATGATTACTATATGTATTTCGATATGCGAGAAAGGCAACTAGAAATAATCGAAAGAGTGTTGCCAAAAATTACAACATTACCTGTTATAGTACAAGAGGCTGAAATTGTGGCAGATTTTTTACAAGACCTCGGAGGACATATTCATTCTGGAAATACAGCAAGTCACTATCGTGAAAAGCTAGAGCAGGTGAAACATGATTTCTCGCAGCTACCATTACCGCAAAATCATGAGCAATTCATCGCACAAGCCGCACTCTATCAGTTTATCGAGGAAATGGACAGGTATTTAGAAATAAAGCAATCATTTAAGGGTTTAAAGGTAAAAAAAGAGCGCCCACAGTAGTGTGGACGCTATGGTCTTGCCTTAAACTAGCATCGATAAGCCAAATGCTAGAGATGAAATTAGCATGATTGCGACCATAGTATAAACAACGATTTTTTGAAACTTTTTATTACTCATATGCTCGTTCGCTCCTTCTTTTCTTATAAATAGTTTATCAAATCTGAAAAATTTCTCAAGTAGTAGAGTTTTGACAAAAAAGTCTGTAAAATAGAGTATGTACCATAACAGAAGGAGATGTCACCATGGAGAAAGTAGACCATATTGGGATTGCGGTGCGCGATCTTGATGAACGCATTACATATTATACAGAAACTTTAGGTTTAAAGTTGTTAAAAGTGGAAGAAGTAGACTCACAACAAGTTCGAGTTGCCTTTATCGACGCAGGCAACGTGAAATTGGAGCTATTAGAACCAATGAGTGAAAAAAGTGCCATTCATGGATTTATTGAAAAACGTGGAGAAGGTATTCACCATATTGCTTTTGGTGTGACAGGAATTCGTGAGCGTATGGTTGAGCTTCGTGAAAAAGGTGTACGTCTTTTATCGGAAGAGCCAGGACCTGGTGCTGGAGGTGCAGAGGTTGCGTTCATGCATCCTAAATCTTCTTTCGGGGTGTTATATGAATTATGTGATAAAAGTGGAAAAGGGGATAAGTGATTAATATGGATATGTTCGACAAAATCAATGACTTGTATGATCGTAAGACGGTAATTGAACTTGGTGGTGGCTATGAGCGCATCGAAAAACAGCATGAAAAAGGGAAATTAACAGCTCGTGAACGTATTGATTTATTACTAGACGAAGGTACATTTTTTGAAATTAACCCATTTATTACTCACCGTACAGTAGACTTCGGAATGGAGAAAATGGAAGGCCCCGGGGATGGTGTTGTAACTGGGTTCGGTAAAATTAACGGGCGTCCAGTATACTTATTCTCTCAAGACTTTACAGTGTTTGGTGGAGCACTAGGTGAAATGCATGCAAAAAAAATGGCAACAGTTATGGATCTCGCTGCAAAAAATGGCACACCATTTATCGGTATTAACGATTCAGGTGGCGCCCGTATCCAAGAGGGTGTTCTTTCACTAGATGGCTATGGTCATATTTTCTACCGTAATGCGATTTACTCAGGCGTTATTCCGCAAATCTCAGTGATTATGGGGCCATGTGCTGGAGGAGCAGTATACTCTCCTGCAATTACAGACTTTATCTTAATGGTAGACAAAACATCTCAAATGTTTATAACAGGACCTAAAGTAATAGAAACAGTGACAGGCGAAAAAATCTCTGCTGAAGATTTAGGTGGTTCGAAAGTAAATAATGCAGTAAGTGGAAATGCCCATTTCCGTGCACCATCTGAAGAAGAGGCAATTCAAGAAATAAAAAAACTATTAAGCTATTTACCACAAAACAATAAAGAAAAAGCACCTCGTCAAGCTCGACCAGAGGGAGATGACTACCGTCCAGAAATCGTGGATACAGTGCCAATTGAAACAACACGTCCTTACGATGTACGTAAAGTCGTTGAGCAAGTAGTGGATGAAGGTTCATTCATGGAAGTTCATGCAGAATTTGCGAAAAACGTTGTTGTTGGCTTTGCACGTATTGCTGGTGAGTCAGTTGGCCTTGTTTGTAACCAACCAAAAGTACTTGCTGGAGGATTAGATATTGATTCTTCCGATAAAGCGGCTCGTTTTATCCGTACTTGCGATGCTTACAATATTCCAATCATTACATTTGAAGACGTATCTGGTTTCTTCCCAGGTGTTAAACAAGAACATGGGGGAATCATTCGTCATGGTGCGAAAATTCTTTATGCTTATTCAGAAGCAACTGTACCAAAGATTACAGTGATTTTACGTAAAGCTTATGGAGGCGCTTACGTGGCCCTGAATTCTAAATCAATCGGTGCGGACCTTGTATTTGCTTGGCCAAATGCTGAAATTGCAGTTATGGGAGCTGCCGGAGCTGCAAACATCATTTTTGCCCGTGAAATTGCGAAATCAGATGATCCAGAAGCAACACGTGCCGCAAAAATTGAAGAATATAAAGAAAAATTTGCCAATCCATATGTTGCAGCATCTCGCGGTATGGTAGACGATGTTATTGATCCAAGAGATACACGTATCAAACTGATTCAAGGACTTGATATGTTATCTACTAAACAGGAAACGCGTCCTGAGAAAAAACATGGTAATATTCCATTATAAAATGTCCAAGCCTAGTAGCTATATAGTTACTAGGCTTTTACTTTTCAAAAATTGGTATGCCAGATAATCAATGAAAGTTGAAACATTTTTCTTTTTCAACCGTACTGATATATAAGGAGTTGATATGAATGGAATGGAAGCAATTACAAAAAGAGCAGGAAAAGATTCATACACAACTAAGAAAATCGGCAAGGCTAAACGAGCAAGGACTGTTAATTGACAAGCAGATTGACTATACACAACAGGAAATCAATAAACATTCTAGGGCACTCGATCAAATTCGGTCAAAGCTCCATAAATTAGAGGGTTTCTCATTTATGAATATGATTCGGACTTGGACGGGGCAACAGGATGAATTACGGGCTGAGAAAATTGATAAAGCGGCAGTGCTTGAATTAAAAATTAAAGAAGCGAAGAAAATGCAGATGGATTTAAGCGAAGATAAGTTTCATGTAACCCAGAAATTAGCTCAGATTGATGAAATAGCATTACAGGATGAGCTTCAGAAGATACACGCTAAAAAGAAGGGCTATTTACAAAGGCATGATTCTATACAAGCACAGAGATTGGAGCATTTAGCTGAGGAAAAATTACTCACAAAGCAATTGATTGCTGAAATTCAAGAAGCAGAGGAGGCGGGGGAGGTGGCTCTGACAAAGTTGGGGCAAGCAGCTGCTTCCCTCCATTCGGCTAACGGATATTCGACGTGGGATACATTTTTTGGCGGTGGAATTATTGCAACACACTTAAAACATGATGCGCTTAATCACTCAGAAAATTATATACATAGTGCCCAAATAGCGTTACAGCGTTTTCATAATGAGTTATTAGATGTTCATGTGATGTCTACCAAGACACTACAGATCGAAACAGATGGTTTTGTTAAATTTGCTGATTACTTCTTCGATGATCTTTTTTCAGCTTGGTCGGTCCATTCCAAAATTTCAACCGCAAGAGAACAGGTGTCACGTATCCAAGATGATGTACATAATACAATTTGGCGTTTACAGGATAAACATCATAAAGCATCGAACTATCTACAAACAATTGAACAAGAGCAAGGAGCGATTTTGAATGCTTAAGCTGAGTCTGAGATGAATGTCTCAGACTTTTTTATGTGGGTAGTGTTGTGGAATGATTTCAACTCTTCTGACGTTGTGCTAAAATAATACCTATACTATAACGTGGAAAAACACGTAAACTAAGGGAGTTTTACAACATGACAAGTCGTTTAGTGGAAGAGTTTTTTGAGCTCGTTCAGATTGATTCAGAAACAAAATATGAACAAGAAATTGCACCAATATTAGTCGATAAGTTATCAGCACTTGGATTTACAGTAGTCCAAGATGACGCACATACACGTAACGGACATGGTGCAGGCAATATTATTGCCACTTTAAAAGGCACATTAGATGTTGAGCCAATCTATTTTACCTCTCATATGGATACGGTTGTTCCTGGTAAAGGCATAAAGCCATCATTACGTGAAGATGGTTATATTGTATCTGATGGTACATCGATTTTAGGTGCGGACGATAAGGCTGGACTAGCAGCATTACTAGAAATGGTCAAACGCTTAAAAGAGCAAAATATTGAGCACGGGGATATTGAGTTTATTATTACAGCTGGTGAAGAAAGCGGTCTTGTTGGTGCCAAAGAATTAGACCCATCTATGATTAAAGCAAAATATGGCTTTGCTGTGGATAGTGATGGTAAAGTTGGAGGTATCGTCACAGCAGCTCCGTTCCAAGCTAAAATTTTCGCAAAGATTATCGGTAAAACTGCGCATGCTGGGGTTTCGCCAGAAAAAGGAATTTCAGCTATTACAGTCGCGTCAAAATGTATTGCACAAATGAAGCTAGGTCGATTAGATGAAGAAACAACCGCCAATATTGGACGATTTGAGGGTGGACAGGCGACAAACATTGTTTGCGATGAAGTTACGATTCTAGCTGAAGCGCGTTCGATTGATAAAACTAAATTAGATGCTCAAACAAAGCATATGCAAGAAACATTTGAACAAGTATCTGCATCATTAGGGGCACGAGCTGAAGTTGAAGTGAAGCTTATGTATCCAGGTTTCCGTGTAACCGAGTCAGACAAAGTCGTTCAAGTGGCAATGGCTGCTGCACGTCAAATAGATCGTACACCTACATTAGGAATTTCAGGTGGAGGGTCCGACGCAAATGTAATTGCAGGCTTTGGTATCCCAACCGTTAATCTATCTGTAGGGTATGAGGATATTCATACGACAAATGAAAAAATTCCCGTTGAAGAATTAGAGAAATTAGCAGATTTACTAGTTGAGATTGTTAAAGAATCTGCCAAAAAATAATGAGTTGAATTTGAAGGGTGTGACCATATGGAAAGTGTAAAAGCAGTAGTTTTTGCTTGTGGTACAGAAGAATATGCAGTGCCAGTAGAGCAAGCGATTTCAATTGAAAAATTAGAGCAGGTAACACCTATTCCTCACTTACCTAACTATCTTTTAGGTTTTACAAGAATTCGTGGGGAACTTGTGCCTGTTCTAGACTTTGAACGAATATTATATAATCGCTCTTCCAATACAGCAACTGCTCGGGTAATTGTATTGAATACTGATGTTGTTAACTATGGGTTACTTGTTACGGAAGCTCGTGAAATTCTTGATTTAGATGAGTCAATACTTCAACAGTTAGGACTTGTGAATTATAGTAAAACTCGCTACTTTACAGCTGTGGCTAATCTTGAAAACCGAATGATTACGTATGTTGACCCAAAAATACTCGTCAATTCATTAGAAGGAATACGTGAAATTATTAATTATTTACACAAAATGCTCGAGAATGAAAAGGAAAACGTAGAGGCTTAGGCTTCTACGTTTTCCTTTAAAATGTAATTGTGAACACACCCCAATATGGCTCTCACAACGTTGAAAGTTAGAAGACTATACAGCTAAAAAAGCCCTTCCTGCAAAAAAAACGGAAGGGCTTTTTCATGTTCTTAAGAAAGACGACCACTGTAGTCTTCAAATTTGAATTCGCGAATAATTTTAATACCTTCTTCATCATTGTATGAAACGATAGAAGGTAGGTTAACACCGTTAAACATATGGTTTTTGACCATGGAATAATGCGCCATATCCGTAAATACCAGACGATCTCCTGGTTTTAATGGCTGTTCAAATGAATAGTCGCCTATAACATCACCAGCAAGACATGTTAGTCCACCCAAGCGGTACGTGTGGGCAAATTCATTAGCTTGACCAGAACCAATAATCATTGGACGGTATGGCATTTCAAGTACATCAGGCATATGACATGTTGCCGACGTATCTAAAATAGCAAGATCCATCCCATTTTCTTGAATATCTAACACTGTAGCTACTAAATAGCCAGTATTAAGGGCCACTGCTTCACCTGGCTCTAAATACACAAGCAGGTTATATTTTTCTTGGATATAATTAATGATGTTCACAAGCTTCTCTACATCATAATCTTCACGTGTAATATGGTGACCACCACCGAAATTCAACCATTTCATTTGATGTAAGACATCACCAAATTTTTCTTCAACTACTTCAATAATACGCTCTAACGTATCCGAGTTTTGTTCACACATTGCATGGAAGTGTAAGCCATCAATGCCGTCAAGTTGAGATTTATCGAAGTTAGCCAAAGTCGTTCCAAGACGGGAATTCGTATAGCAAGGATCGTAAAGAGCTGTTTCAATTTCAGAGTACTCAGGATTCACACGAATACCACATTCAATTGTTTTACCAGCAGATTTCACTTTATCCTTGAACTGAGCCCATTGGTTAAATGAGTTAAATACAATGTGATCCACATAGCCTAGAAGCTCGTCCATTTCATGCTCAATATAAGCAGGTGCATAAACGTGAACTTCTTTGCCCATTTTTTCGTAGCCTAGACGGGCCTCATGCAGGGAGCTAGCTGTAATGCCTGCTAAATATTCCCCTACTAGTGGGAATGTTGAATGCATAGAGAATCCTTTCAGGGCTAGTAATATACGGCAGCCTGTACGATCTTGAATTGATTTTAAAAGCTCAAGATTTTTTGTTAATAATCGCTCATCCACTACATAAGAAGGGGATGGAACTTTTGAAAAATCAATTGGTTTCATCGGCTTAATTCCTTTGCATCTAAATCAAGGTCAAGTAACTCTGGGTTATGGCTTTCTTGCCATGGTAGACCCCATTTATTTAATGCATCCATGAATGGATCTGGATTGAAATCTTCTACATTCCAAACACCTGGTTTACGCCATTCCCCGTTCATTACAAGCATTGCACCAATCATAGCAGGTACGCCAGTTGTGTAAGAAATCGCTTGTGACCCCACTTCGTTATAGCATTCTTCGTGGTCACATACGTTGTACACATAATACGTTTTTTCTTGACCGTCTTTTAGACCGCGAATGATACAACCGATATTTGTTTTACCTTTTGTGCGAGGTCCTAGAGAAGCTGGGTCTGGTAACACCGCTTTTAGGAAGTGGATTGGTTGAATCATTTGACCTTCAAATTCGATTGGCTCGATAGATGTCATACCAACGTTTTCTAATACTTTTAAGTGTGTTAAGTATTTTTCAGAGAACGTCATCCAGAAGCGGATTTGTTTTAAACCTTTAATATTTTTTGCAAGTGATTCAAGCTCTTCATGGTATAGAAGGTAAATATCTTTTGGTCCGATTTCTGGTAAGTTATAAACTTCTTTTTTCTCAAGTGGTGCTGTTTCAACCCACTCGCCTTCTTTCCAGTAACGACCATTCGCTGTAATTTCACGAATGTTAATTTCTGGGTTGAAGTTTGTTGCGAAATGATAACCATGATCTCCTGCATTTGCATCCACAATATCAATATAGTGGATTTCATCAAATTCATGTTTTTGCGCATGAGCTGTGAAAACCCCTGTTACACCTGGGTCAAAACCGCTACCAAGTAATGCAGTTAAGCCAGCTTTTTCAAACTTTTCTTTATAAGCCCATTGCCATTTATATTCAAATTTTGCCGTCTCAGGTGGCTCGTAGTTTGCAGTATCCACATAGTGCACACCTGTCGCTAAGCAAGCATCCATAATCGTTAAGTCCTGATAAGGTAGGGCAACGTTAATCACTACATCTGGTCCAAAAGCTTTAATAAGCTCAATAACCTCTTCTGTATTATCTGCGTCTACCTGTGCAGTATGAATTTTTGTTTTTCCGCCGTCTAGTTTTTCTTTTAGAGCGTCACATTTTGAAACAGTTCTACTTGCGATACAAATTTCCTCAAATACGTCCGAATTTTGAACACACTTGTGTACCACAACACTGGCAACTCCGCCAGCTCCGATAATCAATGCTTTACCCAATTGTCTACCCCCAAGTTCATAAAAGTATTGTCAAACAAGCTGATTATACAGAAATTTGATATAGTACTCAATCATTGTTTTAAAATTTTCTACAAAAAATTTAATTTTTCTACATCAATTAGACGTAATCATAATGAAATAGCCTGGAAAACATGGAAAAATCCCTGTTCTACAAAGGTAGCAAGGGACATCATTGCTTGAAACATCAGAACTGCGCATCACTCTTTTTATTTTAAAAATCGACTTGATATTTGTTGCTTTTCATCTCCCCATACATAAAAGAAAATCACAAGTAAAGTACTTAGAAATCCCATTACTAGTCCATACGTACTGAGGGCTACATGTACTTGGCTTTGCATAGCATAAATGAAGATAGCTCCTATTGTTAGCAAATTTCCAGTAATAAGCGATACAAAATGAAAACATTTATTCATTGTAAGCCCCCCTAGTAGATGATTTATTGAATGCCTCATAATTAAGTTAGTGAACCCCAATTATTGCATAATTCAGAACTTTTATCCAATGTTTTTGTTTCTTTAGAAAAATAAAGATGCTTTTTAAATACATCTTTTTATAGTATGATGAAAAAATAAGGGGAAAATTTTTAGATTATTACAAGAAAGGGGGAGAAGATGAATCGTGAAATTACGAAATTCATTAACTTTTCAACTTGGAACGATTATTGCTGGTATTTTAGTGGTCATGCTAGGGATTACATCGTTCGCTACATACATAACTGCTTACAATAAACTGTATGATGCTGCTGGTGTGGAGGCATATGGATGTGCCAATATTACAACCGGTTTATTATCTCCTGAGCAGATGGACAAGGCCATGCGTGGGGACCAGGCTGCTCGGGAACGTATTGGGAATGATTTAAACTGGACAACTGGACACAAAGATATTTTTCAAACTCAATATATTCTGTCCCTTGATGGAACATTGTTAGCGCTGGATGACCATTTAGCCGAGAAAGGTTTTGCACCTGGGGATTCTTTCTATCTTGATAAAGAAGCGATTGATAGGCTGTTACAAGATAAGCATCCAACTTATTCTCAGCCCTATACATTTGCTGGCATGGATCGCTTATCAGGCTATGCCCCCATTTTCAAAGACCACGATTCGAGTAAAGAGATTATTGCCATCAGTGTCATCGATTTTGATGCCAATATTGTTAAGGAACGTACATGGGATGTTGTTCGGAGCGGCATATTAATTAGTATTTTCCCTATGCTAATTGCTTCAATTATTACAGGGTTTTTAATCCGGCGAAAAGTGAAGCCAATTAGTGTCCTTATTCAACAAGCCAAAGAAATTGCAAATGGCAATTTAGCGGTAGCGGAAACAAAAATAAACAGCAAGGATGAGGTTGAGGATTTAGCGAAGACATTAAATCGTATGACAGCTAGCCTGCAAAGTATGATCATGACCATGCGTTCTACCTCTAATACACTTGCTAATAATGCAGATGAAACCGCTTGCACCTTAAACGATATGACGAACACAATTCAAGAGGTCGCTCATAATATCGAAGAAGTAACAAGCACTGTGACGGCAGGTATGCATCACGCTGAAAATGCTACCGAAGTGTTAACCTCCTTAGCTAAGGACTTGCAGGTAATCCAGAACAATGCTACTGATAGTGCTCATAATGCACGAGAAACTATGAAACTAGCAACAGATGGAGAAAGGCTAGCCAAAGATATAAACAATGATATGGCATCGATTCAAAGTGGTTCAGATGAAGTAAAGCATACTGTTGAAAACTTAGTTACGTCTGCTGCTAAAATACAGGCAATTACAACATCGATTGCTAGTATTGCATCACAAACGAATTTACTAGCCCTGAATGCTTCTATCGAGGCGGCTAGGGCAGGAGAGCATGGAAAAGGCTTTGCGATTGTTGCTGAGGAGGTGCGAAAGCTAGCAGAGCAGTCCAATGCAGAAGTATTACAGGTTGAACAGCTTATTCAGGATATGCTGAAACATGTTCAGCAAGTGATGTCATCAACGAATGATAATACGCAATATATTGAAAAAGGAACAGAGACAGTTGGTTTGACAGCACAATCCTTAGGAAATATTTCAAGCGCTGTAGCGAAGACAGTTGAGGAAATCATAAGTATTTCTCATGCAGTGACTGCTGAAAATGAAAAGTCAGCTCAAATTGTCCAGATGATACAACAACTAACAGAATCCATTAGAGACATTGAGGAAGCCATGAATAGAATTACCTTAGCAGCCCAGCAAACAACAGCAAGTATTGATGAGGTTGCACAAAGTTCGAATGAAACGACCCATATGGCACATACACTAGAGCAACACGTAAAAGCATTTAAATTAAAAGAATTGTAGAAAAATTAGGATAAGTTATCTTTTGCTTGCCTGTCTAAGATGGTACACTATCCATAAGATTTTTCTTTTAGTGAAGGTGAGGATTTAATGGTGGTAAAACAAATGGATGAGCAAGTACAGCAAATAAATGACTTATTTTTAAGTGGTCAAGTAAAAGAGAGCTACCAGCTAGCAAAGGAGATACTTGCCAGCCAAATAAATTTAACTGACGAGACCCATCAACTTATTCAGCAACATGTTGCATTACTGGAGGCAAATGGATATGCCGATATGCCTGAAACGACTGATGAAAAAATAATGCAAAGTAAAGAACGTACAGATGGTTCGTACCCAGAGCGAGATGTTCTTACAGCCTATATCGGTACTCAAGATGATGAACAGTTTGGGAAAGTAATAGAAGAATTATTAGCAGGACCCATTGAAGCACAGGCAAACGCTTATTATACGATGGCTGAATATTACGTCCTTACTAAAGAACAAGACAAAGCGATGGTTCAATTTGCAGAGGCTATTAAATTACAGCCTAACAAAGGTCTGTATTGGGGTGCTTTTGCTCAATTTTTAAATCGTCATGAGGGAAGCCCTTATTTAGCACTTAGACTAATTGAGGAGGCTATAAAGCTAGATGGTATGAATCCTCGCTGGCACTATATTCAAGGTAATATTTTTTTACAGCTTGTAGCTACTACAAAAAATTTAAGCTATTTACCTGCTTTAGAGGAGGCTTGGAAGAGAGCTGAAAAACGCTGTTCTACAAAGCAAATCACCTTGAAAATGGATCTTGTGAAATCGAATGATGTGTTAGGACAATGGAAAAAACAAATGCTATAAATCTAGATAAGAGACGTTAAACTATTAATAATTATTTCCTTTTAAGTATATTTATGCTAATGTAGAAGTATAAACGGACGTATGAAGCTTATCGATGACATGAAAGAAGTGTTTTTTTGAGTTTATATGTAGCGTATGTATTGGTGGGACTTGCCATTGCCATGCCTGTAGGTGCAATTACAGTCGAAATGACAAAGCAAGGACTTAAAAATGGTTTTCTGCACGGCTGGGCTGTAGGGCTTGGTGGCATGACCATTGACATCGTATTAGTTTTTGCCTTGTATATGGGATTAGCCTCCATTTTGGCTATGCCTATGGTACAGCTTCCGATGTGGATCATTGGAGCGGGCTTTTTATTCTTGTTAGGGTATGACTCTATTAAGAATGCCGATCATGATATTACATTGGCAGGAGAAAAAGTAACCAAGTCCTTTTTTGCTTCTTACTTGAATGGATTATTGGTAGCTATATCCCCTGGTAACCTTGTTTTTTGGGTCAATGTATTCGGCGTTGTTCTAGCTAAATCTTACGGACAAGGGGAGCAAACAAGCTTTTTAATTATTGCTGCTGGTGTCCTGAGTGGAATTTTACTCCACGATATCGGTTTACTAACTATTGTCTCAGTTACACGTAAAGCGATGAATCGGAAGATGATTAAAACATTTACGATTGTCGCAGGATTCTTGTTATTTGGCTTTGCTGGTTATTTTATATATGAATTTATACAAGCAATTAAAATTTATATATGAAAAGTGCGATCTCTCAGATCGCACTTTTTTTTATGATGGAGTAACTACAATTGTCTGCTCTTGGAGACAAGCCAAAATTTCTTCTGCTACTTGATGTGCTAAGGAGAGCTCTGAAGTAAAGCCCACACATGAACAATTCATTTCACCTAAAATATAGCAATCCTTGCCAGCTTCATCTGTGTCTAACATAAAATCAGCTGTCCAGATAAGAGGTAAGTCATATCCTCCTAACAGGTTCGTTACTTGAGGTAGCTGTGATAAAAAGCTTTCGACAAGCTCAGGCCAATCCTCTGGTTGATCATAGCGATATTGTGCACCTGAGAATAATGTTGCACTAAAGGCATCCTCAGTATTAGCAGGTTTTTTATGTACCACGTGAACGGGGTGATTGCGCAACATCAATAAGCGAACTTCACCTTCTGTAATACGTGGAAGAAATCGCATATCGATTAACATACCATTCAATCCAGTAATATATGGCTCACAAAATGTCATGAAGTCTCCGAGAGACCAATATTCAACATGATTATCTTTTGCTTCGGTACATTTAATTTGTGCATCTAATGGAACTTCGGTAATTCCTTCGGCTAGAGGCTCTACTAATTTTACACGCCAAATACCTTCACCCGTAGAACCACGATTTTGCTTCAGAACACGTTCTGTTAACGCTAGAGAAGTAGGAAATTGTGCTTTAAATGCTTCGATTGTATAGTAGGCAAATGTATCATCAGGTACTAAATTGGTAGCAGTAAGCTTTGATAATACATCTTTAGAGCCATAGCTAATCATCGCATCGGGATGTGGCATGCCGATGACGCCTACTTGGCAAAGTTCTCGAAGCATCGCGAAATATTCTTCCTCATGCTGCAAGTTGCCGGGGTTTATACGGGATACATAGGCAGCACCATGTTCCTTTACGTAGTCAAAAATTTGCTGTTTTTTTGCAATATCAAAAAATAACACCTCTGCATCTTGCCCACGTTGCTTTAAAGCTTCCACCATTGGCATTGTATCTGGACGATAGCCATCTGATCCTTTGTCTGTGCCACCTTCAACCTCAAAAAAAATAACTTTTTTATTCATAACTAATACCTCCCTTTTTATTTGTCATTTATTTTCAGTATAGTAGACAAACAAGGAGAAAAGATATATGAAATATGTAAATTTTATGTATTAATTCATATAAACCAATATTTAATATAGGAGGTATTGACTACTGACAGTCAGAAAAATCAGATATTAAGGTGTTTAAGCCTGTTTCTTTTGAAACACTGTGAGATATAGAATCATTAGAAGAATTAGTAAAGTACCAATAAATTGGTAACCTCCAAAGCTTATTTTTAACCACCATACACTTGTGATGACAGCCATTAGTGGTTCTAAGCTTCCTAATAAGCTTGACTCCTTTGGGGATAAATAATGCAAGCTAGCAATATAAAACCAAAACGCTAGCATTGTGCCGAATATAATAATAAAAAGAAAATAGGCAATCGTAGAAAATGTCCAGTTCGATACATCAATAGACCATGGTTGATGGAAGAAACTCATAACAATCCCACCGATGACCATGGACCACCCTACAACAAGTAAGGAATGGAATTGCTGTAAAAGGGGAACAGCATATAGTGTATAAAAGGCAACTGAAAGTCCTGATACTACACCCCAGAATACGGCCATAAAAGGTACTGACAAAGTTGAAAAGGACCCATTTGTTAATAATAAAAAAGTTCCAACAAGTGTAAGTGTAACGGCAATACTATCCTGTTTTGTCAAAGGGCTTTGCTTAGATAAAAAGTAATATGCCATGATGAACAAAGGTGCTAAATACTGTAGAAGCGTGGCTACCGCTGAATTTCCAATGGAAATAGACATCATATACGTATATTGGACAGCAAGCATGCCTAATAAACTAAATAATAATTGTCTCATGGCATTTTGTTTTGTCCGCCACATGATAAAGATTGACTCATGTCGATGGGTAATTTTATATATTCCTATGAGTAATAGACCAGACAAAAGTAGACGACTAGAAACTAGCCATTCTACAGCTATTTGTTCCTCCTGAAATAGTTTTTGGGCTACGGTTCCACCGATTCCCCAAAAACTTGCCCCAAGGATTACTAGTAAAAAACCGAGGGTACGATTTTTTTTGATGATTTGATTCATTGACGAACATCTCCTAAACTATCAATATAAGGTGATTATAAGATGTCCGGAACAGAATAAATATCGTGTTAACACATTAAAAATATCAAAATATTGAGGTGATGAGGTTGCCTTTAACCCATATAAAAATTGCGAAAGATTTGCAAGAGCTAACATTGCACGGATCAAAAGAATTTCCAGTTGCCTTGTATGAAACGACCATGAACATGGATAGTATGGATTTTCTACCGCTCCATTGGCATAAAGAAATTCAATTTGTTTATCTCAAAAGCGGATGTGCTAAGTATCGGGTAGGAGCGAATGTTTTAGTCTTAGAGGAGGGGGAGGGGCTATTCATCAATACCTCAGAATTACATGAGGCGAAGCCCTTTCAAATGGAGCATGCGATTGTTTACTGTATAAACGTGGACCCAATAATCATTGGAGGGCATGATGGCAGTATTTTTATGACTAATTATGTTCAACCTTATTTAACTACTCATCGACAGCCCTACCTTAAACTTACGAAGGAGTTAACTCAAAAAGTGGCATGTATGGCTGATATATTACAAAAGCAAGAGGCCTTTTATCAACTTAAAGTATGGAGAGAGCTACTATACATTTGGGAAGTGATGTTAACCCAATCCTTGCTGACGGAGGAAATTGTGGACCCCTCAATTATTGTGCAACAAGAACGGGCTAAAGCGATGCTGAATTTTTTACATACACACTATCAGCAAAAAATAACGCTAGAGGATTTAGCGAAGCACGTGTATTTAAGTAGGGCTGAATGCAGTCGGTATTTTAAGAAAGTAATTGGACTGACCCCATTTACTTATTTATTACAATATCGACTTCGCAAAAGTATTGAATTATTGAGGGATGACGAGCAAAACGTCACTATTATTGCTGCCAATACAGGCTTTAGTACTGTCAGTTACTATATTGAGAAGTTTAAAGAATATACAGGCTATTCACCACATGTTTATCGCAAGAAATTTCTGTAAAGTTTTAAAATGTGAAAAATTATTGAACATCAATGGAAAAAATATAATCATTTATGCCTGTAATATATACATAATTCACCATTTACAATAAAGTGTAATTAATAGTGTGTAGGTGGCGTTAGAATGATGGTTTTAAGGAAAAAGCAAAATATATGGCTAGCTCTTTTATTCATCGTGCTAGTCAGCAATTATACGCTTTATAATTCGGGTCTTGGTTCGGTCATCTTGCCTATCGAAACAAATGGAGTTGTTTTAGGTTCCCTCATTGATTTAGTAGTTGTCATACCTATATTATGGATGCTTTATAAAGGGAAGTTCTCATTAAAGCAGTCCATATTGTTAGTCGCAATTGGCTGTATTGCCGCACGTTTTATCATTCCAATTGAGCATCTTCAGCCATTTGTGGCAGTCACGTGGGCAGGCTTTGCTCTTGAAGGTATTATAATCGTGTTAGAAATTTTACTCATTGCTACACTTGTCCGCTATCTGCCAAGAGTTCTAGCTGATGTACGTGCCAGTTCATTACCAGATATATTTTCATTTTCAAAAGCTGTAGAAAAACAATTTCCGCAGCATCCTGTCATTCAAATGATTTGTTCGGATTTACTTGTCCTTTATTATGGGGTTGCTAGCTGGAAGCGACAAGAACGCCTCGGTTTTACTTTGCATAAAAATTCAAGCTATATCGCCTTTCAACTTATGATTATCCACGGTATTGCGATTGAAACGATTGGCATTCACTGGTGGCTACATGAGAAGTCCATGATTCTTTCCATTGTTTTGCTCATTCTTAATATATATTCAGTGATCTTTTTGATCGCAGATATGCAGGCGATTCGATTAAATCCTGTATACGTAACAGACGAAACAATATATATTTCGCTAGGTTTAATGAAGCGTACAGAAATCGATTTTAATAAAATAGAAGAGGTTATAGAGGATAAGGGTCAGTTAGAAGGAAAATTATCGAAGGATACGATAGATTTCGTGGCACGTGATTTTGGTGAGGCTTATCCGCACGTCATTTTAAAAATGAAAGAGCCAGTGGAAGTGACTTTTATGTTAGGCATTAAAAAACATTATAATCAAGTAGCGATTAAAGTTGACCAGTCACAAGAGTTTAAACAAATGCTTCAACTAAGAATGTCAAAGTATTTTGCCTAAATAGATAGCCAACGTTTTGAATAAAAACGTTGGCTTTTTTTATTTAATCAAGGTCTGCGATTGCATGTAAAATGTCATCGCGGATGGCTTCCCAAAATTGCAGCTGAACCGAGTCACAATACGTATAAAGCTCTTTATGCTGAATGTGATCGTATAGAGCGGCAATGTCTTCTTGATGGAAGGACAGTCGATGATTTAGGTTCGCTCGTTCTTCCTCCAGACAAAATAATTTATAAATATCAGCTAGGCGCTCTAGTTTAGCTAGTTTTTTTGTCATCGCTTCATATTGTTTTTGATGAAAGCGTCCTACTGCAGAGGTCATCGAAATTTTTGCACGATGTTCCGCTTGAAGACTACGACACTCCTCCTGACGAATAGCTACACGATACCAAAATTCATAGCGAGTTGGTAATTCTTTTAGTTCATAGGTAAGCAATGATTTTAAAATTGAATGCACTTGTTCATATGTATCAATGCTTTTTTCTGCGTCTTTAAAAATCCCAAACATACAACCACCCCCATATAGTGTAATACTACACAACTAGATAAAATTCCTTTCATTTAAGAAGTATCTCCTGCTTTATTTTATGAGAAAGCAAATTCAGTTAGCGCATTCCTTGAAAGGGTTAAATTTTCAAGAAGCTATGACAAGATTTTGCTATTTTTGTACAAGTTTCTGAGAAATTAAAGAATAGGCATTTACAAAAAGAAAATAAATGTGTTAACTTTTAAAGTGTCTTAGGTTAACTTAAGAAGAGGGGGAGGTTAACGATGCAACATTTTTGGGTAGTCGGTACTGATACAGATGTTGGTAAAACGATTGTCACGACACTGTTGATGTGTCAATTGCAAAGGTTGGGGTTGGAAATTATACCTTTCAAGCCAGTGCAAACAGGCGAGATATACGACAATTTGCATAGCTATTATGCAGATACAGCTATGTATGAAAAGTATTCCTTGCAAGTGTTAAATAAAGAGCATATGAATGGCTATTCGTTTAAGGAGGCCGCATCGCCACATTTTGCTGCTCAACTGGAGGGACAGCAAATTGATGTAGAAAATCTTTTACAGCGTATTCAATTCTTACAAGAATCCTATGATGTTGTTATAGCTGAGGGAGCAGGGGGATTGTTTGTGCCTTTAGATGTTCAACAAAGCATCACACTGCTTGATGTCATTGTGAGCAGCAAATTGCCAGTAGTGCTTGTTACAAGGACAACCTTAGGGACAATCAATCATACCTTGTTAACAATGGAGGCATTGCAATCACGCCAGATTGACGTTCTTGGTATTGTTTTTAACGGTGACACGGGCAGTATGATGGAACAGGATAATATTCATACGATTTTACAGTACCATCCATTGCCCTATGCGATTATCCCACGTCTTCAGGATATTTCAGAACTAGCGAATATCAACATTACACACACAACATTATTTGAAAGGCTTTATGGAAATGATCCGAGAAATAACTGACTTACAGGCTAGAGATTTACGGCATATTTGGCATCCGTGCTCACAAATGAAAGATTATGAAGCATTTCCACCTATCGTTATAAAAAAGGGACAAGGTGTGTGGCTTTATGATGAGCATGACAAACGCTATTTGGACGCTGTTTCCTCCTGGTGGGTAAATTTATTTGGACATGCCAATCCGCGTATTAGTCAGGCCTTAAGTCATCAAGCCTTTACATTGGAGCATACGATTTTTGCTAATTTTACACATGAACCGGCTATCCAATTAGCTGAAAAATTAGTCGCTTTATCACCACCTGGTTTACATAAAGTATTTTTTGCGGATAACGGCTCTTCTGCCGTCGAAGTGGCATTGAAGATGAGCTTTCAATACCATATGCAGACTGGAAAACAAACAAAAACTCGGTTTCTAGCGTTTACAGATGCGTATCATGGTGAAACCGTTGGTGCTTTATCTGTAGGAGGGGTAGGGCTTTACAATGAAGTATTTGAGCCACTTTTATTGGATACTGTACGTGCCCAGGGGCCGGATTGTTTTCGTTGCCCGTTCCAAAAACTACCAGAAAGCTGTGATGCACCATGTAGTCATTTTGTAGAAGAACAGCTTAAGATGCATCATGAGGAAATCACGGCTGTTATTATAGAACCACTTATTCAAGCAGCAGCGGGGATGAAAATGTATCCACCCATTTATTTACAACGGCTACGAGCATTATGCTCACAATATGATGTTCATTTAATTGCAGATGAAATTGCTGTTGGGTTCGGCCGTACAGGGACAATGTTTGCCTGTGAGCAGGCCAGTATCACACCAGATTTTATGTGCTTATCAAAAGGCATAACAGGAGGTTATTTACCATTATCCGCTGTTCTAACAAGTGATCAAGTTTACAACGCATTTTATGATGAATATGGAACGATGAAAGCATTTTTACATTCTCATAGCTACTCTGGCAATACGTTGGCATGTCGTGTGGCGCTTGAAGTATTAACAATATTTGAAGAAGAACAAATAATGGACATGATTCAACGCAAGGGGCAACAAATGCGTCAGCTAGCAATGGAAGCATTTGGTCATATGCCTTATGTGGGTGAATACCGACAAGTTGGTTTAGTGGGGGCTATTGAACTTGTTGCAGACCGTCAGACGAAAACGCCATTTGCAAGTGAAGAGAGAATTGGTTACCAAATTTATCAGCAAGCATTAGAAAAAGGTCTACTCATACGACCTCTTGGCAATATTTTATATTTTATGCCACCTTACATCATTACAAATGAAGAAATGACTTTCATGATTAATACAACGAAAGAAACGATTGAACAATTTTTCAAAGACAGGGGGGAATAAAGTTGGTTAGACGGCACTCCACATTAGCATTAGTCATGATTGCCATGTTTACTGCTTTAACGGCTATAGGAGCTTTTATTAAAATCCCTTTACCCATTGTACCGTTTACCTTACAAATTGTTTTCGTCTTTTTAGCAGGTTGTTTACTAGGTAGCCGCAATGGGTTTTATAGTCAGCTTGTTTATATCGGCGTTGGCTTAGTAGGGCTACCTGTTTTTACGCAGGGCGGGGGCATCACGTATGTTTTACAGCCGACATTTGGCTATCTTATTGGCTTTGCTCTTGCCGCTTATGTAATTGGAATAATCGTTGAAAGAATAGAGAAGCCAACGAAGAAACATTTTATTGGAGCGACAATCTTAGGGCTTTTCATTGTATATGCCGTAGCTGTTCCATATTTATATATAGCTTTAAACTTCTGGTTAGATATGAAAACAAGCTGGTCACATGTTTTAGTTGTTGGCTTCTTAAGCAGTATCGTTGCTGATTTTGGCTTAGCTATTTCAGCCGGCTTATTAGCTGAGAAATTGTATAAAGTATTTCAGTCAGCTAGAAGAGTAAGTATTTCTCAAGGGGAAGGGGAAACTATGATATGAATTTTTTACAGGTAGCACAGGAAGTAATTGATGGCAAAATCATTAGCAATGAGGAGGCACTTGCTATTTTAAATAGTAAGGATGATGAGCTATTACAACTCATGGACGGTGCCTTTGCTATTCGTCGGCATTATTATGGTAAAAAAGTAAAGCTCAATATGATTATGAATGCTAAAAGCGGCTATTGCCCAGAGGATTGTGGCTATTGTTCTCAATCCTCTAAATCAACTGCACCTATTGAAAAATATCCTTTTATTACGAAAGAGGAAATCTTGGCTGGTGCAAAAAGAGCATTTGACAACAAGATTGGAACGTATTGTATTGTGGCAAGTGGTCGAGGGCCCACACGGAAGGATGTCAATGTCGTAAGCGAGGCAGTTGTAGAAATTAAAGAAAAGTATGGCTTGAAAGTTTGTGCCTGCCTTGGCTTGCTAAAAGAAGAACAGGCACAGCAATTAAAGGAGGCAGGGGTGGATCGTTACAACCATAATTTGAATACCTCTGAGCGTCACCATTCCTTCATTACAACTTCACATACGTATGAGGATCGTGTTAATACAGTAGAGATTGTTAAAAAACATGGTATCTCTCCTTGTTCGGGTGCCATTATTGGGATGAAGGAAACAAAGGAGGATGTCGTCAATATTGCGCGTGCTCTCCATCAATTAGATGCCGATTCTATTCCTGTTAATTTTTTAAATGCGATTGATGGGACAAAGCTAGAAGGGACTAAGGACTTAAATCCACGCTATTGTTTAAAGGTCTTAGCGTTATTCCGTTACATCAATCCAACAAAGGAAATCCGAATTTCGGGTGGACGTGAAATCAATCTCGGCTGTCTACAGCCGCTGGGCCTCTATGCAGCGAATAGTATATTTGTTGGGGATTATTTAACAACTGCTGGTCAGGAAGCAAATAGTGATTATCGTATGTTGGAGGATTTAGGCTTTGAGATTGAATTAACACAAAAGCAAGAAGCAGCATTTTGCTAGGGGCTATAGAAATAAAATCTACTACTACAGTTAAAACCGTACGCTTGTACGGTTTTTTTAGGAGATGGATAGAGCTATAATGGCGATGGATAAAGAGCGAAATGTAGAGGATAGAAAGCAAAAAGTGACGGATAAACCTAACATCCCATATCCTTTATATACCTAAAAAATAAAGAAATTCACAAATTGTTCAATGTAAGCGGTTTGAAATTGAACAGTTTGTGAAGACCTTCACATAAAGCTTTCTTTTTCTAAAATTCAGCGTAAAATAAGTATTAAGTAAGGGATTGTTGTAAAACAGTTGACGAGAAGTCGCATAAATTTTGGTGATTGTTATAGTACAAAAAAATAAGAGAAGGGAGCTTTTTACATGTGGGTTATTACAGTATTTGATAAAAAGGATGTTCGTATTTTTGAGTATGCAAATAAAAATGAGGCAACGGAAGCTTTGGCGAAATTCAAAAAAAATGCAGTTTTAACATATACAAAATAAAAGTTCAGTTCTTTTTTACTTACAGCCCTCGACAGTTGAGGGCTGTTTTTTTAATGAACAACAATTGAAATGGCACTATACACAAGTAATAAAGCCATGATGATATTAAATATTTGTCGATGCTGTTGCAATAGTTTTTGGAAAACGGACCCACATAATGCCCAACTGAACGTACTAATAATTCCTACGAAACCTAAAAGGAGTGAGAAAAGCAGATAGCTTATGTAGGAAGAATAGTAAGGAAGGATGTAAGTGGCAACAACGGTAATCCCAAATAGTATTCCTTTTGGATTGATAAATTGTAAGAAGGTTCCTACAAAAAATAAGTTCCGCTTTTCTTCGACCTCGTTGTTTGCGTCCTGCTCTTTGCTTGTCACAATTTTAAAGGCTAAGTATAGCATATAGCCGACACCAAAAATGGTTAAGGGTAATTTAATAATCGGTATAATATTCTGCATGATTATGTTGAAAAAGCTACTCAAAGTAATAATCATAAAAAAACCAATCCCTACACCTAAACAGAAGGGCAAAGTTTTTGATAAGCCGTGCTGTTTGGCAAATACCATAGCCATAAAGTTATTAGGACCAGGGGTGAAGCTTGTAATCGTAATAAATACTAAAAAGGAAAATACAGGCAAATACCATCACCTCATTTATGTTGTATGTTATAATGTCCGAAATGGACATTATAATGTTGTTTGTTTTATTATACATAACGTACGTTATATTGTATATAAACGGAGGTTAGATGATGGAGGATATTCAACTGATTTTTGCTCGAAATTTAAAGACTATTCGAGAGAGAGAGAAATTAAGTTTAGAGAAAGTATCACAACTTAGCGGTGTAAGTAAAGCTATGATCGGGCAAATTGAAAGAGGGGAATCGAGCCCGACATTAACGACCATTTGGAAAATAGCTAATGGGTTAAAGGTTTCATTTACAGAGCTCATTCATCAACCGCAGGCAGAGACAGAGCTCATCTTAGGCAAGGACATTCATGCAATACAGGGAGATAATGGGAAATATGTCGTCTACCCTCATTTTCCTTTTCAAAAGGATAGTCGCTTTGAAATTTATAGTATCGAGATAAAGGAGAAGGGAACATTACACGCTGAGGCGCATAGAGAAGGAACAGTGGAATATTTAACCGTTTTTGATGGTGAGTTAACGATTCGAATACAGGAAAAGGACTATCGATTAGCAAGCGGTGATGCAATCCGTTTTAAAGCTGATTGTCCCCACACATATATCAACCCCGGGAAGACTTTAACACGTCTCAGCATGACCATATACTATCCACATTAATAGAACCGTATAAACGCCTTTCAGAGCGTTTATACGGTTTCATTTTTTTAAAGTATACTTGCTAAACGTTTGATACCCTCGCGGATTACTTCAGGTGTTGCATTTGTATAGTTTAATCGCATAGTATTCACGTTCGTTTTAGATGTATAGAATGGATCCCCAGGCACGAAGGCCACCTTTTGTTCCATCGCTTTATGGAATACATCAAGAGCTGGTGTACCATCCTTCATTGTCGCCCAAATGAACATGCCTCCCTCTGGTCGTGTATATTCAACATGAGGAGGGAAAAATTCTTGCATCGCAGCAAGCATCGCTTCTGATTGATTTTTATACAAACTAATTATTTTATTAACATGTTCCGTGTAATCATTACTTGCTAAATAATCATAGATAACATATTGCGAGAAAATATTAGTATGAAGATCAGAGGCTTGCTTAGCAGTTTCTATATGCTGTAAAAGCTCTTTGTTTTTTGTAATGATAAACCCAAGGCGCATGCCAGGTGTGACTGTTTTAGAGAAAGAACCTAGTAAAATACTATTTTCTAATTTACCAGCACCGATATATGGAAGTGGCTCGCCTTGGAAACGAAGCTCCCCATACGGATCATCCTCAATTAAAGCAACATCGTATTTGGCAACC
Organism: Lysinibacillus sp. VIII_CA; assembly: GCF_049943995.1. Classification (NCBI taxonomy): domain Bacteria; kingdom Bacillati; phylum Bacillota; class Bacilli; order Caryophanales; family Bacillaceae; genus Lysinibacillus; species Lysinibacillus sp. VIII_CA. Next base: position 97,171 of record NZ_JBNFXM010000003.1, read on the forward strand.
AATTCGTAAATTTGCTCACGCTTTTCTTTCGAGTATGTGAGACCAGTTGGATTTTGGAAGTTTGGAACGGTGTAAATAAATTTTACATTTGGTTGTTGTAGGGCTTGCTCTAATTCTTCTAGATTAAGACCATCGTTTTCTAGTGTTACCCCATGGAAGGTTGGTTCAGCTAATGTAAAGGCTTGAATAGCTCCTAAGTAACCAGGCTCTTCAATAATAATGCCATCGCCCTTATTAATAAGCACCTTTCCAATTAATTCAAGTGCTTGCTGTGAACCTGTTGTAATAAAGACGTCGTCAGCATGTATATCAAGTCCGTGAACACGTTGATATTTAGCAGCAATGTACTCTCGTAATGGTGCATAACCTTGTGTTGAAGAATACTGAAATAGGCGGCTACCGTTTTTTGTAATAGCGTGATCTACTGATGCTCTTAACGCATCAATTGGGAAAGAGATAGGATTTGGAAGCCCGCCTGCAAAGGAAATGACATCCTCTGCATCTGTCACTTTTAAAATATTTCGAATAAATGAGGATGGAGTATTTAAGATTCTTTCAGAATATTGCATAATGATCGGTCCTTTTTTTCTGATTTTTTAAAAATTATATCATTGTCATCGATTGCATACAATATTATCATTGTATGCAAGACAATTAAACTATTGTATGCAAATTAATAGAAAGAAGGCGCTTTGCGAATGCCTATTAATTCATTTGATGCGTATCCTATGAGTTGGAAGCCAGATATTAGTAATAGCACGGCTCCATTATATATAGCCATTGCACAACAGCTAGAGGAAGACATTAAAGAAGGAAAGCTAACGCCAGGAACAAAATTACCACCACAGCGCGAATTAGCCGATTTTTTAGATGTGAATTTAAGCACGATTACACGTGCATTTAAGCTCTGTGGACAAAAGGGATTAATATATGCCTCGATTGGTAGTGGTACATTTGTTTCAACGGATGCAGCTAGCAATAAAATTTTATTACCAACAAACCGTACGACCCCCATGATTGAAATGGGCTCCGTATTACCAGACAACTTTGTCAATGAGGATATTACTCGCTATATGAAAAAAATGGTAGGTGAACCTAGCTTCAATAAACTATTTCAATATGGACGACCTGAGGGCAATGCATGGCAAAATGAGGCCGTGCTAAAGCTCTTCGAATGGGTGAACTTTCAAACAGATCAGCCCATTTTGCTTGGCGCGGGCGGACAAAATGCCATTGTCGGAACACTTGCGGCATTATTCCAGCCAGGGGATCGAATTGGGACAGATCCCATTACTTACGCTGGGATGAAAACGGCCGCGAATATGCTAGGCATACAGCTTGTTGCTATTCAACAATGCCGGGGCGAAATGACAAAAGAAGGACTGTTGTATGCTTGTAAAAATGAACATATTAAAGGTATCTATGTCATCCCTGATTTTCATAATCCAACAACACATACGATGTCGGTGGAAACAAGAAAAATGATTGCGGAAGTAGCTAGACAGAAAAATTTGGTGGTCATTGAGGATGCAATTTATAGTTTTCTAAAGGAAAAACCATATGCACCGATTGCTTCCTATGCACCTGATAAAGTAATCTATATTGCTAGCCTATCGAAAACCATCTCACCAGGGTTACGACTCTCCTTTATTGTCACACCTCCTGCTCTTCGTAAAAAAATAATGGAGACTCTCTATAATATCAATATATCAGTCTCTCCAATTATGCTAGAGCTTGCAGCAAGATTGATACATGAGGGGGTCGCACAAACGATATTGGAAAAACATCGAGCATATGCAAAACAGCAAAATGCACTAGTTAATCATTATTTAGCAGAGTATCACATTCTAGGTGATGAGGAATGTATTTTTAGATGGCTCCTCTTGCCAGACAAATTCACAGGTGTACAATTTGAATTGCTGGCTTCGAAAGCCGGTGTACAGGTATATGCAGCAGAACGATTTGCAGTCGGCAATGCAAAGCCAGTAAATGCTGTGCGTATGGCGATAGCAGCTCCCGAATATCAGCTGGAGCAAGCATTAATTATCTTAAAGGATATTCTCGAAAGTAATGGTGACTATGCATTTGTTGATTAACCGTCCTATTTATTTTATGAGCAAGCCTATAGCTATGGCAGGTATCAATGTAATCCCGCAGAATGTATATAATTTTTTGGCTATGATTCATGTATGTTTTAATGTGAATGAGATGCCAATATAACAAAGAGGTATACAAAAAACATGCTTTGCTAAGTCAGTAGATTAAGTGTAAAAGGACTCGCATGTGATAAAATATAGCTAACATTAAAGTTAAAATGAGGTGAAAGAAATTGCATAAAGGAAGAATCATTTTACATATTGACCTTAATTGCTTTTATGCCTCAGTAGAACAAATTTATGATCCATCATTAAAAGGAAAACCTATAGCCATTGCAGGTAATCCAAAAGAACGTAGGGGTATCGTTATTACATGTAGCTATGAGGCTAGAAAAAGTGGTGTTTATACTACCATGAATGTCGGTGAAGCAAGAAGAAAATGCCCAGAGTTAATTGTATTACCTCCAAATTTTGATCGATATAGAGCTGCCTCAAAATCCTTTTTTGGATTACTGAAAGAGTATAGTGACATACTTCAACCAGTTTCTATAGATGAAGGTTATATACAATTGCCTATAATCGAAGGACAAAATGTGTTAGAGCATGTACATGGTATACAAAATCGAATTTGGAACGAGCTACAATTGCCTTGTTCAATAGGCATTGCGCCCAATAAGTTTTTAGCAAAAATGGCCAGTGATATGAGAAAGCCGATGGGCATCACAATATTACGTAAACGTGATGTCCCATCAGTTTTATGGCCATTGCATGTTAAAGAAATGCATGGAATTGGGAAGAGCACTGCAGAAAAATTAAAAGAATTAGGTATACAAACAATTGGAGAGTTAGCTGCGGCTGATGAATACACATTAAAACAGAAATTTGGCATCAACGGACTTCGTTTGAAACAGAAGGCCAATGGCGAGGATGATCGACCTGTTGATCCAGAAGCAATATATGATACGAAGAGTGTAGGAAATTCAACAACACTCTCACAAGATACGACTGACCGAGATGAATTATATAAAATATTGACAACACTTTCTGAAAAGGTAGCAGAGAGGTTAAAAGCTAAAAAACTTGCTGGTGTGACTGTGAGTATTATAATTCGTACAGCTTCTTGGGAAACCTATACTCGGAGTAAATCAGTCAATAACGCGATATTTTTAAAAGAGGATATAGTTGAACAGGCATGGAATCTATTTAATAAAAATTGGAATGAGGAACCTGTCCGATTACTTGGTGTGACTATTTCAAATGTTAGTGACATTAAAGAGATGACACAGCAGTTAACTTTTTTTGATTTTGAAGAACATATTAAAGATGAACCGATTATTAAATTGGTAGATCAAATTGAACAGAAATTTGGAAAAGGTGTTATTTTGAGAGGGTCCGATATTGTAAAGCCAGGAGGGAAACATCAGGCAAACACCAGTTTTAGTAAGGACTTTTGGGATGATCACATTTAAAAGATGGTCAATTTTCACGGGATTAAAGGATTTAGGGGTATACTGCAACGGTTGATGAGAGCTATATGGAGATGATAGAGCTAATCAGGCATGCATGACAATTTCCCAGGAAATACAAAATAGCTTTTTAACCAGATGAAAATCAACGAAAGTAGGTGTGTACTTCCATTATGCAGTATAAAGAGTATGGTGATATCAGCGGTCCGGTAATGATGTTTCTTCATGGGGGTGGTGTCGGGGGATGGATGTGGGAACAACAAATTCAGTACTTCTTCAATTATCACTGTGTGGTACCTGAGCTTATGTCCAATCATCCATTTTCCATTGAGCAGTGTGCACAACATCTCGTACAGCTTTTAGAGGAAAAGGGGAATGGCAAGCAGATCATTGTGATTGGTTTTTCATTAGGTGCTCAAATTGCCATACAAATGTTAAGTATAAAGCCTAGTTTAATCCACTTTTCGATAATTAATAGTGCTCTTGTTATCCCTTCTCCTACTACAGCATGGATGATTCGGCCGCTTCTGCGATTCTCATTCCCGCTTATTAAAAATAAAGCCTTCGCAAAGCTTCAAGCGAAAACCTTATACATCGATGATCGCTATTTTAACGACTATTATCATGATAGCTCTAAAATGACATACGATACATTAATTCAGGTTTTACAAGAGAACATGACGTTTTCAATCCCGCACAATTTCCACAATGCACGGGGGAATATTTTAATTACTGTTGGCAATCAAGAGAAAAAAATAATGAAAAAGTCCGCACAAGCGCTTGTACAAAGCCATCCAAATGCGAAAGGGGTCATTTTAAACAACATAGGACATGGAGTATCATTTGCTCAGCCTGCATTTTTCAATTGTTTTGTAGCTAATTGGATAAAAGAAGGACAATTGCCAGTGGGCACAGTCATTCAATAGTAAAACTCCATTATGAATAACGATACTCATAATAGAGTTGAAGTTTTTAAGAAATATAGTGAGGATATAAATCCTTGTGCTGCAATATCCATTCTTTCATGTCGATGATCATTTCTTCGTAGCTAGGGACTGTAAAGGAAAAATCATTTCTAGTATTTATTAATGTTTTATTAACATTAACAAGCGGATGAGGAGTAATCTTTATTGTATGGTCCATAAAGTGCTTATTCAATAACTGAAGAAGATCGTATTTAGATATAGGTAATGTATTTACAAGATGATAGAGTCCAGTTATTCCTTCTTGGGCCGCTTGCTCGATGGCTTTTGCTAAGGTGAGCGTTGTAACCCCGGTCCAAATAGCACCAGTATAGCCGTTAATAGGGCCTTTTTGATGCATAAACCAATTGAAAAGCCCAATTCCATCCTTCTTCAAATCAGGACCAATAATTGAATTACGGAAAGTTAAATGCTTCTTATGATTAATTTCGCCTAAACCCTTTGTGCGGTCATAAAATGTAGTTCCGTCCTGTACACTTTTTTCATAATAGGGTGCGTTTTCTCCTGAAAATACACAATCTGTACTCATATGAATAAGCTTCGTCTGGCGGTTTTCAAGGAGAGATACGATCGCATGTGGTAAATAGCTATTTAAGAAAATACTCTTTTCAGAATTTTCCTCACAGGCTTTATTTAATATACCGATACAATTAACGACGATATCATAATGATGATCTTGAAGAAGTGAACATAAAAAGTTTAGGTCCGTAATATCACCAGTAATATTCTGTCCAAATGGGAAAGCAGTTCTCGTATACGTGGTCACATCATGTCCTTGCTCTCGCAAATAGATGGAAATGGTATGACCAGCCATGCCAGAAGCACCTAGCACTAAAAATTTCATGGTGTTCCTCCAGTCCAATGGAGCAGCTCTTCCTGAATTAGAGATAAGGTTAGTAACTTTTCTTTAATGGCCACCACGTTTAACATTTGTGTATTATTGGAATTATATTCATCCGATAACGTAATCTTAGGAGAGCCTTCATCCAGGTATTTTCCATAATTCAAATCCCGATTATCTGCTGGAATTCGATAAAAATGACCTAAATCTATGGCCTTTGCTGCTTCTTCCTTAGTACATAATACCTCATATCGTTTCTCCCCATGCCTTGTGCCGATAATGTGAATGGCATTGTTCACTTGGAAAATTTCAAGGAGAGCTTGTGCTAAATTCTCGATCGTAGCAGCGGGTGATTTTTGCACCATAATATCGCCATTTTGGGCATGTAAGAAGGCATATAATACTAATTCGACTGCTTCCTCAAGGCTCATCATAAAACGAGTCATGTGAGGATCGGTAATGGTTAAAGGTTTGCCGGCTTTTATTTGTTCGATGAAAAGTGGAATGACCGAACCTCTTGAAGCCATCACATTACCGTATCGAGTGCCGCAAATCAATGTTTGCTTAGGGTCGACCATCCGCGATTTAGCAATAAATGTTTTCTCCATCATCGCCTTGGATATCCCCATTGCATTGACAGGGTATGCTGCCTTATCTGTTGATAGACAAATAATTTTTTTAACGCCAGCTTGAATAGCCGCAGTTAAAACATTGTCTGTTCCTATAATATTTGTTTTCACTGCCTCTAAAGGGAAGAATTCACAAGAGGGCACTTGCTTAAGCGCAGCAGCATGAAACACATAATCTACGTTATACATAGCAGGGTGGAGGCTTTGTAAATCACGTACATCCCCGATATAGAATTTAATTTTAGAATTCTGATAAAGCTTTCGCATATCATCTTGCTTTTTCTCATCCCTTGAAAAAATGCGTATTTCCTTAATATCCGTATTTAAAAATCGATTTAATACCGCATTACCAAAAGACCCTGTTCCTCCAGTAATCAGTAAAGTTTTATCTTTAAACATTGTATGGTTTGTGACACCTCCCACATGCTTACGTCCGTTCATGATATTATTTCAATCCTCTTTCATGCAAATCACATTCTGAGTTTTCTCGTGGATAGTTGTACCAATAAGCGTATTCATGGGTATACTTGCTGGTTGGATTTTTGTCCATAAGCGCACAATTAAAATCCCAATCTCCTGCAATATCCTTACGTATCGTAAACTTCGCATCCCCGATAAAGCTTCTTCGAATAATTTTAAATTGTCCTGGCAATGAGTAACGATTTGATTCATCTTTAATAAACGCATAGCCATTCTTAATAATCATGTTGTAGTAGTAAATATCAAATTCACCATCCACCTGTGCTAATACATTGCGGATGGCAGGCAAATAATGGTCATCACTATCGATGATGGCAATATAATCACCTGTTGCTTCAGCAATGCATCGGTTATAGGCAACACTTGCACCTAGATTCGTTGGATGAACGATAATTTTTAAAGCTGGGCAGACTTTTTGATAGTCCTGTAAAATGGCTAACGTATTGTCTGTGGAGCCGTCATCTACAACGATAATTTCATAGGCATATTCTTTAGGAATACTGTCAAGCATTGTTAAGATCCATTCTTCACTATTAAACGCAGGTGATAAAAAGCTTATTTTCATTTTATCCCTCCATCCTGATTAGGTAGTTTAGTTTGTCAGGTTCACTGAACAGATTCTTTATTACAATATGCGGGGATAGAGGTCTATTGTAGGCAATTGCTTGTTAACATAAGTTTTTTAAGAGAGTAATTTTATGGATTACATTTATTTTTGCTAGAGAACTATGGAGAAGGGGGTGACATTTTACTAAGTTATACACGTTTGACAGGTATGGGCATAAACTAGGAAAGAGCGCTTTTTAAGAAAGAGGGATTCAATGACAAAAAGAATCGCATTTATTTGTAGCGTGGAATCAGCTAAACTTTCCGATGCACACATCTTCAAAGATCTATGTTTAGTGCCTATTTTACTAGGGGAGTATTTAGGCTATGAAGTTAGTATAGTGACGGCAGAGATGAATGAAGCTCTGCTGCAACAATCTTTTCCGACTGTTAAATTCGAGCGAATTCCAATAGGGATTGATTATGTTGCCAATATGAATGCTTATTTAGTCAAGCATGCCAAGGACATTGATCTAGTTTTTGCTATAGGACCTTACCCATCCTATCTTTCCATTCTTCAAACGTATAAGCAGTTTAATCCTAATGGCAAAGTTTATATGAAGTTAGATGTTAATCGATTTTGGTTAAGTCGATTAAAAACCTATCCATACTTTCTAGAATTGCTACAGCTTTGTGATCTTCTGACCTCCGAATGTGTATCGATTCAAACTGACATTCGAGAGTTTTCACAATTAGATGTTCAACATATCCCAAATGGCTTTTATGAGTATTTTCACACAGAGCCCGTGCAATTTCATGAGAAAGAAAATAGAATTCTATCAGTGGGCCGATTAGATGCACCAGAGAAGCAGACCACTTTTACAATAAAAGCCTTTCTAGCAGCACAGCTGACAGACTGGGAGCTTCGTTTGGTAGGACCTATGTCTGAATCGTTTCAGCAGGAAATAAAACAATTACTGGACAGTCATCCTTATCCTGCGCAAGTCACAATGGTAGGGCCAATCTCAGACAAGATGCAGCTAGAGGAGGAGTATCGCAAGGCAAAAATCTTTTGCTTAACATCCACAGTTGAATGCTTTGCACATGTTTTTGCAGAGGCGGCTAAAAATGGTTGTTATATTGTGACAACTGATGTGGATGGGGCTGCAGATATTACCCAGCAACAACGTTTTGGCTGTATTCATCCAACACATGATTGGGAAAGTATAGCTCGGACGTTACAGCAAGTCACTCAGCAGGAAGAATTGTTGGCAAATACTTGTCTACAGCTACAAGCCGATGCGCGGAGGGATTTGAACTGGCAGCATATCGTGAAAGATGTCGCAGCATATTTAAATGAAATTAAGTAGAACTTCTCTCGATGAAGAGGAGTATTCTTTTCTTTGTGCCATTTTTTCCTATATAATAAAACTAGATTTATAATGTTAGAAACAATCAGGGGAAGACACAAGGGGAGACAAGAATGGAAATACTACAAGCATCGATGAACGAACTAGAAGAGTTAACGAAGCTATTTGATGAATATCGTCAGTTTTATGGTATAGAATCGGACGAAAGTAGCGCAAAAGCATTTTTACAATTACGATTGGCCCTCAAAGAGTCAGTCATTTTTATGGCGTTAGTAGACGGCAAGATGGTTGGATTTACACAATTATATCCAACGTTTTCTTCTATAGCTTTACAGCGAGCCTATATTTTGAATGATATTTATGTCACGGAAGATGCTAGAGGCCTAGGGGTGGGCAAGGCATTGATGGAAAAGGTTTTTCACTATTGTGAGCAACAGAATGCGCGCTATGTGACACTGCAAACAGCAGCTGATAATGTGAATGCGCGTAAGCTGTATGAAAGGCTTCATATGAAGCAAGATGAATACTGTAATTATGTCAAATATTTTATGTAATCAGCATTTTATTTTAGGATGAATATGCTTTTTGTACAAAACTCCCCTAGATATTTCGTTATCTAGGGGAGTTTATTGATATTATTTAATTTCTAACGTATATGGCTGTGTACTTGCTTGGCCATAATATTCACTAACTTCAATATAGTATTTGCCTGCGTCCAGCTCCACAGTACCTACCTCAGCATCTCCAGCTCCGTAAAGATCCAAAGTTTTAACTGTTTTTCCGTTGGCATCTATCACTCGAATCACACCATCCAGTGCTTTTTCTGTTTGAAGTGAGAAGAAGATATTACGTTTTTGGACGTTGTTAAATTCAAAGTAATCCTTATCTCCAAATGGAATACCCGCATTTAAATATTGTGTGGCAACCCATTTGTCGTCTTCTTTCGTTAGGGCAGACGTTTTACTTGGTACACCATTCACTAATTTGGAATCTGCATCTTCGTCTGCTCGTTTATGGTCGAACAAAGTTAATGTATAGGGCTGAATGGACATTTGGCCAAGACCCGTGCTATTGACTTGAATAAAGTAACCTCGATCCTTTTTAGCCTTAAAGGATGTATTTACGTCTGTCGTTCCTACCATGCCAAGGAGTATCTCAAGAATATTATCGCTCAGTCCAAATGGAATGGCTGTTTCCATTTCCTTCGGATCAATTTTCATATTGCCGTTTGTATCCTCAATAATCGAACCTGCAAATTTTAAGTCCTTTTGTAGCTCTTTTGGCAGTTGATTTAATTGTTCATTGGTAAATGGAACAGAGGAAAGCAATAAACTCATAATTTCATCATTGCCCTCTTGCTTATAATAATAGTAATCCTCATCGTCTTGATAAATTAGATGATCCTTATAAGTTGTGCCAGGTTGAATTTTTAACGCCTTTGCTTCTTCATAATTCTCTGGATTATAATCTTTCGGAATATCACCTATTTTACTTGTTTTCAACGTATAAGGCTCAGTTGAACGTTCACCAGCATTTACAACAGCTACTACATAGGTTTTATCCTTCTTCAATGCCATTACTTTTGCATCGTTTTCATTACCGGCAGAGCCAAGAAGTAACGAAAGTAAGCCTAGGTCATTGGTTAAGGACGACACAGGAATTAGTTCCTTGGCTTTTTCATCATATTCAAACACAGTACCGGCAGGCATTTGGCTTGCATCTTTGTTAAAGCTAAAGCTATAAAGAGCGTCTTCTTTTGTTTTAAATAAGAAGTAGTCCTCATCATATTCTGTTTGGAAATAAGCTTTTTGATCCTCACCAATGTTGAAGCGAATAGCTTGCTTAATAATCGGATCAACATTTTCTAAATTGTCCGTCGTAAAGGAATTCATGAGCATATTCATCATGCCTTCAATTTCATTCCGTTTTTTTGTTGTACTTGGTGTTATTGGTAACTGGTCGACCGAGACATTTTCGTCATACATGGCATCCTCTAATGGTAGTCCATCCTCATCTGGTGGGAGCGTAACAACCTCACCTTTTAATGTGTATGGGATCATTGACTCACTGACTGTTTCCTCTTTTTCAATGCCACCACTGAAAAACATCTCCATTGAAAACTCGCTATTACTCTCATTAGATACACTTAAAATGTACTCTTGATCGGGTACAGCATCGATGATCATGCTCACTGCTTCACCTTTAGCTGCACCGTAGGAGCTTTGAATTGGGAAGGCTTCTTCTTCTTCGCTTTCCTCTTTTTTAGCTTGCTTTACCTCTTCTGGTGGAATCGGATTGAAATCCTCTTTTAAGTATAAATCCATAGAGGCAGTAACACCTGGTATACCAGATAGATCAAACTTCAATGTTGTCGGTTTTTTTACAGAAAACGTAAAATAATCTTGATCCTTTTGTTGATCTTTAGACAGTAGGGTATAGTTTTTTCCTGCCGTATTGTATGGGAACTTTTTAATAGACTCCATTGAAGACTTATTTAATGCATCGATTGGTAAATCTGAGTTTTTCGTAGTTTGTGCTGTAAAGATATAAGTAGATTTGCCTTTTAAGCTATAACTACCATTATGATCTTTCACACCAATTAACAATGTTCCTTTTTGGTCTGCTTTAAAGAGGTGACCTTCTTTTTTTCCTACACGAACATCATTAACTTTAATTGGCTCTACTTCACCCTGCTTGTTAGTAGGGTAGAAGTATAAATCAAAGGCATAGTCGTATTGTTCAGCACCTTTTAAAGTTAGCTGTGCATATTCATTTGCCTCTAAATCAACCTTATACCATTTTTTTTCATCTTGCTGCTCGAAAACACCTTGTTCGATATTTAATGTATTTTTGGCAAGAACTTTGGCATTTTTGATACGCTCTTCTTTAGATTCAGAATAATGTTTAGGTAATTTATTTAAATCGAACTGTAAGGCTTTCACAGGATCGACAAGCCCATGACCATAAGTAAGGTCATAACCTTTTTTACCTAAATCTTGTGCTGTCATTTCAAGAATTGCTTCAATCTCATGTGGCTTTAAATTCGGATGCTTTGATTTAAGTAGGGAGACGATGCCTGCCACTACAGGAGATGCCATGGAAGTGCCACTAAACTTGACAAAAGATGATCCTTTTTTCTCATCGTGTACGGTACTGTAGATGTCTTCGCCAGGAGCCACGACATCAACAGAAGGACCGTAATTGGAATAGCTGGATAGTTTATTTCGATCATTCGTGGAACCAACACTTATAACACCTTCATAGGAAGCAGGGAAGGAATAGTCATCCGTCGACTCATTTCCAGCGGCTGCAACAATCGTAATTCCACTATCAATAGCTTTTTGAACAGCATCCTGCATAAGTGGGGATTCACCATAGCCTCCAAGACTCATATTAATGACGTCCACACCTTGCTCAATGGCGTACAGAATACCTTGTGCAATGATAAAATCATTTGCTCCTTCTTTTCCGTTAAAGACATCAATAGGTAGTAGCTTCGCTTGTGGATTAATTCCATGTCCACCAATACCATTGTCTTTGGCTGCGGCAATAATCCCAGCAACATGTGTCCCATGGTCACCTGGATAAGATGTATTTGCCGGAGCAGCTGCATTATAAGGTGTGAGTACTTGAGATTTTAGGTCGGGATGTTTAAAATCAACACCCGAATCGATGACAGCTACTGTTACGTCATTTTCCCCAGCTAATGCTAATGCCTGATCCATTTGCAAAAGGCTTAGATGATACATATCTTTTATCTTTGGGTCAGCCTCTTTGTTGAAAGAATGATAGACATAACTAGGGGATACACTTGTAATCCCTTGCTGCTTTAAATAGTAAGAGACGGCTTTTTCAATGGATACACCTTTGTTAAGTTGAATCACATCATAGCCTAATGAAGGAATAGAGCGGATGACCTTGGAGCCAATTTTTTTATGTACGCTTTTATCAAGGCCGGAATGCTTGATAATAATCGTATCCTTACTCATCCATTTGTCTTCAGTTTTAAGATTCTTACCTGCATGTTGTGAATTGCTTGCTAATACGTTCTTCGCTGTTTGATGTGGTGCCTCCTCTGCAAAAGCTGAAGCCACAGGAACCATTAGCGCAGCGGATGCTGCGACAGCGACTGATTTTTTAAACCAACTTTTCAATTGTATCTCTCCTTGATGTTCTATAATAGGTCTCGACTATACTAATACGGATAAGCGATAGAAAAGTTTCGTAAATGAGGAAAATTTTTCTTCGCAATTTGAAAAATCGAACAGTAAAGGGATGAGCTGTCCGTTATTTTATTATTAATAATGCTTATTAAACCTGAACGGGTAGCTGTTCGATCAATTGTAATAAGTCATGCTTAGAGCGAGGAACTGAAATATTTTCTTGCCATAATTTCTTTTTTTGTAGAGCCATGGTCATTTCAAAGACCCATGGTCGTTCAAGATGTGCCCGTTTTAGCAATTCTTCTTCATAGAACAGGGCGATAGGATCACCATGATAAATAATGTTTCCTGCCTCCATGACGATGATGTGATCCGCCCATTCATAGGCAAGGGAAATGTCGTGAGTAGCAGCGATAATCGTTCGTTCACAGTCTTCTAATTTGGCTAAGTACTGAAAAATCTGAGAAGCATAATAGCTATCAAGACCAGCCGTTGGTTCATCTAATAAAAGGACAGCCGGTTCCATCGCTAATACACCTGCCATTGCCACACGTTTTTTCTGTCCTACACTTAAGAAGTGAATCGGTTTATCAAGTAGCTCTGTTACTTCAGTTTGTGCCACAGCCCAGGCTATTTTTTCTTCAATTTTTTCCGTAGACCATCCTAAATTCAATGGACCATAGGCTATATCTTGCTTAACGGTTCCTGAAAAAAGCTGATTATCAGCATCTTGAAAGACAATTCCCACCTGTTGGCGAAGTGCTTTTAATGCTTTTCTACTATATTGAAGTTCGTTCCCATTAAATGAAATGGTTCCGGCTGTCGGTTTCAAAATGCCATTAAGATGTTGAAATAAAGTGGATTTTCCTGCTCCATTATGACCGAGTATAGCGATTTTTTTCCCTTTTGGAATGTCTAGTGAAATATCTGTCAAAGCCTTTGTTCCATCTGCATAGGCATAAGACAAATTAGTCAGTTGAAAATAATATGCTGTCATGAGAAGTATCCTCCATATACGATAAGGAATAAAAAAATAGCCATCATGCCGAGCCAGTTTTTTTTATTATAGACGGCCGTTTCGTGCCAATAAACCGTTTCACCGCCACGTGCCTGCATGGCATTGTTAAGCTCTCGACTACGCTGAAACATTTCAATAAACAACGCTGCAATCAGCATAGACATCGAACGTAACCATTGCATGGGTGAATGATGGCCAAGGCGGGCTTGCTGGGCTAAATGAATTTTTTGCATGCTTTCGAAAAAAATAAAAATAAAACGATAGGTGAGTTCTACTAACTCAACTAATAAAGGAGGGAGCCTCCATTGGCGAAGCACATAACAAATCTCTTGTACAGATGTTGTTAAAATTAAAAAATATAAGCAGCTTATACTGCCGAGTACGATAAAGAATAGCTGCTGTGCGGTAGCGATACTGGCTCTCCCAATAAAAATTGTCCAGCTCATATACGTAAATGATCCCATATGGGCTGGTAATACATGCGTTGCTGGCGCTATCGAAATTAGGATGGAGATGAGACTTGTGAATAAGAAAAATCCTGGTAGTAATAATAGCTTCGCATAGTATTTTAGTGGGATTTTCGCACCCCAAATGATAAAAGCACTCATTACAAAAAATGTAATGAGTGAAAGTCGTTCCTCTCTCATAATAAGCGTGAATAAAAGTAGTCCTAATGAAAATATCATTTTTTCTAGAGGATGAACGTACGCTAGCTTATTGAGATACGCATACTTATCAATGAGTAACATCATTCTTAACCTTCTTTATGCTTGCCACGCATATAGCCGATAAAGTAGCCGATAAAACCAGCACCAATAGCTGCTTGTAGCACGAATAATAAGCTTTCAATTTCACCACTGGGCGGTTCCCATAAACTATCAAACCATGGCTCATACTCTGCATTAATCTCTCCAATGGCAGCTTCGGCTTCACCATCAGCTCCGCCAAATTCTGCTCCCTTTTGGACGAAGAGCGGGATAATGGCCAATAGCACTACAATCGCTAATAGTAATAAATTTCGTTTCATATTAGTGCGCCTCCTTTGTAGAGAAAACACGTAAAGACTTTAATTCGCTAATATTATATTTTTTCAAGAAGTTCATGACAATAACTGTTAATATCCCTTCACTCACAGCTAACGGGATTTGTGTTAAGGCAAAAATACTTGCGAACTTTGTAAATGAAGCCATAAAGCCACCGACTTCAGATGGGAAAGCAAGTGCTAATTGAATAGAAGTCACCACATATGTACCTAAATCCCCAAGCATAGCCGCAAAGAAAATAGCTAATGAAAACGATAACCCCATTTTTTGCGCCCCTTTAAATACAAAGTAGACGATAAACGGACCTACGATAGCCATCGAAAATGCATTAGCCCCTAATGTTGTGATTCCACCATGTGCTAAAAGTAAAGATTGAAATAATAAAACAATTGTCCCGATGACACTCATCGCTAACGGTCCAAATAAGACTGTTCCGAGACCTACCCCTGTTGGATGTGAACAGCTCCCTGTAACTGAAGGGATTTTTAAGGCTGATAGAACAAAGGCAAACGCACCAGACAGTCCCAGAATCATTTTTGTTTCTGGGTTTTCTTCGATTGTTTTACGAATAGAGCGCAATCCTAAAATAATAAATGGGACGGAGATTACCCACCAAAAAATAGCCCATTCGATTGGTAAAAAACCTTCCATGATATGCATGGCGAAGGCACGTTTTGGCACCATTAAAAAAGCCAATACAAAATAACTAAGTTTCCACCAAGACAGCTTCAATTTTCTTCCTCCAAACTATAAATAGATTTTTAGAATGTAGCGTGCGTAATAAAAAAAGCACTTTTCCGTTGTTGGAAAAGTGCATAGCTAAAAAAGCAAATAACATTCTCATCTGCTAAGCCGCACACCTATCCTCGTAGGATGAAACGATCACATATTTTCGGCAGGTCTCCTGGCTCTAGTTCAACACTTTATAGGTCTTCCCATCCATTGGACAGTGACATTTTCTATAAAGCTCCCTATTACAGTGGCGGGACCGCGCCGGACTTGAACCGGCTTCCCTTTTAAGTAAAATGACGAGCATTTTACACCAAAAATAGTAAGTTGTGAGATTTCACGACAAAGTGTACCACGAATTTCCATAAATATGCTATACTTTTTTATAAAAATTTTGAAATAGACTATCAATGTCGAAAATTCTGATTACTGAGGATTTTGAGAATAAAAGGGAACAACACCAATTTTAAATAACCAAAAACTCTCTGATAAAATTGATAAATTTGTCATGAATTTTTAAAGAAATATTGAAATTTTAAAATAATAAGATATGATTAAGACAGTTTTCTATTAAATATACAATTAAAAATTTCATATAAAACGTCGATAAGTGCTCGAAAAACTCGAGATAATAGGGAAATTGGTGAAAGTCCAATACAGCCCCCGCTACTGTAATAGCTGATGAAATCGCAATGCCACCTGTGCAAACTAGGGAAGGTGCGACAGTAAAATGAAGCTTAAGTCAGGAAACCTGCTTATCAGATTGTGCATGCAAACTTTTCGGAGGGAGAAGTTGAAGCAAAAGCGAGGATCTGTCTTTCAGTCTATTCGTTTTTATTTGGCTTCTACAAACCTTTACTCTTCGGGAGAGTAAAGGTTTTTCTTTTTCCAAAAGCAAAAGAGGGGAGACATAAAATGACAACGTGGAATTTAGAGGGGATGAAAACACATCTCTTTATTTGCAATGGCAGTAGCTGTATGAACAAGGATGGAGAAGAAATTACCCAAGCTATACGGGACGAAATACAGCGAAACGCACTAGATAAAGAAATACATACGACAAGAACACGCTGTAATGGACGATGTAAGGATGCTTGTGTGGTTATTGCTTACCCCCAGGGGAATTGGTACCGTGTACCATCAACGGAGCATGCTAGAACACTTGTACAGGATTTGCATCATGAATCCTTACATAACGATCATGTTTATACACTTCGGGAAGGGACATTGCAGCGAACAGCGCAAACGACAGCCATTAAAGGGATTGAAAAGGTGAAAGAGGGGTAAAAACATGGCGCAAAAAGGGAAAATTTTCGTAGTAGGCTTTGGACCTGGAGACTTTAAGCATATTACGACACGTGCAGTAGAGGCTTTACAACAAAGTGATATGATCATAGGCTATAAAACCTATGTTGAGCTGATTCAAGATTTAGTGAGTGCAAAATCTATTGTCAGTACAGGCATGACAGAAGAAGTGTCCCGTGCTCAGGAGGCAGTTCGTCAAGCAGAGGCAGGAAGTATAGTTTCGGTCATTTCGAGTGGAGATGCGGGCGTTTATGGTATGGCGGGATTAGTGTATGAAGTTTTAATTGAGCTAGGCTGGACAGAGGCAACTGGTATTGAAGTCGAGATTGTCCCGGGTATTTCAGCTATCAATTCATGTGCTAGTTTACTTGGTGCACCGATTATGCATGATGCTTGTACCATTAGTTTAAGTGACCACCTCACTCCGTGGAATTTAATTGCGAAGCGTGTGGAAGCTGCAGCAATGGCCGATTTTGTCATTGCTCTATACAATCCTAAAAGCGGTCGCCGTACAAGACAAATTGTCGAAGCACAGCGAATTCTTTTAGAATATCGTTCACCTGACACTCCAGTAGGGCTTGTGAAAAGTGCCTATCGAGAACGTCAAGAAGTGACGATGACCACATTGGCAGACATGTTGGAACATGATATCGGTATGCTGACAACCGTCATTATCGGAAACTCATCTACGTTTTTCTATGATAATAAAATGATTACGCCACGTGGCTACCAACGTAAATATACACTTGGCGAGGAAAAGCAGCCATTACGTCCACATCAACGTTTACGGGAAGAAAATGAGCCATGGGCGATGAATCAAGAGACAGGAACAGCACGCAATGACTTTGCGGCAGACCCCAATGCAGGGCGAATGAATAAACCCAGTGTAGCCGTTATGCCAAAGCCGAAAAAAACGGCACTTGAAATGGCTACAGCGGCACTTGCAATGGTAAAGGGAACAAATGCTATCAAGGTTACTCCAAAGCTTGTACAACAAAAAATAGAATCCATTTTTGAATTAGCAGTGAGCCCTGGAGTGGCCAATAAATTTTTTACACCACAGCAAATGATGACGTTAGCAGAGGTCGTAGGCGAAGATGGATCGATGGAATACACACCAGATCATCAAATCCATTTAAAAATACCTACAACTACGCCTGAACGCATCACTGAAAAATTACAGCAAGTAGGCTTTTTATTAGCACCAATTGGTGATGTATTGTCGTTGAAGGCTTGCGATTTTTGCTACGGTGAAAAAGCAGATTCCATACCATATGCGGAGGAAATTCAAGAAAAGCTTGGTGGTCTGTCTTTACCGAAAACATTAAATATTGGCTTTAATGGCTGTGGGATGGCTTGTTATCGAGCAGTATTTGACGATATTGGGATTGTCTATCGTAAAAGTAAATTTGATGTCTTTATTGGAGCGAAACCAGTCGGACGTACGGCTCATGCAGCACAGCCTGTTGTAGAAGGCTTGGAGCCTGAACAATTGATTCCTTTAATTACAGCTATTATTGAAGAATATAAAGCCAATGCGCATCCAAACGAACGCTTATTTAAATACTTCAAGCGTGTGAAAAAGATATTGCATTTTACGTATCAAGATATGTCTTCCAAAATAAAAATAGAGCCAGCTCCGTGCGGCGACTAGTGAGGAGAAAAGAGATGAAAGCTATATTATTTGTTGGCCATGGTAGCCGTTTAGCAGCAGGAAATGATGAGGTACGTACATTTATCGAGCAAATGACATCTCGCATTGATGAACAATATCTAGTAGAAACATGTTTCCTAGAATTTGCTTCTCCTAACATTGAAGAAGGTATTACAAATTGTGTGAAAAAGGGTGCTACAGAGGTACATGTAATCCCGATTATATTACTTCATGCAGGTCATTCCAAGCTACATATCCCGGCAGAAATCGAGCATGCCCGTGAGCATTATCCGAATATCACATTCACATATGGTCAAACAATTGGCATTCATGAAGAAATATTTGCGATATTACAAGATCGTTTAGTTGAAATTGGATTTAATACAGAACAAGAACAGGAAGATACAGCCGTTTTATTAATTGCTCGAGGTGGCAGTGATCCTTATGCAAATGGGGACTTTTATAAAATCACACGATTGCTATGGGAAAAACTACCTGTTAAATACGTAGAAAGTGCCTTTATGGGTGTAACGGACCCACGTGTTGAAGAAGGCATTGAACGCTGCGTCAAACTAGGTGCTAAGAAAATAATCATGCTTCCTTACTTTTTATTCACTGGTATTTTAATGGAGCGTATGCATGTTATGTGTGAGAAATTCAATGAGCAATTTCCTGCATGTGAAATTCAAATTGCCAACTACTTTGGCTACCACGAACGTTTACAAAATGTTTTATTAGAGCGTATTGAGCAAGCGATGAATGGTACATCTACAGGTATGCAAGATCTTGAAGATTATCGTGCTTACGCTGCTATTCATGGACATGCACATCATCATCACCATCATGATCACGATCATGGACATGACCATCATCATCACCATCATGATCACGATCATGGACATGACCACCACCACGACCATGACCATGACCATCATCATCATGAAAAGGAGCCCGTTAAATGATTTTCATGTTAGCAGGGACGAGTGATGCAAGAAATCTGGGCCTTGAATTGCAAAGTACAGGTCATGCTGTAACTGCCACTGTTGTGACGGAATCGGCAGCCTCTAGTCTTGCTGACGTTGGCTTGCCTTCCTTAATAGGGAGACTAACAGCGGAAGAAATGGCGACTATTATAATGGAACAAGGCTTTCAATTGGTCGTAGATGCCTCTCATCCATTTGCTGAAGAGGCATCGAAAAATGCTATGGCAGCAGCTGAAAAAGCGCAAGTACCATATATCCGCTATGAACGTGCCCATGAGCATTATGCTCACCCACTTATTACAGTTGTAAAGGATTATGAAGAGGCGGCTCAGTTAGCAGCTGAAAAGCGTGGTGTCATTATGCTGACAACAGGCAGTAAAACGCTTGCTACATTTACGAAAGTTTTACAAGGCTTAGAAAACACAAGAGTCATTGCTCGTATGCTCCCACGACTTGACAATATGGAAAAATGTGAGGCGCTCGGTGTCGCACAGCGAGATATTGTAGCCATTCAAGGCCCATTTTCAAAGGAATTAAATGAAGCATTATTCCGTCAATATGGAGTGACCTTAATGATTACTAAAGAAAGCGGCAAAGTGGGCTCGGTAGACGAGAAGCTAGAGGCAGCCCTTGCCTGTTCTATAGAAACAATTCTTATTGCAAGACCCAATATTAAATATGGCCAACAATATTCCACTTTTGAAGAAGTGTTACAGGCTGTAAAACATACACTTTAGGAGGCAATAACAATGGATTTTAAAACTGATTTCAAACCATTAACAGTAGACCCAGATAAAATTTACGATTACAGTTTCTCAATTATCGCAGAAGAAATGGGGGAGCATAACTTTTCAGAGGATGAATGGAAGGTTGTGCGCCGTATTATCCATGCATCTGCTGACTTTGAGCTAGGTCGTAGCGTTATTATTACACCAGGAGCACTTGAAGCAGGTGTTAAGTCTATTCTGGCAGGGCGTCATGTAATTGCGGATGTGCAAATGATTGAAAGTGGTTCTGGTAAAAAACGTTTCCAAAAACATGGTGGCGATTTACATTGCTATATTGCGGATGAGGATGTATCTGTAGAAGCGAAAAAGCAAAATACAACGCGTGCCATTATATCGATGCAAAAAGCCTCAAAATTACATGAAGGCGGTATTTATGCTATTGGTAATGCCCCAACTGCATTACTAGAATTGATTCGTTTAATTAAGGAAGGCTTAGCAAAACCAGATTTAATTATTGGTATGCCTGTAGGTTTCGTGTCTGCGGCTGAATCGAAAGAGGAGCTGCTAAAACTTGAAGGTATTCCGTACATTACAAATGTTGGTCGTAAAGGCGGTAGTACAGTGACGGTTGCCGCATTAAATGCCATTTCACTTTTAGCGGATGAACAGGCGAAAAAATAATGGAGCGGAAGCCAAAAAAGGATCCTAAGGACATGCGTCACGGTTATACAACAGGAGCCTGTGCAACTGCAGTAACAAAGGCAGCTTTACTTGCCCTTATTACAAATGAAGAGCAAGAAACAAGCACGATTCATTTGCCAATAGGTAGGGATGCGACCTTTACTATTGAAAAATGCCTATTTGAAAACAATGCCGTCAGCTGTGAAACGATTAAAGATGCTGGTGATGACCCAGATGCCACACATCAGGCACTCATCGTCGGTACTGTGAGCTGGGCAGAGATACCTGGTATTCATTTAGATGGAGGGATTGGAGTCGGGCGTGTCACAAAGCCCGGCTTACCAGTGCCTGTTGGAGAGGCGGCCATTAATCCTGTCCCACGGAAAATGATTCACAGCACTGTTCAAGGTGTATTGGATGAATTTCAAATTACGCGAGGGGTTAACGTAGTGATTTCCGTACCTAGGGGCGAGGAGATTGCAAAAAAAACGTTAAATGGTCGTCTTGGTATACTTGGAGGCATCTCTATTTTAGGCACAAGGGGAACCGTCGTGCCTTTTTCAAGTTCTGCGTATATGGCTAGTATTGTACAGGCCATTAGCGTCGCTAAAGAGGCCGGCTGTGAGCATTTAGTAGTGACAACAGGTGGTCGCAGTGAAAAATTTGCGATGAAACAATACCCCCATTTACCTGAAGAAGCTTTTGTGGAAATGGGTGATTTTGTTGGCTTTACTTTAAAGCATTGTAAGCGACTCGGTATTAAACAAGTGTCCCTTGTTGGGATGATGGGGAAATTTTCAAAGGTGGCACAAGGGGTAATGATGGTGCATTCCAAAAGTGCTCCGATTGATTTTAACTTTTTAGCACAACTTGCCGAAGATGTAGGGGCAGATGCAGACACAATAGCCGAAATACGAGAGGCCAACACAGCGTCGCAAGTAGGTGAAATTATGATGGAAAAAGGATATGAATCATTTTTCCATCGTTTGTGTGAGGCCTGCTGCTATTCCTCCATTCATCATATAAAGGGCGGTTTAACGCTTTCCACATCGATTTATTCGATGCAGGGACAATTATTAGGAAGGGCTGATGACATTGCATCGATCGATGAAATTAATTGGAATCGGGGATAACGGATTAGCAAGCTTATTACCACAATACCACCAGTGGATTGAAGACTGTGAGGTACTTGTCGGTGGTGAGCGCGTGCTTGATTTTTTTCCACATTTTACAGGGGAAAAAATCAAGATCAAAGGAGGTCTTTCAGCACTTGTTGAGAGATTGTCAGAGGAAACAAGAGATACGATTATTCTCGCATCAGGAGATCCATTATTTTACGGCGTTGGCGGCTATTTAGCGAAAAAGCTAGATTTGGAGGTTTATCCATACATGAGCTCCATACAACTAGCCTTCGCGAAAATGGGAGAAAGCTGGCAGGATGCTTATGTTACAAGTATTCATGGACGACCTATGAAAGGCTTGGCACAGCGCATCGATGGGAACAAGAAAATAGCTCTATTAACAGATGCTGAAAATAGCCCAAATGCGCTCGCACGTTATTTAAAGCATTTTGGAATGACCGAATATCGAGCATTTGTAGCCGAAAATCTACAGGGTGAAGGTGAAAAATATGGTTGGTATTCGTTAGATGAAATGGAGACCACACATTTTTCCCCTCTCAACGTAGTTATTTTACAACAAACCTTTGAACCAAAACGCTACAAGCTCGGTATTGATGATGAAGAATTTTCTCAACGAAAGCCAGATAAAGGACTCATTACCAAAAAGGAAATTCGTGTTTTAAGCTTACAGGCGATGCAACTTCAAAAGGATAGTGTTATTTGGGATATTGGCACATGTACAGGATCTATGGCCATTGAAGCAGGTAAGCTTGCACCTGAGGGGCAAGTATACGCCGTTGAAAAAAATGCACCTGATTTAGAAAACTGTCTACACAATCAGCAAAAATTCCGTGTGGATCTAACAGCCATTCATAGTAAAGCTCCAGAGGGACTCGAACATTTCCCAGACCCTGATGCCATTTTTATCGGTGGGACTGGTGGTGAAATGGTCGAATTACTACAATTGTGCTGTAACCGCTTAAAACCAAATGGTCGCATTGTTTTAAATGCAGCGACAATTGAAAATTTATATAAAGCAGTGGAAGCGTTTAAGGCTTGTGATTTTGCGGTTGATATTTTACAGGCACAGCTTGCGCGTAGCAAACCGATTTTAGATATGACACGCTTTGTGCCATTAAATCCAATATATATTATTTCGGCTTATCGAAAGGAAGAAAATCATGACTAATTTAGGTGTTTTATATGGCTTGGGCGTTGGTCCTGGCGATCCAGAATTAATTACAGTGAAGGCGTTTCGTGTGATTCAAGAGTCACCTGTTATTGCTTATCCCAAAAAGCTGAGAGGCAGTAAGAGCTATGCCCATCGTATTGTAGACGTTTATATTAATCCAGAGGAAAAAGATATGCTTGGTCTTGTATTTCCTATGACGAAGGATGAAGCTGTCCTTGAGCGTGAATGGACAAAGTCAGTCGAGCTTGTATATGAAAAATTACAGGAGGGCAAGGATGTGGCCTTCGTTACAGAAGGTGATCCGTTATTATATAGTACGTTTATCCATATGATGAAGTTAATGCAGGACATGCATCCAGATGTAGAAATTCGTACGGTTCCGGGGATATCTTCATTTAATGGCTCCGCTTCTCGCCTGGGCATTGCATTAGCTGATGGTGATGATCGTGTGGCGATCATTCCTGCCTATGATGATTATGCGGCAATGCGAGAAGCGATTGAAAGTCATGATGCTGTAGTCTTTATTAAAGTAGCAAAAGTAATTGATTTAATGCTACAGGTACTACGTGATTTAGATTTACTGGATCAAGCATCTGTTGTGACAAAGGTAACATCTGACGAAGAAGTCATTTGGGATGTACGCGAGTTGGATGGTGTCGATTTAGAATATTTAACATTAATGGTGGTGCGTAAATAATGAAAAAAATCTATATAGTCGGCGCTGGTCCTGGTGATCCAGATTTAATTACAGTAAAAGGCTTACATATGTTACAGACAGCAGATGTAGTGATGTATACAGATTCATTAGTGAGTGAAGATCTCATTGCGAAAGCTAGACCAGATGCGGAAATTATTCGAACAGCTGGGATGCATTTAGAGGAAATGGTCGCTGTGATGGCTGATCGGGTCCATGCGGGGAAAATAGTAGCTCGCATGCATACAGGTGATCCGGCTATGTATGGAGCGATTATGGAACAAGTAGCACTCTTAAAAAAGCAAGGCATTGGCTACGAAGTTATTCCAGGGGTTAGCTCTGTTTTTGCATCAGCAGCGGCAATTGGGGCTGAGCTAACGATTCCTGATTTAACACAAACTTTAATTTTAACTCGTGCTGAAGGGCGTACCCCTGTACCCGAATTTGAAAAATTACGTGATTTAGCAAGCCATCATTGTACAATTGCTCTATTCTTAAGTGCGACGCTCACAAAGAAAATTGTCAAGGAACTTCAAAGTGCTGGTTGGGCTGATGACACACCCGTAGCAGTTATTCAACGTGCTTCTTGGCCAGATCAAAAAATTGTTCGTACAACATTAATCGAATTAGATGAAGCGATGCGTGTGAATGGAATTCGTAAGCATGCGATGATTCTAGCAGGCTGGGCGCTAGATCCTAATATTCATGATAAGGATCAATATCGCTCGAAATTATATGATGCAACCTTTACACACGGCTTCAGAAAAGGTGTGAAGACAAGTGATTGAGTTACAAGAGGGGATATTACCAGAAGTTGATCAGCGCAATCCATATGCTGTTGTAGCGATTACAAAGCACGGTGTTCAAATAGGACGACGACTCCAACAAACGTTTGCAGCAAGTGATTTGTATTATATGAGTAAATTTGAACAGGGTGATGAGGAGGAAAAGCATATTCAACTGTTTACCGGAACAGTGCGTTTGCTTTTGCCAACTCTATTTAAACAATACAAAGGTTTGATTTTAATTATTTCTTTAGGAGCAGTTGTACGAATGATTGCCCCCATTTTAAAGGATAAAAAGACTGATCCAGGTGTTGTAGTTATTGATGATCGAGGCGAAAACGTAATAAGTGTCTTGTCAGGACATCTTGGAGGTGCCAATGAACTAACGCATGAGGTAGCGGCAGCTCTTGGTGCCAACCCTATTATTACAACAGCTTCCGATGTGCAAAAGACTATTCCTGTCGATTTATTTGGTGCACGCTTTGGCTGGGTTTGGGATAGTGCCGATAAATTAACGCCTGTCAGTGCTTCTGTCGTCAATGAGGAACATGTGGCTATTGTACAGGAAACTGGTGAACGGGATTGGTGGATGCGTGATACACCAATGCCAGAGCAAATTAAAATTTATCCATCTACACAGACGGCCATAGAGGCTAAGCCTCATGCAACATTGTTAATAACGGACCGTATAATCGAACGAGAAGAAGAAGTTTTGCTTGAAAATGGTGTCATTTATCGACCAAAATCAATTGTCTTAGGCATGGGCTGTAATCGTGGTACATCTATTGAGGAGATTGAACAAGTCATTGATGAAACCCTGGCAGAGCTTAATCTTTCGAAAAAAAGTGTGAAGGCACTTTGTACAATTGATTTGAAGAAAGATGAGCAATGCTTCCTCGATATTACAAAAAAATATGATTGGGAGTTCGTTACCTATTCACCATCAGAATTAAATGAAATTGAGTTTCCATCACCTTCGGAAACAGTCTTTAAATATACAGGGGCATACGGTGTCAGTGAACCTGCGGCAATGCGTTATGCTCAGGCCAAATCACTTATCTTAGAAAAGAAAAAATCAGGTAATGCTACGATTTCAGTTGCTAGATACCAATTTTAAGGAGGAAGTCCATGCAAACCAATCGCTTTGTATTAGCCGGGACAGGCAGTGGGGTAGGCAAAACTACTTTTACCATTGGACTGATGAAGGCTTTACAAAATAAAGGGAAAGTCGTGCAGGGCTTTAAATGCGGACCTGATTATATCGATCCAACCTATCATACGGCCGTAACAGGTAGAATATCACGCAATATTGATAGTTGGATGTTCTCGCATGAAGCAGTATGTGATATTGTAGCACGCGCTAGTGAGGATGCGGATGTATCTATTATTGAGGGGGTGATGGGCTTTTATGATGGCAAAAGTCCATTATCAGATGCTGGCTCTGCCGCAGATATCAGTGTAGTGACAGAGAGTCCTGTTATTTTAATCGTTAATTGTGCAAGTATGGCTAGAAGTGTTGCGGCAGTTGTCAAAGGATTTCAATTATTATCAGATAAACCAAATATCGTTGGTGTGATAGCCAATCAGGTGGGTAGTGTGGGTCATTATGAAATTGCTAAGGCTGCTATTGAACAAGAATGTGGTATTCCTGTAATCGGCTACTTAAAGCGCGAGGAAGGGATTGATATTCCAAGTCGTCATTTAGGACTAGTCCCTGCTATTGAAAGAGGAGAGCTGCATTCATTTTTTGACAAACTAGGAGATCTAATGGCCAAGACCATTGACTTAGAGCAATTACTCCGTATCACTAAGGCCCCTGTACTTCAGGAATCAGGCAAATTATTTACAGAGGAGCCTACACAAAATATTTGTCTCGCTGTAGCAAAAGATGCGGCATTTAATTTTTATTATGAAGAAAATTTGGCGTTATTACGGGCGAAAGGTGCGACATTACAATTTTTCTCACCACTTGCCAATGAGCCAGTACCAAGTAAGGCTGATGGCTTATATATAGGGGGTGGCTTTCCTGAAGAGTTTGCACAGACACTTGCTGCAAATACGATTGCCAAACAATCTATACGTGCAGCCATAAACAAAGGTCTACCGACATTGGCTGAATGTGGGGGCTTCATGTATTTAACAGAAGCTATTACAGATAGCCATGGAGAGCGTTATGACATGATAGGTGTAATCCCAGGGGAGGTAGCTATGCAAACAAAGCTAGCAGCACTTGGCTATCGTGAAATTTTTGGTACAGCAGGTAATTTCTTAATCGGTTCAGAGGAACAGGCAAAGGGACATGAATTCCACTATTCCAAATATAATGGCTCCCATCACACACCGGCCTACGAAACGATTGGTCGCTTTGGCAAAAAACAAGAAGGCTATCAAGTAGGGAATTTGGTGGCTGGTTATACGCATTTTCATTTTGTATCAAACCCAAAGCTAGTTGACAATTGGTTAACAGCTTGCAAGAAGGTGAAGAATGATGACTAATTATTTTCCTATTCATATTAATCTAGAATATAAAACAGTTGTAATCGTAGGCGGTGGTCACGTAGCCACACAAAAGGTGGCATCCCTTTTACCAGCGAAGGCGAATATCGTCATCGTTAGTCCGACCTTACATGAAGATTTACAGCCACTAGTCGAGTGGGGGCAAATTACTTGGAAACGAAAAGAGTTTGAACCACGTGATTTGGATGATGCAATCCTTATTATTGCTGCCACAAATGTGACGACTGTTAACGAAGCCGTGCAAGAGGCGGCACAGCATTGGCAATTAATGAATCGAACAGATAGACAAAGTGAAAGTGATTTTATTACTCCCGCGACAGTTCGTCGTGGTCCTTTAGTGTTAACTGTCTCGACATCGGGAGCAAGTCCTGGGCTAGCACGAAAAATTAAAGCAGATTTAGAGGATCAATTTGATGATGCCTATGAAGATTACGTATGCTTTTTGCAGCAAGCTCGTTTAATGATTGTTGCCAAGTTTGATAAAGGCCCACAAAGACGTGAGGCATTACAGGCCTTGCTAGAGCCAAACATCCTAGAATGGACACGTCAAGGTGAGATGGATAGACGTGAAGCTTATTTACAACAACTATTGATGGGAGCAAAGCAATGAAGGATGGAATAGTTTATATCGTTGGCGCAGGACCTGGAGATCCAAAGCTCATTACGGTTTATGGTCTGGAATGTATTCAAAAGGCTGATATTATTGCATATGACCGTCTTGTGAATCCAGCATTGCTAGACTTCGCGAAAAAGGATGCGGAACTCGTTTATTGTGGGAAATTACCAGGAAAGCACCACCTAATTCAAGATGAAATTAATGCATTACTTGTGGAGAAGGCGCAGCAGGGAAAAATTGTCACACGTCTTAAAGGTGGCGATCCATTCGTCTTTGGTCGTGGTGCAGAAGAGGCTGAAATCTTAAAAAATCATGGCATTTCCTATGAAATTGTGCCGGGTATAACTGCAGGTATTGCGGCTCCAGCTTATGCTGGGATTCCTGTGACACATAGAGACTTTGCCACAAGCTTTGCCCTCGTGACTGGACATGGCCGAGAAGAAAAAGGACAGGATTTTTTGAATTGGCCAGCATTAGCAACGGGCATTGATACTGTCGCTTTTTATATGAGCGTTGGCAATATTGCCTATATAGCTCGAAAATTAATCGAGAATGGGCGTAAAGCCACAACGCCAGTAGCGGTTATTGAATGGGGAACAACTGCTCAACAACGAACGATAACAGGGCAACTAGATGAAATTGCGAACATTATTGAACGTGAAGGGTATCATAATCCTTCCATGATTGTAGTTGGCGATGTCGTCAATGTACGTGAAAAAATACAATGGTTTGAAGAGCAGGGACTTGCTTTTTCATAATCATCTCATAAGAGAGCAGAAGGAGGAAGCAACATGACAGTCATTGAAGCACTAAAAAAGCGTCGAGCTATTCGAAATTACACAGCACAACCAGTAGAAAAAGAGAAAATTGAGCAAATCTTAGAGGCTGCTACATTTGCCCCTAATGACAGAATGAGAGAGCCTTGGCATTTCTACATCATTCAAGGTGAAGCTATGGATCGTTATGAGGAAATGGCAAGCGCTTATTTACAAGAACGCTTTCCGACAAAGCCGAATTTAGTGGAAAGCTCATTAAAGGTTGTACAAACAACCCCCGTCGCTATTGTTGTAACAGCAGATGTGGTGGAGGGAGATACCGATGCGACAGAGGACAACGTTTTTGCTGTATGTAGCGCCATTATGTCAATGTGGTTAACAGCAGAGGAGCTAGGTCTTGGCTTTGTTTGGCGTACACGTGGTGTTGGTCTTGTACATGATTCACGCATGCATTCGTTTATCGGTGCAAGTGAAGCACAGAAAGTGGTAGGGACAATTTTTATTGGCTACCCACAAGTGCAGGAGTTCACCGACAAGAAGCGTACGCCATTTGAAGAAAAGACAACTTGGCTATAAGGAGGCTAACAGCATGGCAAGAAAAGGCTTGTTTTTAGTGTATACAGGCGAAGGAAAGGGCAAAACGACAGCATCCCTAGGTGTTACATTACGTGCGATCGGTCGTGGGTTAAATGTGCGCTATATGCAATTTATTAAATCACCTGAGCGTACGTATGGAGAGCAAATTGCCCTGCGTAAGCTTGGTGTGGAAATGGAACAAATGGGTATTGGCTTCACTTGGACCAAAACACCTGAGGAGCATCGTGTAGCCTTAGCAAAGGCTTGGAAAAAAACGAAGGCAGCTCTACAAGATGACAGCATTGATTTATTAGTGCTAGATGAGCTAAATAATGCATTGGCTATAAGTAAGTTTCCAATTGATGATGTTCTACCACTGGCAGACGTCATAGAAGCAATTCAGCAACGTCCTTCGACCATGCATCTAGTGGTGACTGGACGCAGTGCCAACCCCGCGTTGCTAGCAATGGCGGATTTAGTTTCTACGATTGATGCTACTAAGCATTATTATGATGAAGGTATTCCAGCTGTGAAGGGGCTTGAATTTTAATATACCTTTACCTTTAGGATCGAGGATTTACTCCTGAGCTAGGTAACGCATGATGGATAGGAGAGAAAACCTAACGAAAGAAAGGCAAATATCTGTGTCTCGTGGAACAGCGTGACACCTATAATGACGGAGGATAATTGATTATGCCAGCAAAATCAATCATGATTCAAGGAACAGCTTCCGATGTTGGAAAAAGTATGATTTGTACGGCGTTGTGTCGTATATTTTCAGATGATGGCTTTAAAGTTGTCCCCTTTAAATCGCAAAATATGGCGCTTAATTCATTTGTAACAAAAGATGGCGGAGAAATTGGTCGAGCACAAGGAGTACAGGCTGAAGCTGCCCGTGTTGTTGCGACGACTGATATGAACCCTATTTTGCTGAAACCAAAGCAAGATATGATGTCTGAGGTCATTGTCCACGGGAAGCATTTTTTAAATATGGATGCCAAAACATATCGCAATAATTTTGTACAGGAAGCCATGCCCATTGTGGAAAAATCAGTTCGTTCGCTTCAAAATACATATGATGTCATTGTCTTAGAGGGGGCAGGAAGCCCAGCAGAGATTAACTTAAAGGATCGTGATATTGCTAATATGCGAATGGCTCATTTAGCAGATGCAGCGGTTGTCCTTGTTGCCGACATTGATCGTGGTGGGGTTTTTGCCTCGATTGTTGGTACACTGGCATTGCTAGATGAAGCGGAGCGAGCACGAGTGAAAGGGTTAATCATCAATAAATTTAGAGGCATGCGTGAATTATTGGATGATGGTTTGGCATGGGTGGAGCAAGAAACAGGCATTCCCGTACTAGGTGTTGTGCCTTATTTAGAGGTCAATATTGAAGCGGAGGACTCGCTCGCTTTATCATCATTACGCTTTAAAAAGCCAAAACCAGGGGAATTTGCTGTCGATGTGGCGATGATTCGTTTACCCCGTATTTCAAACTTCACAGATGTTGATCCATTTTTTGATGAGCCTGAAGTGGGAGTTCGATTAATTGGAAAAGTTCATGAACTCGGTACGCCAGATTTGCTGATACTCCCAGGAACGAAAAGTACCATCGATGATTTAGCCTGGTTAAAGGCTCAAGGCTTCGATCAAGCCATTGCCCGATTAAGGGAGCATGGCACCAAAATTATTGGAATATGTGGTGGTTTTCAAATGCTTGGTGAGACGCTATTAGATCCAGATGCAGTGGAGGGAAATGGTGAATCTGCTGATGGTCTTGGCTTATTGCCGATGGAAACTACTTTCGTAGGCAATAAAAAAACGGTTCAAATGACTGGCACAAGAGGACAGGATACTTTGACAGGCTATGAAATTCATCTAGGGCGAACAAAAATTTTACGTGAAGAAGTTACACCGTTTTTACTGCTTGAAGATGGTCGTGAAGATGGGGCTGTTAGTCAAGACGAACAGGTAATTGGTACGTATTTCCATGGTTTATTTCATAATCGTACCTATACTCGTCAGCTTATCAATGACATCCGTATGAAAAAAGGTTTAGCTGCTTTACCACGTGAAGTAAAAAGTGATGCTGAACGAAGAGAAGATGCCTATAACATGTTAGCTAGTCATGTACGAGCAAATCTTGATATGAAAAAAATATATGAATTATTATCTATAGAGGTATCTGTATGACAAAAAAGGACCATTAGCCATTAATTTTGAAGCATTATGGCAAGAAGGTATGAAAGACTGGCAAGGGCATATGCCTGAGCGTATGGTGAATGATCAGCTAGAGGAGCAATTTTGGGCTCAATCTGTGGCACGGAAAAATATGGGGCAAACGGATCCATATGCTGCACGTATTTTTCAGGAGCTTCAAAAAAGTATTGACCCCCAACATTCTGTATTAGAAATTGGTCCTGGCTGGGGCAATTACACGTTTCCTTTAGCAGATAGAGTAGACAAGCTCACATGTGTGGATAGCTCTGAAAGTATGCTACAGTATTTACAGCAGTGCATGCCTCATCAGAAGCACGTTTCATATGTACATGCAAAATGGGAACGTTTAGAAAAAGATGATATAGAGCCCCATGATATCGTCTTAGGCGTGAATTGTTTTTACCGTATGTATGAAATTAAAGCTGCTTTAGGGCATATGAATCGACTGGCGACGAAACGTGCCATCATAGGGATGACGACAGGGCCTATTCAGCCACACTATGAAATACTATATGAAAAGTATGGCTATACGATTAAATTCCCTCGAAGAGATTATATTGAGTTTTTAAATCTACTGTACGAAATGGATATTTACGCTGATTGCCAAATCATCCCTTTAGAACGCGTATATACTTATGAAAGCTATGAGCAGCTAGTGACGGCACAAAGTAAAAAAATATTAAATACAGATGTCCTACAAGCACATATTGAGGAGTCGCTGGAGCCTTTTATTGAAGAAAAAGATGGACGCTATTACTATCGTCATGATTTTCATGCAGCTCTTGTTTCTTGGCAACCAAAATAAACGACAAAACCTTTGGATAAAGCTTTTACCAAAGGTTTTTCTTATGAGACTCAATAAGGTACAATAAAACGATAAAACATGAATTGAGGTGGCATTTGTGCAGCTACATTTTTTAGGAACAGGCGCAGGCATGCCTTCCAAAGAACGAAATACGAGTGCCCTGATGGTGAAGCTATTAGACGAAATAAGCGAAATGTGGCTTTTTGATTGTGGAGAGGCGACTCAACATCAAATTTTACACACCTCGCTAAAGCCCCGGAAGGTATCCAAAATTTTTATAACGCATCTTCATGGTGATCATATTTTCGGATTGCCGGGCTTTTTAAGCTCTCGTTCATTTCAAGGAGGAGATGAACCTCTAACGATTTTTGGTCCAGTCGGCTTACAGCAATGGATTGAACAAACTTTTGCTTTATCAAAGACTCATTTAACATATCCCTTGCACTTTGTAGAGGTTCAGGAAGGGATTGTATACGAGGATGCCTGTTTTACGGTTTATGCGAAGGAATTGCGTCATGTTGTTCCATGCTATGGATATCGTATTGAACAAAAGGATTTACCTGGTGAATTATTAATTGAAAAAGCCAAGGATTTAGGTGTTCCCAAGGGTCCTCTTTTAGGACAATTAAAAAGAGGGCATGATGTCGTACTTGAAAATGGTGATGTCATTCAAGCGAAAGATGTTGTAGCATCAGCCAAAAAAGGCTTTACACTAACTATTTTAGGCGAC
This sequence comes from Lysinibacillus sp. VIII_CA, assembly GCF_049943995.1. Classification (NCBI taxonomy): domain Bacteria; kingdom Bacillati; phylum Bacillota; class Bacilli; order Caryophanales; family Bacillaceae; genus Lysinibacillus; species Lysinibacillus sp. VIII_CA. Next base: position 129,918 of record NZ_JBNFXM010000003.1, read on the forward strand.
ACGAAATATTGTGAGGAGGCTGTTCAGCTATCAATGGGCGCTGATATCATTGTACATGAAGCAACCTTTGACGGCACAACAACGGATTTAGCAGCCAATTATGGTCATGCAACTAATGTGGAGGCAGCCAAGGTTGCACAGCAAGCAGGAGCACAATATTTACTATTAAATCATTTAAGTGCTCGTTTTCTTCCACAAGATTTACCTCCATTTTTGGCAGAGGCTCAGGAAACTTTCCCGCAAACATTTCTAACTGCCGATCAAGCTATTTATACTTGGCAAAACAATACATTACTTTAATACTGAAAAACATCTATTAATTGGAATGACAGCTAATAGATGTTTTTTGTATTGATGCTATATATTTATAGCGTCTAAAAGGAAAAATATAGTACGATCAATCACTTATTTCCCGTATAATTGAAAAAAGGGGTGTGGTTAAAATGAATCAGCAAAAGATGCCGCCAGCACTATTACGACTAATCGTGATATTTCCAAATGTGCTGAGCTATTTATTACTATTCGGTCTCATCATGTTTGTCATAACAAATTATGAAACGTTAAAAGCAACAAATAATCTAACAGTCTGGATCATTTTTATTGTCGTTTTAGCACCAGCTGCTACATATACGACTTTTAGTATTGTGAGAAAGATTAGGGCTGGACATATGTAAGAGCTTATGCGTGTTACTTGTAGAAAATTAGTTCTACAGGTAATGCGTTTTTTTTGACAAGGAGAAGAAAATCATCTGTATTTTTGTTAGTATCATAGGAGTTTGTCTTGTCTTTCTTATTAGAAAACAAGAACGTTTCATAGCACTAGCTTTCAGTGACGCATAAAAATAGCTTTTCCAGGGAAACTAAGAGAGGAAAGCTTTTATAAAAAGAGAGGTGCCTTTTGTGAATCCAATAAATTGTGATTTTTCACCAATGAAAGAAACATTAAAAGATGAGCTTCTCCACGTGATTATGTCATTACAGCAAAGTGTTCAACAGATGGATACAGAAACAAATTGTCTCCTTGGCAATTTTGAAAAAATTAAAGAAAGATTTGTGGCAATTGAAATGAAAGCAGCCACGTTTTATTTAAATTGTTATCTTTCCCCGTTTACAGAAAAGTATCCTGAACTGTCGCATAGTGTACAAAATATGTCACTGAGAAGACACGGTGGTTTAATCGTGATCCAGCGAGAAGACGCTTTGGAGAAGCTAGTCCAGCCTGGTATTCATATAGGTGCTGACTTAACCCATTCGTTAGTAGAATCAATTTTTTTCCCAGGCAATCCTCTTCATGATGGCGCAGTATTAGTCAACCATAATCAAATTGAATCGGCGGCAAATGTATTACCACTGTCAGAGCGTTATACAGGGGAAAGGAAATTAGGCACAAGACATCGTGCTGCATTGGGATTAAGTGAGGTAAGTGATGCACTCGTTATGGTCGTATCCGAAGAAACGGGGAGAATATCATTTGCCTTTAAAGGCAACTTATACCCTATTACCACACATGGCATTATATAGGGATGATATTCCCTATGTATTTAATATCTCAAATTCGAGATATTTCTCTTGCTTCTTTATCACTTGAGTGGTAAAGTGATAACAGAAGGGAGGATAAAGTCGTGAAAAATCATACATTAGGTACTTTAACCTGGATTCGCATGATGCGCTTTACAGCCCAAAGTAATCAATTATCCAATGAATTTTTAAAACGTTTTGATCTAACCACCGCACAATTTGATGTGCTAATCCAAATAAAAACCTATGCACCTATTACACAATGTCAACTAGCAGAAAAAGTAACGGTCACACAAGGTGGAATGTCTCGCATGCTGGCAAGGCTTGAAAAAGAGGGACTGATTGAGCGTAAGCAAAATTGGAAGACGAAAACGATTTCGTTGACGGCAAAAGGGGAGCAAATGATTGATGCAGCAACACCTAGTCAGCTTCACTTCCAATCCTCATTTTTTGAAGATGTATTAACAGATGAAGAAATGAAAACTTTATATAAATTGATGACAAAGCTGGAAAAGCATAGTCAGGAAAAAAAATTACCACTAGCGTAATTTTTTTTACCCTATCACTTGCTTAGTCAAGTGATTTCGAGGAGGAGCATACAATGAACAAATTAAGTGGACATCATCATATTTCGATGCTAACGAAAAATGGCAAACAAAATAATCATTTTTATACTAAAATTTTAGGGTTACGACGTGTAAAGAAAACCGTGAATCAAGACTCCCCATCCATGTATCACTTATTTTATGGGGACTTAACAGGGTCGGCGGGTACAGAATTAACATTTTTTGAGATGCCTGTTGCGGGACGTACTGTGCGAGGAACCAATGCGATAACACGTATTGGTCTACTTGTACCAAGCTATGAGAGTTTACTTTATTGGAAATTTCGTTTCCAAGAGCTAAAGGTAGAACATAGTGACATCTCCACATATGCGGGGAAAGACGCCTTATTTTTTGAGGATCATGAAGGGTTGAGAATGGTGTTATTAAACCATCATGGTCAAGAAACACCAGCGCAATGGCAACCATGGGATGGCAATGAAATCCCTGAAGAGCATCGCATTTTAGGGATGGGTACAGTTGAAATGACGGTGCGTTATCTACAACGGACAGTGAATTTACTACAAGATTTATTTCACTATACCGTTGTTGCAGAAAATGACCAAGAGGCAGTTCTGCAATCGATAGAGGGGGAAGTGCTTGGAGAGATTCTTGTCAAAGAATTAGAAGGACCAAGTGAAAAACCAGGTAAAGGAAGTATCCACCATCTTGCTATACGTGTAGCAACGGTCGATGAGCTACTAGAATGGGATACAAAAATTAAAGAGCTAGGTTTAACTAGCACAGGTGTTGTCGATCGTTATTATTTCCAAAGTCTTTATTTTAGAGATCGTAACGGAATTCTATTTGAAATGGCGACAGATGGCCCAGGGTTTACGGTAGATTCCTCGGTAGATGAACTAGGAAAAGAGCTAGATCTTCCACCATTTTTAGAAGAAAAACGAGCAGAAATTGAAGCGATTTTAGAGCCGCTTGAATAAGGAGAGGTAATTCATAATGGAAAAATATCGTATTGATCAATCACAAGGACTTGAATTTGGGCTGTATTCTTTAGGAGACCATATTCCCAACCCATTAACAGGAGAACGAATTTCTGCGCAGCAACGACTAAAAGAGCTGGTTGAAGCTAGCCAATTAGCGGAGCAAGCAGGCATTGATGTATTTGGAGTTGGTGAAAGTCATCAATCTTATTTTACAACACAGGCACATACTGTTGTGTTGGGGGCTATCGCGCAAGCAACTTCTAAAATTAAACTATCCAGCTCTGCCACTGTGTTAAGTGTTTCAGATCCTGTGCGTGTTTATGAGGATTTTGCAACCATTGATTTATTATCAAATGGTCGTGCCGAAATTGTGGCGGGACGCGGATCACGAGTAGGAGCATACCATTTGCTTGGTGTAGATTTACAAGATTATGAAGAACTTTTTGAAGAAAAATTAGAGCTACTTATGAAAATCAATGATGAAGAGCTTGTGACATGGGAAGGCCAATTCCGTGCCCCACTTCATAATGCTCAAATATTACCGCAGCCAAAAAACGGCTCTTTACCGATTTGGCGTGCAGTTGGTGGGCCGCCAGCGAGTGCGATAAAAGCAGGGTATATGGGAATTCCCATGATGTTAACGACTCTAGGTGGGCCCGCTGTAAACTTTAAGCCATCTGTTGATGCTTATCGAGAAGCGGCAGAGCGACAAGGTTTTGTTCCAAATGAATTGCCAGTTGCCACAACAAGCCTGTTTTATGTAGCAGATACAATAAAAGAGGCATTACAAGGGATGTATCCACATTTAAACGGTGGTTTCCAAGCGATTCGTGGGGGAGGCTATCCTAAACAACAATTTGCTCAAGCTACAGATACACGAGATGCCTTAATGGTCGGTAGTAAAGAACAAATTATTGAGAAATTACTCTATCAATATGAATTATATGGGATGCAGCGTTTTATGGCACAAATTGATTTTGGCGGGGTCCCATTCGATAAAATCATGAAAAACATTGAAATCATCGGCAACGATATTATCCCAGCAATGAAAAAATATACAGCAAAATAAGGAGTGTACCATCATATGAAGATTGTCGCACTTGCCGGTTCCATTATTGGCTCAAAAACAAGAACAGCGATGCATAAATTTGCCGAGATTGTCCAAAAAAATACCCGGAGCATGAAGTGACGCTTCTCGATCTTGCTAACTATCAACTAGTATTTAGTGATGGACGTAATTACTTTGACTATGAGGGCGATACGAAATATGTCACAGAAACGATCATGGCTGCGGATGCTATTGTCATTGGGACGCCAACATTCCAGGCTTCTATTCCAGCAACATTGAAAAATATCTTTGACCTATTACCAGTCAATGCCTTTCGCGATAAAGTAGTCAGCGTCATTGTTACCGCAGGGACGTCAAAGCACTATTTAATGGTGGAGCAGCAATTAAAGCCTATTCTTGCCTACATGAAGGCCCATATTGTGCCAACCTATGTATTTATAGAAGAAAAAGACTTTTTACGCAAAGAAATTGTCAATGATGATGTCCGTTTCCGTCTTGAACGATTAGCAGAGGATACTGTAATGGTAACAGACGCATTTGCAGAAATTCGTGCGAAAAAAGATGCTGAATACGATTTTTAAAGAGTAGTAGAAACGCTGTGTCACTAGGCTGCCACAGCGTTTTGTAGATGATGATCTTTATCCCCATACCGTTAAACAAAAACGTGTATCATTTTCATCAGTAATCAATTGAATGTTTGTATAATAGGAAGCTGTTGCACGTTCGAACAACTTATCAATAATAGATTCTTCTTTGACAAAAAGGGATACATAGCTTGAATCAATGATTAATAGTACCATTTCACATGAGCTTTTTAAAAAATCTTCATAGCTTTTAATTTCCACAACATCTTCACGTTGAGGAAAGGCTTTCAAGTCAGCAAATATTACATAGTATTCATCAACTGATATACAGTTTAAAAATGATAGGCCATTTAAAATGGTATCATCGGGGAAAAGGTTTGCACCAAGTGTTCCATTCTCTATCTTGTAAGATTCTCCAGGTCCTATAGACCAATGCCAAGTCGCACTAATTAGATTTGTTAAAATATCCAATATATATCTGCCATATTCATTTTTTATTTCAAAGCTAATTCCTCGCATTTTAACGTCCTTTCTACTGATGAATCGATTTATAAGGTTTAAATTGAAGGCGCTCCATAACCACAACTGCATAGAAAAAAACACGCATCTCTTGGTTTCAGTAGCCACCTTAACTATTTGACCATTGAAACCATCGTCCATGGCCGTCAGGACGTTCCATTGTCCGAATAGATTGTATGGTGCCCTGATTCAGAAAATCCTGGTGTAGCTGTACGTCAAATAAATTGTTATAGCAATGGTAGAGTGGGCGTTTCATGCTAATCTCTTTTAATTGCTCTATTAATGAATGTCGTGATTCGAGTGACATTTGGTTGGCAACATGTGTATGATAAACGACTAACATGGCTTCTTCCTCAATGGTTTGACTGATCTCCTTTATTAGTTGGATTGCATCACCCTTTATTAACTGAATTTCTAATTGACTGAAGATAGGGAGAGCTTCATTTAACAACAATCGACGTTCGTGGTGTTCAGGCCAGATTAAAGCTTGCAGCCATTGACTTTCTTTCTTTTGTCGGAGATCAATGGGATTTAAATCGATGCCAATCCTTTGGTAAACAACGGGTGGCTTTGACACAGACTTAGGAAGTGTTTCCCCTCGGTTTTCTGAAGATATGATACTTCCATTGTTCGTATTGTTAATGGATAATTGATGATTGTAGCAATAATTGTAGTGATCCATACCAAGCTGAAGTCCAGCACTTGCTCCTATTTCTATGAAGGCCAATGGTCGCTGGTGCTTGTGATAAATGTCAGTCATCATAGGATAGAGGTAGGCACAACGTCGAATTTCATTGGTTTGGACAAGTTTTTCTTGAAATAATGACTTTAATTGTTTTGCATGATCCATCACAAATGCTTTGAAGACAGGGTAAACCCCTTGAATGGGATGTGGAGTTGCCGTAAAAGACGCGTAATACTTAGCTAAAGGATCTTTCAAGGAAATCAATAAATATTGAACAGCTGCCAACAATAGATTGGGTGCTGGTTGATTTGGTGGAATCAGGGAGGCAATCTCCAATAGCTCCTCATCCGCAGCCATTTTATTAGCTAAATGTTCATACAGAGGGCTAGAGTTCACGCATTCCTGTTCGGCAAAAAGTCGAAATTGACGACTTAATGTAGCATAAGACATGTATATCTCTCCTTTTGCACATCTATTTATTTTTCAGTCTAATAGTATTGTATAATTTAGTAAATTAAATATATGTTTTAATGAAAAAATAGTAATCATGAAGCATGGAGTATAAATCGTGACAGTCCTTTATTATAGCGGCTCAAACTTGTAATTTCCGAACAGGACACAAAAACTTCATCTTTCACAGCTACGTATTTCAACAGTTGGAGAGACGTTTTAATATTGTGCCATTTGAAGATTTTTCATTGCCAAATGTACCCGTATACTTGTTCTATAAAGAGTCGACGAAAGTCTCAAATCGCCTATTAGAGTTACTACGCACTAGAAATTATTTATAATTCACATGATGTTCAAAAATGAGAAAGATCAGAGTGAAATATTTGTAAGGGGGAATAAACATGGTATTTTCTCTTTTTAAAAAGAAGAAAGATTCACAGCCATTAAAAAATAGAGTCGAGTTTTGCATGACGAATTTATCGCTTGGTGCCGCAGATGCATATGATGTTTTGTTAGAACGTGATGATTTTGACATCGAGGAGTCGGGGTGTACATCGCATTGTGAAATCTGTGAGCAAGGTATTTTTGCTATAGTTAATGGAGAAATCATCACTGCGGATGATGCGGCGGCATTAATAGAGGCTATTGATGAAGAAATAAAGCAAAATCCACTTTTCTAATTAAATAATTAAAAACAGCTTGTGAACGCACAAGCTGTTTTGTTATGGAAATAAGTTTACCAACCACGGACATATTGTACGGGTGGTTGTAGTTCTTCACTTAATTCTTTAGCTGCATGGAGCGGCCAATACGGTTCACGGAGTAAAACACGAGCTAAGAAAATTAAATCTGCACGGTTATTTTGTAAAATTTCTTCGGCTTGAATGGCTGTTGTAATAAGGCCTACTGCGCCAGTAGCGATATCAGCCCCATGTTTGATGGCTTCAGCATGAGAAACTTGGTATCCTGGAAAGACATTGATAGTAGCAGGGACAACGCCACCTGTTGATACATCTACTAAATCTACTCCTTGTGATTTCATCCAGCGGCTAAAGACGATGAAGTCATCCATTGTAGTGCCATCTTCTGCGTAATCTTCTGCAGAAACACGTACCAATAATGGCCCATCCCAAACACTGCGAATGGCATCAATAATTTGGCGTAATATGCGATAGCGATTTTCCTGTGAGCCACCATATTGATCTTCTCGTTTGTTCGTAGCAGGCGATAAAAATTCACTAATTAAATAGCCATGTGCCCCATGAATTTCGAGTACATCAAAGCCTGCCTTTGCCGCACGAATAGCAGCAAGTTTGAACGCTTCAATCACATGTTGAATGTTCTCTTCAGACATGGCTGTAGGTGTTTGATAGTCTGAACTAAAGGCAATGGCTGATGGGGCAAAAATTTCGCCCTCTACGGTTGCTTTACGTCCAGCATGACCAAGCTGGATGCCTGTTTTAGCCCCATATGCTTTCATACCCTCTACTAATTGACGTAAGCCATCAATATGCGCGTCATCCCAAATGCCTAAATCTTTATTGGAGATACGACCTTCTGGAACAACACCAGTAGCTTCTAAAATGATTAATCCTACTTGCCCAGCTGCCCTTGTCGCATAATGGACTTGATGGAAAGGTGTGACCAGACCATCATCCTCAGCTGAGTACATACACATGGGTGCCATGACAACACGATTTTTTAAGGAAATGGATTGTAATTGATAAGGTTCGAATAATTTACTCAAAATAAAGCCCCCTAATTCCTAGTGATAAACTCTATTTTGCACCGAATGTTATCCTTTTGCAAGTGAACGAGATCGTGCTACAGCTTCTTTGATACAAGCTTCAATCGCCTTATTAAATTGATATTGCTCTAGCGCTTGAATTCCAGCCTCTGTTGTCCCGCCAGGGCTTGTTACTTTTTTGCGTAGAACATCTGGTTCATCTAAGGATTGCTTGAGCATTTCGGCAGTACCTGCAAGTGTTTGTGTCATCAATAATCGTACGGTATCTTTAGATAGGCCTACCTCTGTCCCTACACGCTCGAACGCCTCCATTAAATAATAAATATAAGCAGGGCCACTACCTGAAAGGGCTGTGACTGCATGTAATTGATCCTCATCGACTTCAATAACAGAGCCAACAGCCTCTAATAACTGGAGAAAAAGAATACGCTGTGCAGTAGACACTTCGTTATTGAATGAAATGCCACTTGCGGACATACCAATAGTGGCAGACGTGTTAGGCATCACCCGTGCGACTGGACGGCTCCCTAAAAGTTCAGTAATCGTCCCAATGCCAATACCCGCTAGAATCGACAGAATCGCAGACTGTGCTGTAATTTTGGGTTTTAACTCACGCATCGCTGCAATTGCGTCTTTTGGCTTCATCGCCAAAATAATTAGATCTGCCTGACGATAAATGGCCTGATCAAACATGCAGTGGATGCCATATGTTTCTTGTAAGAAATGCAGACGTTCTTTATCAGAGCGATTGGTGACGTAAATTTCCTGTGGTGAAAATACCTTTTGCTTTATCCACCCTTGAATCAATGCCTCTGCCATTGAGCCCGCACCGATAAATAAAATTTTTTTCATGAATAAAACCTCCAGTTCAAAATAAAAAAGCGCTCTCGTCCTTATTTAGAAGGACGAAAACGCTCTTGTTTCCGCGGTACCACCTTTGTTTGCCAATATTGGCACAACTCTTAGCCCTCTTATCGCAAGGGAGACGGTTATGTTTGCATAACTGCTCAGAAATAGGTTCGGTAATGGGAGTGGGTGATGTTACTCTCAGCAAATGTAACACTCTCTAACACCTTCACCAATTACGTACTCGGCTTCTTCAACGCACATTAATAATTAGATTATTCAAAATTATAGTGATGGAAAAGCAACCTGTCAACAGGAAGATGACGAAAACAGAAAAAACTTGTAAAATAGAATGAATCAGTATTCACTAGCGAGTAAAAAGGGGGAGACAACTTTGTCTATATACAAAATAGAAATACCAACACCCTATGAAGTAGGAGATGTCAATGCATTTATTGTGAAAGGTGATGCACTTAGCATTTTTGATGTTGGACCAAAAACAGTAGAAGCCTATGATGCTCTGAAATGGGGGATTCGCGCTGCGGGCTATGATATGCGAGATATTGAACAAGTTGTACTCACCCATCATCACCCTGATCATGCGGGATGGGTCGATGCTTTTCCATATGCTGAAATTTTAGGCCATGCCTATAATGATAAATGGCTTCGTCATGACGAAGAGTTTTTACGTTATCACGAGCAATTTTACAGTACATGTTTATTTGAACATGGGGTGCCACAAGAGTATATTGCTAAAAGCGTGCATGTACGTCGTGAATTAGAGCTTGTAGGAGAACGTCCATTGACACAAATTTTGACCGATGGAGATGAAGTACCTGGGCATCCAGGATTAAAGGCAATTGAAACATTAGGGCATGCACAAAGCCATTTTATTTTTTGGGATGAACAAACACATCATGTGATTGGCGGAGATTTATTACTTGAAAAAATCACGCCCAATCCTTTAATTGAACCACCATTAGATCCTTCATTGGGACGTACAAAGTCATTATTACAATATAATGAATCCCTCGAAATCTTACGCCAATTGCCTGTCAAAATGATGTATACAGGACATGGGGCTGAACTACAAGACATTCCGATATTAATTGATAAACGACTAGAAAGACAGCATCAGCAATCCATGAAAGTTTGTGAATTACTAGGGGATGATCAATTAACGGTTGTGCAAGTGACGAAACGATTGTATCCAGCTATCTTCCAGCATATGCTTGGATTAACCTTGTCTAAAACGTTGGGGCATTTAGATTATTTAGAGGCAAATAATTATATTACTTCATCGAAGACAGAAGAAGGTATTTATTTATTTAAAAGAAAGTAGGACTATATATGAATAGGAAGACGATCTTCGTAACAGGGGCCACAAGTGGTGTAGGCTTAAAAATAACAGAGTTGCTAGTAGCCCAAGGTCATAACGTTTATGCCACAGGCCGCAATGCTGTAGCATTAAAAGTTTTAGAACGTTTGGGAGCCAAAGTCATCCAAGCTGATTTAACCCATTTACATACACTCGACGCTGTTTGTGCCCAGCTTCCTCCTATTGATGTCGCCATCCTTTCAGCTGGTGTTGGAAAGTTTGCTGAGGCTCCTAAGTTAATGGATGAAGATATTGCACAAATGATTGAATTGAATATTGGTGTACCCATTTATCTTGCTAAACGGTTAGCTTCCACGATGATGAAGCGAAATCAAGGGCATTTGATTTTTATTGGTTCACAGGCTGGCAAGGTCGCCACTCCGAAAGCAAGTGTTTATGCAGCTACTAAACATGCAATTGTAGGATTTACCAATGGACTACGCATGGAGCTTGCACCATATCATGTAAAAGTAACAGCCATTCACCCTGGTCCAATCGATACACCATTTTTAGACAAGGTCAATGATCAAAGTGGCTATCGCGCATCTTTAGGCAGATTTTTATTATCAGCTGATGAAGTAGCACAGGCGACAATTAAAACAATTGAACGCCCAGTTCGAGAGGTCAACCTCCCAAAAATCATGGGGCTGTCGAGTAAACTGTATGCATTGGCACCTGCAACAATTGAGTTCCTAGGGAAGTCATTCTTCCATAAAAAATAATGAACATCTAGCTGTAAACATGTTCTTGGCATGTCTACAGTTTTTTCATACTGGCAAAGAAAAGGGGGGTAATATGTATACAATTGGACAAGTGGCAAAATTTTTAGGCATTTCTAGAGATACGATCAAATATTATGAGGAAAAGGGATTGGTCAAGCCTCACCAAAATAGCGAAAATGGCTATAGAACGTATAATCAATTGGATATTTATAATTTGACAACCGTCAATTTTTATCGAGAATTGGATTTAGAAATTAAACGAATACAAGAAGTGAGAAAGGGCATGAGCATAGAGGGAATCCAACTCGTATTGGAGGAGAAAGAACAACAAGTGTTAGAGGAGATAGCCTATAAAAAACTACTGTTAAAAAAACTCCAAAATGCTAAAGAAGATTGCCAAAAAATTCAACAATATGTAGGTACCTTTAAGATAAAAGAAATGAAACCTCTAGCCATGTTAGGCGTAATAGACCATTATACAGCTTATGAAGAGTATGACGCACTCAAAGAAAATACAGACAGTTTAAAAAAAGCGGTGATCCTGACATCATTAAGAAGGGTCATTCACTTTAATGAACAGGGCATGCAGAAAGATAAATTTATGATTGTGCGAAAGCTAGAAGAAAACGAGAAAACATTAGAAGAGCAAGTTTTATATCATCCTAAATGTTTATATACGGTAATTGAAGACGGAAGATGGTCAACCGGGGGCAAAAATACAGATGACCAAGTGGAAGCGACTATTAGAAGAGTAGCAAAAGAAAATGGCTATAAACTTTTAGGTCTCGTTTATATTAACTTATTACTAGCGACTTACGAGGGAGGGTTAGAACGAATTTTTTTAGAAATGTATGTCCCAATAAAATAGAGTGATGGCCAGAAATATGTATTGACCTGTGAGCAACCCCCAGGTTTAAGCTGAAGGTATTCAGAACGAAACGGGGGATTTATTATATGAACAGAAAAAAGAAGCTAAAAAGACCAGTAGCAAGCTTCGTTATCCTCACTAATATCATCTTTTTACCACTTTTTTGCCTTGTAGGCGCTGTCAAAATGCTAGGGCTTCCTACATGGGTATTCGATATAGTCCGCTGTCTATCAGCATGGTCATCGACTTTTGCCTTTGCCATACTATTTCCAAAAATTTATCCAGGGCAGCACTTTTTACATTTCGTGAAACAAAAATTTAAACATCAACTCCAATTTTCTGTCATTCTTTCTGTCTTGCTCATTCAAGGCACCATCTTTATCATCATCTTACTTCTAGCTATGAATCATGCTGAAGCTGACGCAATTTTTACTATTTCATCCTGGGGAATGCTTAGTTATTATTTCTTTAAAAATCTGTTGTCAGGACCTATAGGAGAAGAATTAGGGTGGAGAGGCTTTGCCTTGCTTGAGCTTCAAAAGAAATATGGGTCATTACAATCTGCGATTATCATAGGATTTTGGTGGGGGATTTGGCATTTACCGATTTGGTTTACAACTGGATTTACAGGGTTGGAGCTACTGAAATACATCGTATTCTTTATGCTTTCCATCATTTCTACGACCATCATTATGACAGCCTTCTATTCAATTAATCAAAATTTAATAATTCCTATAATCATTCATCAATTCTTCAATTTTTTTATTGGCATAATAAACGAGAATTTAATTATTTTAATGATGTATAACGCTATCCTGTATTCAATAGCAGCCTTTCTACTTATACTGATGAATCCAAAGAAGGTTTGGTCAAATAAATCTATCCAATGCAAGTAAACGCGTAGATTTCCATTACGCGTGGTCGAGCTGTTCCAAGCAATAGTTCGTTTTTTTATCCAGTAATAGCGGCGCACAAGAATCCAATTTATACATTGGATTCTTTTTTGTTGTAATTTATATAGTATACATTTATGTCTATAGTAGAAAAGTGTTTTTTCGAGTGAATATCATTGATTTTCTTCAGAGTGATGTATGGATAAACTGACTTTTTATAAGAAAAATAAAAGTCTATTAATTTATAAAAATACGCTTGTTTTTATTTTTATAACATGATACTATTCGTGTATAAACTTTTAATTGAATGTATAAACATACATATCTATAGAGCAATGGAGGCGTATTTAATTATGGCAAATAAAAAGGTTGTACTAGCATATTCAGGTGGACTTGATACTTCGGTCGCAATTCCATGGTTAAAAGAACAAGGTTGGGACGTTATCGCAGTATGTCTTGACGTTGGTGAAGGGAAAGATCTGGAGTTTGTAAAAAACAAAGCTCTACAAGTAGGAGCGATTGAATCTTATATGGTGGATGCAAAGGATGAATTTGCTGAAAACTATGCATTAATTTCATTACAAGCACACACATGGTATGAACAAAAGTATCCATTAGTGTCGGCTCTTTCTCGTCCATTAATCTCGAAAAAATTAGTTGAGATTGCGAACCAAGTAGGTGCGGATGCTGTAGCTCATGGTTGCACAGGAAAAGGAAATGACCAAGTACGTTTTGAAGTTTCTATTAAAGCATTGAATCCTGATTTAGAGGTATTAGCACCAGTACGTGAGTGGGGCTGGAGCCGTGATGAGGAAATCGAATATGCGATGAAACATAATGTACCTATTCCTGCGACATTAGATTCTCCATTTTCAATTGACCAAAACTTATGGGGTCGTGCGAATGAAGCGGGCATTATGGAAGATCCATGGGTATCTCCACCAGAAGAAGCTTATGGCTTAACGGTTTCAGTAGAAAATGCACCAAATGAAGCAGAGTACGTGGAAATCGAATTCGTGGCTGGTAAACCAGTTGCTTTAAACGGCAAAGAAATGAAGCTTGCTGATTTAATACAGGAATTAAACGCAGTAGCAGGTGCACATGGCATTGGACGTATCGATCACGTTGAAAATCGTTTAGTCGGTATTAAATCTCGTGAGGTTTATGAAATTCCTGGTGCTAAGGTGTTGTTAACGGCTCATAAAGAGCTTGAGGATTTAACACTTGTCAAAGAATTAGCCCACTTCAAGCCAGTCATTGAGAAAAAACTATCTGAATTAATTTATGATGGTTTATGGTTCTCTCCATTACGTGATGCACTTGAGGCATTCCTTACCCAGTCACAGCAATATGTGAATGGTACAGTGCGTGTGAAATTATTCAAAGGGCATGCCATTGTAGAAGGACGTAAATCACCAAATTCACTATACAATGAAAAATTAGCCACATATTCTAAGGAAGATCAATTCAACCACGCTTCCGCTGTAGGCTTTATCGAACTATGGGGTCTACCAACTGTAGTGAACTCAGCTGTTAATAAAAAGTAATCGTAATAAGCAGGGTGGGGTGAAGCATTTGTGCTTGACCTACACCTTTTGAAAAGTAATAAAGGAAAAGGTGAGCTGACATGACAAAACTATGGGGTGGACGTTTCCAAAAATCAGCAGAAGCATGGGTAGATGAATTTGGTGCATCCATTGGCTTTGATCAACAACTTGTGCTAGAGGACCTTGAAGGTAGTGTTGCACATGTCACAATGCTTGGCGCAACAGGGATTTTACCATCAGCTGACGTACAGGCCATACTGAGTGGTCTTGCCCAACTGAAAGATAAGGCAATAGCAGGTGAGCTTGAATTTAGCATTGCTAATGAAGATATACATTTAAATTTAGAAAAGATGCTCATTGATTTAATTGGTCCTGTTGGTGGCAAACTTCATACAGGGCGTAGCCGCAATGACCAAGTTGCGACGGATATGCATCTATTTTTGAAAAAGCGTGTCCAGGAAACGATTGATTTAATTGCTACATTCCAACAAACTTTATTAGTCCAAGCCGAGGAGCATATTGAAACGATTGCACCTGGCTATACACATTTACAACGAGCTCAGCCCATTTCATTTGCCCACCATTTAATGGCTTATTTTTGGATGCTAGAGCGTGATAAGCAACGCTTCACAGAATCCATCAAACGCATTGATATTTTGCCATTAGGGGCAGGAGCGATGGCAGGGACAACATTCCCAATAGACCGTTTAAAATCAGCAGAATTGCTTGGGTTTAGTGAGGTTTATGCCAACTCGATGGATGCTGTAAGTGACCGTGACTTTATTGTAGAATTTTTAAGTAATGCATCCTTGTTAATGGCTCATTTATCGCGCTTTGCTGAGGAAATCATTTTATGGTCTACAGATGAATTTAAATTTATTGAATTGGATGATGCCTTTTCAACAGGTTCTTCCATTATGCCACAAAAGAAAAATCCCGATATGGCTGAGCTCATTCGAGGCAAAACAGGGCGTGTTTATGGAAATCTAATGGGCTTGTTAACGGTTTTAAAGGGAACACCATTAACGTACAACAAAGATATGCAAGAAGATAAAGAAGGCATGTTCGATACAGTGCATACGATTCTTGGCTCTCTGAAAATCTTTGAAGGTATGGTTCGTACGATGACCGTCAATACGGATCGCTTACAGCAGGCTGTCCATGCTGACTTTTCGAACGCAACAGAGCTAGCTGATTACCTTGCTACAAAAGGTATGCCATTCCGTGAAGCACATGAGGTAACAGGTAAACTTGTCTTCACTTGTATTCAAAAAGGCATTTACCTATTAGATTTACCATTGGATGAGATGAAGCATGAAAGCGAGTTAATTGATTCGGATATTTACGATGTGTTAGCGCCAGAAGCGGCCGTTCGACGTCGTCACTCTCTTGGGGGCACTGGCTTTGACCAAGTCAAAATTCAAATTGAAAAAGCCCAAGCTTGTCTAGTTGCCCAACATTAATTTTGCGTGCATGTCCTCGTGACCTTTGCATAGATATTCATTAAAGCTGTCCTGTGAGGCACTATGAAAACCTTATCCTTTTTCAACAGAGCCAGTGGGTGACGTGAAAAAGAGTACCTTACATACGTGAAGGACAATCCCCAATTCTGGAGACGCGGAATTGGGGTTTTTGTATAAAAACGTGGTGGGAGGAACAAAATGATGGGTGATGAATCGATTAAACAATAGATGACAAAGGAAGATGCAGCAAAGGTGACGGAATCCAATGCGTTAGCAGATGTAGAGTTGGTTTACGGAAAATGATTGGATTTCGCTGCACGATCAATCAGGACTTAATGACTGTTGCTGCACGCCACAAGACCAAAATACAAATTCACCATGGCTGGCATAGTTTCTTAGCCAAAGAAAACATTATAATCATGCATAAACAGAATGGCAATGGTTCATAATAAGACTGGAAACACTTATTCATCTAAACTGATGGGGAGGATGCAGAATGAGTAATAGTCAAACACCCAAAGACCAAGAATCTCAGGAAAGTCCGCCACAGCTGTGGAGGGTTGAAGCTTCTTAATACTTAAGGCTAAAGGTGAAGCAGAGATCTGTTTCACTGTAGATTAAGGTGAAGCGTAAACCATTCCAGTAAAAAATCAACTAGAAGCAATAAGTGTCCATGGATCCAGAATTATTCTGGGTCCTTTTTTATTGCTGCTTTTCAATGGGGGAAGATAACAAAACGGACACCAAAAAATAGCTACATTTGACAACGAAAAAAATCTGTACTACTCTTAGTAGAACAGATTCTACTTTGTTACAATTAGTTAATCTATATACCTATTAGGGTGGCAAGTACCAGGTGTTTAAAAAAAGAGCCATGACAAATTTGTCCTTGTTTATTTTAAAACAATGGAGGTAGGGGTATTATGCTTATAAATAGTAGGCATTTTTGATGCTATGGCACTACCATTTCACGATTGCAAGGGGCATTTTTTTGACAGTACATAAGATACATCCTCGTTAGTTCAAAAAATAAGGCATTGGTTGGATAGTTAATTATGCTAACAAATAGTGTTTATGAATCAGTATGGCAGTATTGCCAAAAATATTGGTAATTTTCACATAGGGAGGGAGATTGTATTGAAGAAATTGTTTGTGTTATGCTGTACGCTTTTACTTTTAGCTGGCTGTGGGCAAAAGGGAGTGATTGCAGAAAACAATGAAACAAAGGGGGGAAGTGCCATGAGCGAACAGTTTATTGGAAAATGGGAAGGCAATATTGAAACACCGAATGGACAGCTACCAATCATTGTTGATTTACAGAAAGATGGTGGTACTCTATCCGTGCCAGCACAGGGAATATCCAATTTTCCGTTGAAGAGTGTGAAATATACAGGTGATCAGGTAACTGTGTCCATTCAATTAAATGGCTCATTTATAGATATTGATGGTACATTCAAAAATGAACAAATTGAAGCAACATTTCAACAAAATGGGGGGACATTCCCACTTATCTTAAAAGCATATAAAGAGGAACCAGTCACCTACGATACATTAAAAATTCCAGTTCAGCAAGGTGACCTAATGGTGGCTCTTCAAAAAGCTAATACAACATCTCCATCACCAGTTGCAGTTATTATAGCTGGCTCTGGGCCAACAGATAAGGATGGTAATTCAGTTTTAGCTGGTAAAAATAATAGCTTAAAAATGATTGCTGAAGGTTTAGCTCAGGAGGGCATCACAACTGTACGCTATGATAAGCGCGGTATTGGGGATAATCAAGCACTCTTGACAAAAGAAGAAGATGTGACGTTTGACCAATATGTGGAGGATGCAGTGAAAATCATTCAATCCTTGCAGGCTAATAAAGCCTATACAAATATTCATGTAATTGGGCATAGTGAAGGTTCATTAATTGGTTTATTAGCTGCTCAACAAACAGGAGTAGAATCCTTTGTTTCGATTGCGGGTGCTGGGCGTCCAATGGATGAAGTATTGATGGAGCAATTAAAAAGTCAACTAGCACCAAATTTATTCAAAGAATCCAAGGACATTTTGAAAGCTCTTAAGCAAGGAAAGCAAGTAGAAAGTATTTCGCCAGAATTACAAGCAGTCTTCCGTCCTTCTGTACAGCCATTCCTTATTTCAATGTTCAAGTATAATCCAGCCGTAGAGCTTGGGAAAGTAAAGAGTCGTGTACTACTTGTGCAAGGAACGACTGATTTACAAGTGAAGGAAGTCGATGCAGAGGCATTAAAGAAAGGTAACGCTAATGCAAAGCTTCTTTATATGAAGGGGATGAACCATGTGTTGAAAAAGGCACCAGAAGACTATGCCGCGAATTTAGCAACCTATGCAGATCCAACACTTCCATTACATGAGGATTTACTACCGACTATTCAACAATTTATTCACGGAAAGTAGGCTGATTCACTGTGGGTGTCTTTGTATATTTAATCATTATGCTCCCGTTTCTTAGCTTTGCCCTTGTATTATCGCAGGGGAAAGGGATATTTTTAATTGCTGGCTTTAACACCATGTCATCAGATAAAAAAGATAAATATGACGAAGTAGCACTTGCAAAATTTATGGGGAAGATGATGTATGGCTACTGTTTTTGTGTACTTTTATGGGTGCTGAATGAAATATTTCAAACACAGTGGTTATTTATTGTAGGTCTTATTCTTTTCGTAGTACTTACGATGTTTTTAATGATTTATATGAACACGGGCAATCGATTTAAAAGATAAAATTATAAAAGGGGCTTGATCGCAAAAGCGATTTTGTATGAGAATCATTATTATTTATCAGAAATTCTGTTAAACAAGAGCGATGTCAATGGTAAAACTAGAAGGAGTGCTTGAGGGAAATTAGTAGCATCGAATATACGAATTTAAGTAGAACCTATGAAGCATGGTTCTCAAGAAGTTCGTATGCATTTAGAGGGGCAAATTCGTCATTATGCTGATCAAGTTGGTACAGCACAGGTAATTTATGAATACGGTACTAGTCGTCATCAATGGTAAAGCTAGTGCCGACTTAGTTGAACGTTTAGCGATTGAGCATTTTGATGCCGAAGCCTATCATTTAGACGTTCCAACAAGGGGTGGCGAGGATTTCAGCTTTTTATTGAAATGAAGTGCGAGGCTGTTTTGCATTAGTAGGCGCTGGAAATACTGAAAAAGCTACTCGTTGGGCACATCATATGGTCATTTTAATATTGACGAAGATGGTTTACGCATTGAAGCAGAATGAGATGTGCAATATGCCTTAACTTGACTAAAAGAAAATAAATAATAGGAAAACCATAAGCGACTATTAGAGGGGTTGTATAATTCCATCCTAGCTGGTCATAATATAAAAGATTTCACTTATGAAATCTATAATGATGAGGAGGATGAAAAATGAGTAGGTTCGAACAATTAGACCCCAAATCTCAAAAAATCCACCGCAACTGGTCAAGGATTAAGCGATCAAAATCGCAAGTAAACGGGGAAACGGAGATAACCCTTCATAACCGTCTCTTGCGAAGCGAAGCAAAGGCCCGTCAGTTTTAATCATGCTAGAAAAGTAAGTGTCATCAAGTCCAGAAAAATTTCTGGGCTTTTCTTTTTGTGTAAAATTTCATTAAATTATAATACGGTATAAGATGTATGAGGATTTTATCGAATAAAAAAGGGGAGAAGCAAACATGAATAATCCTATTCCTACCTACTTACAGTATTTTGCCAAAAGGATTCAACCATCAGAAGTGGTCGAATCACAATTACAGCTTTGCTCTAGTTCAAATAACACACAATTTGAAATTTGGTACTATGGTGATTTATTAACCTTAGAAGGAGAGGTTTTACCATTCATTTCAGGTTCGACTGCTAAAATAATTGCCAAGGACCCTTTGTCAGCAGAGGAGATTTTACTTTTTGATGCGACTCTACATGGTTATAATGCGTTGTTTTGCGATGACTATACTGAAGAACATCGTAGCAACCGTCCTCTTCAGCAATATAATATGCCCGCCACTGAAGTTGTCTTATCATTTTTCTACAATATTGATTATGACGAAGAAGCAGATGACTATGAGGTGGATAAACAAGGAAATGTTCAGTTAATGAATGGTAAAATAACAGACTGGGAGACGGTAAAAAGAAATGGCTATGATGCATTTATTTTTTATTACAAGAAAGAGGATGGTACGTTATTAGCATTTGCACAAGAAGAATTAGCATAGCGTGATAGGAATCAAATTAGATGCAACTGATTTATTTATATCGAGCCAAATGGTATGGTAGGCTTGCATGAAGTCCCTGAACCACCATTATTGATTGTTATCCGAGGTGAAGGCTGGGTTTGTGGTGAGGGTGGAAATAGTGTCGATATTCAAACAGGAGATGATGTTCTTTGGAGACAAGGACAAGCACATGAATCTGGCAGTACAAGAGGATTAACAGCACTTGTTATTCAGGGCAAACAAATTAATCTTACATCAATAAAAGTGTGGGAAAAGCACTAGGCAACGCAGAATCCTATGGTTGAAAAATATACGTCAATCGTTGCCAGATAAAAATATTCCAATGAGACCCATTGAAATCGGTGACAGAAGCGATTTGTATGACACAGTCTGATGTTTCGTGAGGTATGATTCCTTCATATGTATGATGCCAGCCTTGACTGGTCATTTCTTGTACAAAAGTAATGTCATTTTCTTGCATCTAACGTATAATAAGTGTCAACACTTTTCACCTGCTATTCCAATTTTTGTATTTATGTAACACACAATTAGATAGGGGGAAGACTTCATGCAAGTAGTTGAAAAAGCATTTGGCTATATTACGAGAGAGCATGAGGAACAAATTCAAGTTCTCGTCTTTGAACAAAATACAATAGGGGCAGGTATTCAAGTTCCCAAAGGTACGATAGAAGAAGGAGAAACACCATTAGAGGCCGTAAAGAGGGAGATGTTGGAGGAGACAGGCCTAACAACACTTGTTGTCCAAGGGCTTATTGCACAGGATTATTTTAACCATCCATCAGGTGTTTTACAGAAACGCTATTTTTATCATTTAACCACTTCTGAGGAAACAAGGGAAACCTGGCAACATCATCCTACGGGTATGAATGAAGCAGATTTACTTTTTTCTTTTTACTGGATATCAGCTGAGCAAGATACTAAGTTAGCTAAGGGGCATGGCGATTATTTATATCGCGTGTTGGCTAAGGTGAAGTATTGAGCATGCAGAAAAACCGCGTCATTATGGGCGCGGTTTTTAACGTCTATTCCATTATGCTTTTGCAGCGACCTCTAAAGCTTGTGCGAAATCGGCTATTAAATCATCTACATGCTCGAGTCCTACAGAAAAGCGTAGAAGTCCATCTGTGATTCCGCGTTTGGCACGTTCCTCAGCCTCCATAGCGGCATGGCTCATCTTTGCTGGATACGAAAGAATGGATTCTACACCACCGAGTGAGACAGCGAAAACTGGAATTTTCATTGCCTCGACTAAAGCTTTTGCGGAAGCATAGTTCGGTAAGCGGAAGGATAAAACAGCTCCAGAGCTTGTACTTTGACGCTGATGGATGTCATAACCTGGATGTGACGAGAGGCCAGGGTAGTAGACTTGTTCAACCAGTGTATGTGTTGCTAAAAACTCAGCAATTTTTTGAGCAGATTGTGCAGAACGGCTAAAGCGTACATCTGTCGTTTTGATGTTCTGCAAGAGTGTGAATGAATCCTGTACTCCTAAAATATTGCCAAATGAATTTTGGATAAAGTATAAGTCCTCTCCTAGCTTTTCGTCAGCAGTTACTGTTAATCCTGCAATAATATCAGAATGCCCTGATAAAAACTTCGTCGCACTATGAATCACGACATCAACACCAAGCTCTAACGGGCGTTGATGTAATGGAGTCATAAAGGTATTATCCAAAAATGTGAGGCATTGATGTTGTTTGGCCAGTTCTACTACACCACGAATATCAGTAATGCCTAACGTTGGATTAGATGGTGTTTCTATATAAAGCAGCTTAGTAGTCGGTGTTATAGCGGCCTCCACGGCTGCTAAATCTGAGAAATCTACAAAAGTATGGGAAATCCCAAAACGCGGTAAAACCTTCGTCACAAAACGATATGTTCCACCATAAACATCTTCTGTCATCACGATATGATCGCCCTGTGACAACAGCATTAAAGCACCTGAAACAGCAGCAATCCCTGAGGAAAAGGCATGGGCACGTACTCCACCTTCAAGCTCTGCTATCGCTTTTTCTAGAGCATCGCGCGTAGGGTTACCTGAACGAGCATAATCATATTCGCCAAACTCATCTATACTCTCTTGGTGGAAAGTAGAGGAAAGATATATAGGAACATTGACTGCTCCTTTTTTATTTGAGTAGCCATCACGGACACCCGCGTGAATGAGGCTAGTTTCAATATGTTGCTTCATAATTATGCCTCTTTTCTAAGGATATCAAATACTTGTCGTAAGTCTGCAATTAAATCTTCTGCTTCCTCGATCCCAACTGAGAAACGTAGTAAACGATCGCAAACTCCTCGTTCAACTCGTTCTTCATAAGGCATATCTGCATGTGTTTGAGTAGCTGGGTAGGTAATAAAGCTTTCTACACCACCAAGACTTTCTGCAAAAGTAATTAACTTTAAGTTACGAAGGAATGGGTCAATCCATTCAGGCTTTTGTAAGCGGAATGACAGCATACCACCTTTTCCTGTGTAAAGGACGTCTGTAACTAGTGCCTCTTCCTCTAAATAAGCAGCAATAGCTTTGGCATTGGCATCATGTTGCTTTAAGCGAAGGTGCATTGTTTTTAAGCCGCGAATAAGTAACCAAGAGTCCATAGCACCAAGAACCATGCCGCTACCATTATGAATAAAACCAATGCGTTCAGCTAATTCGGTACCTTTAGCCACTACGATTCCAGCTAAGACATCATTATGTCCGCCAATATATTTTGTTGCAGAGTGAAGCACAATGTCTGCTCCCAAATCAATAGGGCGTTGGAAGTATGGTGTATAGAATGTATTATCAACAATTAGCAATGCACCATGCTTATGTGCAAGCTCAGCATATACTTGTAAATCAAATTCCTGCATAAGCGGATTCGTTGGTGTTTCGATGAATAATGCACGTGTATGTTCATTTATTAATGCTTCTACCTGTTCAACCGATTCAAATTTTGAATAAACAGGCTTGATATTATATGTCTCTTGGAAGAAGTTAAATAGTCTATATGTACCGCCATATAAATCATCTGGCACCACTAATTCATCGCCTGGTTTAAAAATGGATAATACTAATTGAATGGCAGCCATCCCAGAGCTACAGGCAAAGCCCATATCGCCACCCTCTAAATCAGCAAAGCCTGCTTCTAAAAGAGCACGAGTTGGATTTTTTGTGCGTGTGTAGTCAAAGCCTGTGGATTCCCCGATTCCAGCATGTTTATAAGCAGTCGATAAATGAATAGGTGGACTAACTGCTCCCGTGGTTGGGTCACTTAAATTGCCTAGTTGTACAAGTTTTGTTTCAATGCTTCTGTTTAATGTCATGACGTCACTCTTTTCTCCATTATGATGAAAAGCATGCTATTCGCTTTTCATTTAATAATAGTAATCTCAATAATTGTTACCAATTTAACATGGATATTCAAGAAGAACAAGGGTGATTTCAGAAAATTAGCTAGATTATTTTATGTTAATCACGTAGGAATAGTAGGGAATGGTGGGGGATAGATAAATACCGGTTCTACCAAGGAGGCTTTATGGTAGTATATAATTATTTATGGAGCAGAGGGGAAGCCTTGTGAGTATGTTTCTTTCAAATTAAAAAGAATCTGCCCCATCAGAATGAGACAGATTCAATCTAGTGATAGATTAGGCTTGTTCTTTTTTTAATAAATCGCGGATTTCTTTTAGGAGTTCTTCCTTAGCATCCAGTTCAGGAGTGGGTTCTTCCACGACAGCTTCTTCCTTTTTATTGGTAAGCTTCGTCATAATTCGTAAAGACATAAAAATGGCAAATGCAATAATTAAAAAGTCAATAATTGATTGTAAAAATACGCCTAATTTGATTTGTGCGTCACCTGAGCCGTAGACAAAGCTTGCTGTTAAATCAATACCACCTGTTAACACACCGACTAATGGCATAATGATATTTTCAACTAAGGAGGTAACAATTTTACCGAAAGCACCACCAATGACAACTGCCACTGCTAAATCGATAATATTGCCTTTCATCGCAAATTCTTTAAAGTCTTTCCACAAAATAAAATTCCTCCCTATTATTATCCTTAAAATTAATCAATTTGTATTTTACTATATTTTTCCCAAGTCTTTCAACTGCTTTCGTAGTGGAAATGATGTCCTATGATGCTAGGTTGTATGACATAAAAAAATTCACTACTTTTTTCGAAAAATTTGGTAATATGGAAGTAGAATACTAGATTAGGTGTGACTTATGGCTAAAAAAAAGAATAACAAACCGATGTTATCACCCGCCACAAAATTGGGTATGATAGCATTATTAATACCAATAGCAATAACCGTATATGTCCTTACTTTTTTCGCTTGGAAGGAGCTTCAAACCTTACCGATTTTTGAAAAGCTTGCCCAGGAAAAGGCCATAGAAGAAATTCAGGAGCAATTTGATATAAGCATTCCTGAGAAATTTATTCCCGTTTACATAGCAGCGGAGGAAAAGTATGGTGTACCGTGGACCTTACTTGCTGCACATCATCGCATTGAGACTCGTTTTTCTACGGTAAAAACAATGGTATCGTCAGCGGGAGCAGAAGGGCATATGCAATTCATGCCTTGCACATTTGTTGGTTGGAAGCATCCTACTTGTTCAGGTTTAGGGAAGGGAAACATTTCCAAAAACGAGTTGATGAGCCCGCAAACCATTGCGAAATATGGGGGCTATGGTGTTGATGCAAATGGGGATGGTATAGCAGATCCATATGACATAGAGGATGCAGTCTTTAGTGCAGCGAATTACTTGTCGAAATATGGTGCAGCAAAAGGAGAGATTAAAAAGGCAGTTTTTCAATATAATCACAGTGAGGAATATGTGGAAAATGTGTTGCATTACTATCAATTGTACAACGCTTATCATGATGAGTTAAAAGCGGCAGTTCTTTTACATCAAGAAAAATAAAGAGCCATCACATTGGATGGCTCTTCATCGCATATTTAAGTCGCTTTACGCATACCTTTTAGAATAAGGCTTACGATAAATATCAGCACGATAGCACCGATTAAAGCAGGGAATACGTAGAAATCACTAACTCTCCAACCCCAGTTCCCTAAAACCATACTACCAATCCAAGAACCGACAATCCCTGCAATAATATTACCGATGATACCACCAGGAACATCCTTACCTAAAATTACGCCTGCTAACCATCCAAGAATCCCTCCGATGATTAAATACCAAATGAAACTAATCATAATTTTCATCTCCTTAAAGTTAAGATATAATGGCGATTACTTAGTTATACCCTGAATGAAGCAGATTAAACGTTGCCATCTTTTTTAGTAATAATTACATGCTTTTATCAGGCTGTCGTTAAACCTTGCAGCTCTTCACCATGTCGATGAATCGTTAGCTAAAGTGACAGCCAAATCATCTGCATAAATTGTTGCAAAAATGCCTACATTACATAGAACAGCTTTTATATAATACATACACCGATTATCGCTTACTTCTATAGTATGTTTGCGCCTTCAAATCGTACCTAAAATACGTTCACCACCTTTCGAAATAAATGAATGAGCCTTTTCTAAAATTATTTGCAAAAACAGTCTATTCATTCGTAAAAATATTTTTGACTCATCTCCTCAATCGCCCATCCATAATTTGATGTAGCACATTCCTTATAGGAAGTCTTTTTAAATGGGTAATTTTATATTGTTTGAATAGTTTGAAAAATAAACTAAAAAAGAGTATAATGAGAAAAAGGAGCGTGTTATATATGAATATGGCTGTAATGAAACGATTAAATCGTCAAGGACTACTAATTGCGGGCTTGCATTTGTTAGTTTTATTAAATCTAGCAGCGGATTTCCTTTACGCATCGTAATCAATTTAATAGAAAGGTGAATGAAATGTTTGTCCCATTTTAAAACAACCGTGTAGGCATAGTTAGTTAATTGCTCACGGTTGTTTTTATTTTAATGAAAGGAATTATTCTATTTCATGTCTAATACTTAGTACTTAAAAGGGAGGGATTAAATGACAACAAGGTGGGATGAATTGTTTTGTCATTTGGAACGGCCATTTGCTTGGTTGGATTTTGATGCACTTGATAAAAATATTCAAATTATACAGGATGCATGTGGGCGAAAGCCAATTCGTCTAGCAACAAAATCGATTCGTTCAGTAGAGGTGCTTCGTTATATTCAACAAAAACTTCCGAATGTAGTAGGGTTTATGACTTTTACAGCAGCAGAGACGGTTTTTTTATTGCAACAGCAATTTGATGATTTACTACTGGGCTATCCAGTAATGGAAGAGGCGGCTATACGTCAATTATTGTATTTTGTTCAAGAGGGGAAAACCGTTACGTTTATGGTTGATCGACAGGAACATATCGAACTATTATCCAAGTTAGGGAATGAAGTGGGTGTGCGCGTCCCAGTCTGCATTGATATTAATGTTTCAAATGATTTTAAATTATTGTATTTTGGTACGAAACGTTCATCATTATATTCCCTTGAGACGTTAACGCCATTTTTGCAAGCCATCAAAAATAGTCCTTCTATTGAAGTAGTCGGGGCTATGGGCTATGAGGCGCAAATCGCTGGTGTTGGTAATCGTCCAGCGAATGTTATAAAAGGTAGAGTAATAGAAGTCATGCAATCACAGGCGAAAAAGCAGGTCACCCAATTTCGTCGATTAGCTATCGCTCATATCAAGGCCTATTTTCCAACTTTACGTTTTGTAAATGGAGGAGGCTCAGGTAGTATGACCTACACAACTAAACAGAAAGAAGTAACTGAAATTACGGTAGGCTCTGCATTTTATGCCCCTGCTCTGTTTGACCAATTTACCCATTTGCGACTTGAAAAAGCAGCCGGATTTGCCTTACGTGTCACAAGACAGCCTGAAAAAAATATCGTTGTTTGTCATGGTGGAGGATATACCGCTTCAGGTGCGATTGGTAGCGATCGGTTACCTGTATTCTATGAACCTGCCAAGTTTGCATATCTTAGCTTAGAAGGGGCAGGAGAGGTGCAAACACCCATTAAGGTCAAGGGGAAAAACATTCAAATTGGCGACACCATTTATTTTAGACATGCAAAGGCTGGGGAGCTTTGTGAGCGATTTCCATTATTACATGGTGTACGAGGGGACAAGTATGTAGGACCATTTACAACATACAGGGGGGATGGACAATGTTTTCTATAGAGAAGTGGAAGAATGGAGAAAAATGGACAAATTGGGCTGGGAATGTTATTTCTTACCCAAGTGAAATGTATTTACCTCATTCCATTGAGGAGGTTTCAATGATTGTAAAACATGCCCGGGAATCAGTAAAGACGATTCGTGTTACGGGGGCCGCACACTCATTTAGCGCTGTGGCAATGCCGGAGCATATAGCTATTTCCTTACATAATATGCGCGGATTAATCGCTGTGAATGAGGAAAAGCAGGAGGCTACATTATGGGCGGGAACCTATTTATATGAAATTGGACCAATGCTAGCAAAGCATGGATTTGCATTAATTAATATGGGAGATATTCAGGAGCAAACCATTGCAGGTGCAGTTTCAACGGGTACACACGGCACAGGGGTTACACTTGGTTCCTTGTCCTCGACCGTGATGTCGTGGGGGTTTGTGGATGGGACGGGAACTTATCAGGAGCATCGACGAGGACTGGACGATTTATCAGAAGCGCTTCATGTCTCGCTAGGAATGCTCGGTATTCTTGTCAAAGTAACTATTAAAGTCATGCCATTATATGGTCTTCATTATGTGGGGGCAAGAGATACATTAGCTAATGGACTCATCGGGTTTTCGGAGGATATCCAACAACATCGTCATGTGGAATGGTTTTATTTCCCTGGTAGTGAGACGATACAGGTGAAGCGAATGAATGTTGTTGCTCCTATCTATCAAAGTGAATGGAATAAGAAAATAGAAAACCTCAAGCTACAAATTGTAGAAAATGGTGCTTTTTTTGCTATGTCTGAGCTTTGTAGGTGGAAACCAGCTTTAAGTGGTGCCATGAGTAAAATAGCAGCAGCTAATGTAGTAGAAAGTGAAAGAATAGGTATAAGCTATGAAATTTATCCTTCACCTCGTAGTGTGAAGTTTCAGGAAAGTGAATATGCTATCCCATTATCTCAATTTGAAGCTTGTTTAGAGGAAATTCATGCAACCTTTAAAAAGGGCGTTTATAATGTTCATTTTCCATTAGAATGTCGAACAACGGCAGGGGAAGCTGGTTTTTTAAGCCCTACACAGGGGCGAGAGTCCGCCTTTATCGCCTTTCATATGTATAAAGGGATGTCAGAGGAGCCCTATTTTAAATGGGTGCATACTCTAATGCAAAAATATGAAGGTCGCCCACATTGGGGAAAACAACATCATTTAACGGCTCCAAAGGTTTATGAATTATATCCTGAAATTGAAAAATTTATAAACATTCGCCACCAATATGATCCCGATCATGTGTTTTTTACAGGATATTTAAAAAAGTTATTTCTATTGTAAGCGCTATCTCCTTTACTTTCCTTTCCAACTCTCTGTTCATATTTAGAAAACTATTGTTCTATATTTTAAAAAAATTAAAATTTGAACGAAATGTCAAAATTTTTATCAAAGCGAGATAAAACTGATGCTTAATCAGCATGTAAACGATTTCAATTTTGACAGATTTTTTGAATTGTTTAAACAATTCAAAAAATAGTGTTGACGAGACCTTTTTTTCGTACTATGATAACAACAATTTAACACGTTCGTTACAGCAGTAATACTTTAGAAAGCTGTTATCTATAAACAAAAAATAAAAAGACAGAAGATTGTGATTTTTGTATATAGCAACGAACATAGTATGGAAAGCAATAAATGAGGGGCGTTTAAAATGAGAAGTGACATGATAAAAGTAGGCGTAGATCGAGCGCCACATCGAAGTCTTTTATATGCAACAGGCAAAGTAAAAGCAAAAGATTTAGGAAAGCCATTTATTGGGGTTTGTAACTCTTATATCGACATAATACCAGGTCACGTTCATTTACGTACGTTCGCTGATGTTGTAAAAGAAGCCATTATTGAAGCGGGTGGTATTCCATTCGAATTTAATACAATTGGTGTCGATGATGGTATTGCAATGGGGCATATTGGTATGCGCTATTCATTACCAAGTCGTGAAATTATAGCAGACTCAGCTGAGACGGTTATTAATGCACACTGGTTTGATGGCGTATTTTATATTCCAAACTGTGACAAAATTACACCAGGTATGCTTATGGCAGCAGTTCGTACTAATGTACCATCGATTTTTGTGTCCGGTGGTCCAATGGAGGCCGGGACATCTGCATCAGGTAAACAGCTTTCATTAACTTCTGTTTTTGAAGGTGTAGGTGCTCATAAATCAGGAAATATGTCTGCTGAAGAGCTATTAGATATTGAAAATAATGCTTGTCCGACTTGCGGTTCCTGCTCAGGAATGTTTACCGCAAACTCTATGAACTGTTTAATGGAAATGCTTGGTGTTGCTTTACTAGGTAACGGAACAATCGTAGCTACTTCTGAAGAGCGTCATAAGCTGATTAAAGAAGCGGCGAAACAATTAATTCGTATGGTAAAGGAAGACATTAAGCCACGCGATATTATTACAAAAGAAGCAATCGACGATGCTTTTGCATTAGATATGGCTATGGGTGGCTCTACTAACACGGTTCTACATACATTAGCCATTGCCAATGAAGCGGAAATAGATTACAACATTGAGGATATTAATAAGGTCGCAGAACGAGTACCTTATTTAGCAAAAATCATGCCTGCTTCCGATATTTCAATGGATGATATTAATAAAGCTGGTGGCGTTAGTGCCATTATTAATGAATTGGTGTCTATCCCAGGTGCTATACATCCTAATCGTCCAACAGTGGCAGGGCTGACAATGGGTGAATTAGTCAAAGATCATCACATTACGAATAATCAAGTCATTCGAACGAAAGAAAATCCATATAGTGCTGTAGGCGGTTTATCGGTGTTATTCGGTAATATCGCACCAGAGGGCTCAGTGATTAAAGTTGGTGCAGTAGATCCTTCCATCCAAGTATTCAAAGGTCAAGCCATCGTTTTTGATTCACAGGAGGCAGCACAAGAAAATATTGATAATGGAATAGTGAAAGAGGGCCATGTAGTCGTCATTCGCTATGAAGGTCCTAAAGGTGGCCCAGGAATGCCGGAAATGCTGGCACCAACATCTGCGATTCAAGGTCGTGGCCTTGGTACAAAGGTGGCATTGATTACAGATGGTCGTTTCTCAGGAGCATCACGTGGTATTTCAATCGGGCATATTTCACCAGAAGCTGCTGAAGGTGGTCCAATTGCTTTAGTAGAAGATGGAGATATGATTGAAATTGATCTACCAAATCGTACGATTAATTTACAAGTTTCAGAGGAAATTTTAGCTGAACGTCGTGCGAAATTACCAGTCTTTGAGCCTAAAATCAAACGAGGTTGGCTCGCAAGATATTCAAAATTAGTGACGAACGCTTCCACTGGTGGCGTTATGAAGATTTAAAACTAGATAAATGAAAACGTTGATGAGGTTAAAGGTTCTAGAGCCTTGTATCTACCAGAGAGCCGGTCGTGCTGGAAGCCGGCGATACAACTAGATCCGACATCCCCTCGGAGTGAGCTATTAAACGTGTTTACACTATTAGATAGCTTCGGGCATATTCGAAAGTGCTCGTTATTAATGAATAAATGTTTTATGACACCCTATTGGATGCGATATATTCCGCATTGGTGCATAAATGCTGTCATTTATTCGCGAGGTAGCAATTATTTGCTATAAAAAAGGGTGGTACCATGGAAAGTCTTTTTCATCCCTACGTAAGGTAGTTCTTTGCGTGTGGAGAAAAGGGCTTTTTATTATTTTCATAATGGCATGTGCTAACTCTCTTTCTTCAGGAGGAGAGCATAGACTAACCAGCTAGTGACACTTCATTAATCTACAACACTGATGTGTGAGTTTGAAAGAAATAAAGGAGGCATATTGATGAGTGCGAATGTTTCAATCAATGAAAAAGAACAATTAGCAACAACTGCAACAGTTGAGCAAACCTATCAAGCAAAGGACGGGGCCGATGTACTAGTGCAGGTATTGCATGATCAGGGTGTTGAAATCATCTTTGGCTATCCAGGTGGTGCTGTATTACCAATTTATGATGCGATGTATAAAAATCCAATCCGTCATATTTTAACAAGACATGAACAGGGTGCCATCCATGCGGCGGAAGGCTATGCGCGTGTTTCAGGGAAAACGGGTGTTGTTATTGCTACAAGTGGCCCAGGTGCAACAAACCTTGTCACAGGGATAGCCGATGCCATGATTGATTCTATACCTTTAGTGGTATTCACTGGTCAGGTTGCTACATCTGTTATTGGTACGGATGCTTTCCAAGAAGCAGATATTATGGGTATTACTACACCCATTACAAAGCACAATTATCAAGTACAAGATGTGAATGACATCCCACGTATAGTAAAAGAAGCTTTCCATATTGCCAGCACAGGTCGTAAGGGACCAGTGGTCGTGGATTTCCCAAAGGACGTTTCACAAATGTTATTTGATGTAGAGAATCCACCGCAAGCACCAGATGAAATTTATTTACCAGGCTATCAACCAACCTATAAACCTAACTATTTACAAATTCAAAAGGCGATACAAGCTATTTCTTTGGCAAAAAAACCAGTCATCTTAGCTGGTGCAGGTGTTCTTTTTGCTGACGCACGAGAAGAATTAACGGCATTTGCTGAAAAATATCGTATTCCAGTAACGAATACATTACTAGGCTTAGGCTCCATTCACGGTGAACATGAATTATTCCTAGGGATGGCCGGCATGCACGGTACGGCAACAGCAAACACAGCTATAACAAAGGCAGATTTATTACTTAATATTGGTGCTCGTTTTGATGATCGCTTAACAGGTAATTTAGCTACATTTGCACCAAATGCGACAATTGTTCATATCGATATTGATCCAGCAGAAATTGGTAAAAACGTACCGACAGATATCCCAATTGTGGCAGACGCAAAAGAAGCATTGAAAGCCGTACTGAAAAAGGATTTTGACGGTCCTGATACAACCGATTGGCTAGCCTTTTTAAAATCTCATGCCAATGATTATCCATTATGGTATTGCAAGAATGATCATGATCAAGAAATTTTACCACAAGAGGCATTGCGATTAGTTCATGAGATTACAGAGGGTGATGCCATTGTGACAACAGATGTTGGTCAGCATCAAATGTGGACAGCGCAATATTATCACTTAAACAACGATCATTCATGGGTAACGTCTGGTGGACTTGGTACGATGGGCTTCGGCTTCCCAGCCGCAATTGGTGCCCAATTTGCGAAGCCAGACAAAAAAGTTATTTCGATTGTAGGAGATGCAGGCTTTCAAATGACTGCACAGGAGCTGTCTATCCTACAGGAATTTAACTTACCAGTAAAAATAGTGATCTTGAATAATAGCTGTTTAGGAATGGTTCGCCAATGGCAAGAAACATTCTATGAAGAGCGTTATTCATCCTCACTTATGCCAATCCAACCGGATTTTGTTAAATTGGCGGATGCGTATAGTATTAAAGGCTATCGCATTAACACAATGGATGAAGCGGAAGCTATTTTCCGAGAGGCACTACTTTCTGATGAGCCTGTGTTAATTGATTGTCGTGTGAAACAGCTTGAATGTGTATACCCAATGGTAGCACCAGGCAAAGGCTTACATGAAATGATTGGGGTGAAAAAGAATTGAAACGAGTAATTACCGTAACTGTGATTAACCAAAGTGGTGTGTTAAACCGATTAACAGGTTTACTTATGAAACGTCAGTTTAATATTGAATCCATTACAGTTGGTCATACAGAGCAACCGAATTTTTCAAAAATGACCTTTGTTGTCAATGTAGAGGATGAACGCAAAATTGAACAACTGGTGAAGCAATTATCCAAACAAATTGATGTATTAAAGGTCAATGACATTACTGACAAATCGATTGTCCTGCGAGAACTAGCATTAGTAAAGGTTATTTCACCGCCAAATTTACGCTTGGAAATGAACTCGATTGTCGAACCGTTTCGCGCTCAAATAATTGACACAGCTAAAAATGTTGTGACATATCAGGTAGTTGGACACCCAGACAAAATAGATGCCTTTATTGAACTCATTCGACCATATGGCATTAAAGAACTTACACGTACAGGAGCAACAGCCTCAGTTCGTGAAACGCAAAAAATCTCAAATCCACAGCTCTCTATTTTAAAATAGTTTGCCTATAAAATTGAAGGTTTTAGATGCTGGCTTCTTAAATGGGCTGCATCTAGAGCTATGAAAATAAACTAAATTCTAGGAGGAAACAACAATGGCTACAATGTACTATGAACAAAATATTAACGAGGAAGTTTTAAAAGGAAAGAAAATCGCTATTATCGGATACGGCTCACAAGGTCATGCACATGCATTAAACCTTAAAGAATCAGGCTTTGACGTAGTGGTAGGGGTTCGTCCAGGTGGATCTTTCGATGCTGCTAAAGCAGATGGCGTTGACGTAAAAACAGTGGCTGAAGCAGCACAAGAAGCAGATGTGATCCAAATTTTACTACCAGATGAGCGACAAAAAGCTGTATATGAGGCAGAGATTGCTCCACATCTAGAAGCAGGGAAAGCCCTAATGTTTGCACACGGCTTCAATATTCACTTTGGGCAAATTACGCCACCAGCAGATGTAGACGTATTTTTAGTAGCACCAAAAGGGCCAGGGCATTTAGTTCGTCGTCAATTCCAAGAAGGTGCTGGTGTACCAGGTTTATTCGCTATCCATCAAGATGCAACAGGCCAAGCAAAAGATTTAGCACTTGCTTACGGTAAAGGCATTGGTGCCGCACGTGGTGGTCTTCTTGAAACAACATTTAAAGAAGAAACAGAAACAGATCTATTTGGCGAACAAGCAGTACTTTGTGGTGGTGCAACGCAGCTAGTAAAAGCAGGATTTGAAACATTAGTGGAAGCAGGCTACCAACCAGAATTAGCATATTTTGAAACACTACATGAGCTGAAACTTATTGTTGACTTAATGTTTGAAGGTGGAATGGCAACAATGCGTTACTCAGTATCAGATACAGCTGAGTGGGGAGATTATGTGGCAGGACCGCGCATCATCGATGAGTCTGTAAAAGCTCGTATGAAAGACGTGTTAACGGATATCCAAGATGGTACGTTTGCTCGCCGCTGGATTCAAGAAAATGAAAATGGTCGTCCTGAATATACAAAGTTCAAAGAAGCAGGTGCAAACCATCAAATCGAAGAAGTAGGTGCAAAACTACGTGAGATGATGCCATTCATCAACGAAGGTAAAGAAAAAGTGGTAAGAGAAGTGGCGACAAGTGCGAAAAATTGATATTTTCGATACTACGCTTCGCGATGGTGAACAATCTGCGGGGATTAATTTAAATACAGCAGAGAAAATAGAGATAGCTAAGCAGTTAGAGCGTCTTGGTGTGACAATTATTGAAGCAGGGTTTCCTGCTTCGTCACCAGGTGACTTTGATGCAGTCCATCGCATTGCTGAAACAGTAAAAAATTCAGTCGTAACGGGTCTTGCCCGGTGTATTCAAAAGGATATTGATACGACATGGGAAGCTATTAAAGGTGCTCAACAGCCACATATTCATATTTTTCTAGCTACTTCGCCTATTCATATGGAATACAAGCTGAAAAAATCACCAGAACAAGTGATTGAGCAAGCGGTTGAAGCGGTTAAATATGCGAAAAAATATTTTCCACTTGTACAATGGTCCGCTGAGGATGCGTTCCGTTCAGATCGTGAATTTTTAGTACGAATTATGAATGAGGTAGTTACCGCAGGTGCAACAACGATTAACGTTCCTGACACAGTCGGCTATGCCTCTCCATACGAATATGGTGCTCTATTTAAGTATCTGCTGGAAAACGTAAAAGGTGCTGATAAAGTCAAGTTCTCTGCCCATTGTCATGACGACTTAGGAATGGCAACGGCCAACACGTTGGCGGCAATTGAAAATGGTGCTGCACAAGTGGAAGGAACAATTAATGGCATTGGAGAGCGAGCAGGGAATGTAGCGTTAGAAGAGATTGCCGTGGCACTTCATATTCGCAAGGATTATTATCAGGTAGAAACAGGGATACAGCTGCAAGAGATTAAACGTACGTCCCAATTAGTCAGTAAATTGACAAACGTCGTGATTCAGCCAAACAAAGCGATTGTTGGGAGAAATGCATTTGCACATGAATCTGGTATTCACCAGGACGGTGTGTTAAAAAATCCAGAAACTTATGAAATTATTTCACCTGCACTTATCGGTGAGGGAGAAATACCTTTAGTTCTTGGAAAACATTCTGGTCGAGCAGCCTTCCGTGATCGAGCTGAAACATTGGGCTTTGATCTATCAGATGAAAAGTTAAATAAGGCATTTGTAGAATTTAAAAAATTGGCGGATCGTAAAAAGGAAATTACAGAGGAAGATTTGCTGACTTTACTTACAGAACAGCAAATCCAATTAGAAGATGTACCACTATTTGAATTGAAAATGGTTCAAGTGCAATACGGTACAGAAAATATTCCGACGGCCACAGCCATTGTGCTAACACCAGAAGGATTAGAGAAAACGGTAGTTGCCACTGGGGCTGGTTCAGTAGAAGCCATTTTTAACACGCTAGAGCAGCTAGTGCCAAATGCTGTTCATGTGATTGATTACCGTGTGACATCAGTCGGTAAAGGCCGTGACGCACTTGGTGAAGCTGTCGTAAATATTCGTTATGATCATGTATCGACGACTGGCCGCAACTCCTCTCAGGATGTTTTGGAAGCATCGGCAAAAGCTTATTTAAATGCTATTAACCGTCATTTAATAAAAGAAAGTCTTCGTGCACATCCAGTTTAAATAATCGTCCTGTTTTATAAGTAGTGAAATGTGTGAGGTTCATTCACAAGTCGGATGCAATAATCATGGCGTATAGGTTAATCAAGAAAAATTGAATACGCTCACCACCCATTAATTTGGTGAGCGTTTTTACTAAATTAGCGAATGCGCTATACAAAGAAGGGTGTTTTGATGATGGAGAAAAAAATTACAGTACTTCCTGGTGATGGAATTGGGCCAGAGGTTGTTGCTTCTGCTGTGCGTGTATTACAAGTGATTGGTAAACGATTTAATCATACTTTCCATTTAGGGTATGGAACAATCGGGGGCGCTGCCATTGACCAACATAATAATCCACTACCAGATGAGACAATTGAGATGTGTGAGAATAGTGATGCGATTCTACTAGGAGCTGTTGGTGGACCAAAGTGGGATCAGAATCCACCAGAATTACGCCCTGAAAAGGGATTATTGCGAATCCGCAAACACTTTGATTTATTTGCTAATCTGCGTCCTGTAAAGGCGTTCCCGAGTTTACTAGATGCTTCTCCATTGAAGCGTGAAGTAGCAGAAAACGTTGATTTAGTGATTGTTCGTGAACTAACAGGGGGCGTATACTTCGGGGAACCACGTATGCGTACTGAAAATGGCGCAATTGATACAACTGTTTACTCGAAAGTGGAAGTTGAGCGTATCGTTGAAAATGCCTTTGAGCTAGCACGTTTACGTGGAGGCAAGTTATGCTCTGTTGACAAGGCAAATGTTCTTGAAACAAGTCGTTTATGGCGAGAAGTCGTAGAAGCAAAGAAAAAAGATTATCCAGATGTAGTAGTAGAGCATAACCTAGTGGATTCTGTAGCGATGAAACTTATTACAAATCCTGGACACTATGATGTAGTAGTTACGGAAAACATGTTTGGGGATATTTTAAGTGATGAAGCATCAGTCATTACAGGTTCTCTAGGTGTATTACCATCGGCATCTATTCGTGGAGATAATTTTGGCTTATATGAACCAGTACATGGGTCAGCACCTGAGATTGCTGGTCAAGGAGTGGCAAATCCTGCAGCAACCATACTTTCTGTAGCGATGATGCTTCAATACTCATTTGGCTTGAAGGAAGAGGCATCAGAAATTGAACGTGCTGTAAGTGCGGTATTTGATGATGGTTATTTTACAGCAGATCTTGCTCGTAATGGCAGTCGAGTTTTATCAACGAATGAATGGACAGACAAGGTTATGAATGAAATTGATACTAGTTTTGTTTCACAAAGTATTATGACAACATATATTTAAAGAAATAGGTGAAGATAATGGGCAAAAATATAATTGAAAAGATTTGGGATAAACATGTTGTTTATCAGGAAGAGGGCAAACCGGACCTGTTATATATTGATCTTCATTTAATTCATGAAGTAACTTCTCCGCAAGCTTTTGAAGGGCTTCGGATGAATGGTCGTCAAGTACGTCGTCCAGATTTAAGCTTTGCGACAATGGATCACAATGTTCCAACAAAAAATCTACCAACAATCCATGATCCGATTGCACGCAACCAAATTGAAACTCTAGCCAAAAATGCTGAAGAGTTTGGTGTTGAGCTGGCAGGTATGGGCCATCCTGATCAAGGAATTGTCCATGTTATTGGACCAGAGCTAGGACTTACACAGCCAGGTAAAACAATTGTCTGCGGTGATTCACATACATCTACACATGGTGCATTTGGGGCGATTGCCTTTGGTATTGGAACTTCTGAGGTAGAGCATGTATTATCGACGCAAACGTTATGGCAAAATAAGCCAAAGACAATGGAAATTCGTGTTGAAGGGGAGCTATCAGTCGGAGTTGCCGCTAAAGATATTATTTTAGCCATTATTGCAAAGTTCGGAATTGGCGTTGGCACAGGATATATTGTGGAATTTACTGGAGAGGCTATCCACAAACTGTCCATGGAAGAACGGATGACGATTTGTAATATGTCGATTGAGGCTGGTGCCAAGGCAGGGCTTATATCTCCTGATCAAATAACTGTAGACTATATTCGAGGTCGTAAATATGCTCCACAAGGCGAACAATTTGAGGAAGCGGCTAACTATTGGTTAAGCCTTGCCTCTGATGAAGATGCTACTTACGATACAGTCCGTATTATTCATGCAGAAGAAATCGAACCTATCATTACATGGGGGACAAATCCATCGATGGGTACGGGTGTTTCTGGCCACGTCCCAACACTAGCAGACTATAAGGATGAATCCGATAAAGCTGCGCTTCAAAAAGCACTTGATTATATGGGCTTAGAGGAAGGGCAACCATTAACGTCCATTGATATCCAGCATGTCTTTATTGGCTCCTGTACAAATTCGCGTATGAGCGATTTACGTGCAGCTGCAAATGTTATTAAAGGAAGAAAGGTACATGGCGATGTTACAGCAATCGTTGTACCAGGCTCTTATTCTACGAAAAAACAAGCAGAGGCAGAAGGTTTGGATAAAATCTTTATAGATGCCGGCTTTGAATGGCGGGAGTCGGGTTGCTCTATGTGTTTAGCAATGAATGATGATGTAGTCCCAGCGGGTGAACGCTGTGCTTCAACGTCCAACCGCAACTTTGAAGGACGTCAGGGAGCGGGTTCTCGTACACATTTGGTATCGCCACCAATGGCAGCCGCAGCGGCGATTGCAGGCCATTTTGTAGATGTACGTGAATTTGTAAAGGAAACTGTGTGAAGCTTGTTTTTACATGGAAGGGATGTTGAAAATGGAACCAATTAATATCGTAAATAGTGTCATTACACCACTTGATCGCAAAAATGTTGATACCGACCAAATTATTTCAAAAGAGTTTTTAAAGCGTATTGAGCGCACAGGTTTTGGACAGTTTTTATTTTATCACTGGCGCTTTGATGCAGATGGTAATGAAATAAAAGACTTTGTATTAAATAAACCAGAATTTAAAGAGTCAAAAATTCTAGTGGCACAGGATAATTTCGGCTGTGGTTCTTCGCGAGAGCACGCACCATGGGCCATTTTGGATTATGGATTTAATGTTGTCATTGCGCCTTCCTTTGCAGATATTTTCCATAATAACTGCTTTAAAAATGGCATTCTTCCTATTAAGCTAACAGAAGCGGAATGTGATGAAATCCTAGCCAAGGGTAAAGCAAATCCATATGCAGTGGAAGTGAATCTTGCGGCACAAACGGTGTCTGATGGTGATGGGACAGTCTATCATTTCACAATAGATCCGTACTATAAGGAAACCTTGCTAAATGGTTGGGATGAAATTGCCTTAACGTTTAAATACGAAGACCATATTGCTGCATATGAAGAGAAGCGGGTAGCCTATTAATATATTTTTGTAGACTGAAGACAAACTGAGCGTTGTCTTCAGTTTTTTTATGCGTTAGCAAATATCCATCCTAGCATTTATGGATAGAATGTGAATAACAGTAAATTTAACAAGAATATTCTGAATATAAACATTGTGAATAAATGGTATATTTTGATAATGTGGAAGTAGCAAGTTATTTGAAAGGAGAATAGATAATGATAACTTATTCAGTTTCCTGTATTTTTTGTAAAAAGACGTTTGAGGTTGTGGAAGGGACAAGGAAATATACCTTGTATAAAAGGAATATGAAAGGAAAATTCTCCTGCGAGGATTGTGATAGTAGAATTGAACATGAGGCTAGAAAAGGATTGTTAGGAAAACTTTAAAAAGGCCTTTAACATACCCTGTCCCTGACCTTGGTTCTCCATTAAAATAGAGCTTAGAAGGAAGGTAGGGAAATCAATGATTACAGTTATAGGAAGTCTAAATATGGATTTAGTTGTACAAATGAATGCTTTTCCAAAGCAAGGAGAAACCATTCTCGGTCATGCATTTCAAACAGTTCCAGGAGGAAAGGGGGCAAATCAGGCAGTGGCTGCTTCTCGACTGGGAAGTGACGTGGCGATGATTGGCTGCGTCGGTCAGGATAGTTTTGGTGAAACATTATGTGCGGGTTTGCAGCAAGAGCGAGTAAACACAGAAGCCATTGTTCATAGTGCTACAGCTCCAACAGGCATTGCTAATATTCTTATTTACAATCAAGATAATCGTATAGTAGTAGTGCCTGGTGCAAACTATGAATTAGCACCTTCACATATAGAGGCATCAAAAGAGCTGATACAAAAAAGCCAAATGGTGATCATTCAACTGGAAATTCCAAAAGAAACAACAGCATATGCCATTCAACTTTGTAAAGAAGCAGGAGTGCCAGTATTGTTAAATCCTGCACCAGCAGCAAATTTTGATAAACAGTGGATGAAGGATATCGCCTATTTAACACCAAATGAAACAGAATGTGCAGAAATTTTTAATGAGCCCGTCGATCAGCTACTAGAAAAGTATCCTAATAAGCTTATTATAACGCTAGGTAGTGATGGTGCGCGTTATTTTGATGGGACATTTCCCAGTCATATCCCAGGCTATATGACGACAGCTGTGGATACAACAGGTGCAGGTGATACCTTTAACGGTGCACTAGCTCATGCCTTAGTAGAGGGTCAATCATTGGATGAGGCAGTGTACTTTGCTAATCTTGCTGCCTCATTGTCTGTTGAAAAGTTTAGTGCACAAGGAGGGATGCCTACACTTGGGGAAGTATACGCGCGTATGGCGGGTCTAGGTGAATAGTATGCCTATAGGAATAAGGGAGAACTGGATAGCTGTAATAAAGCATAATTTTGATGGCAATTTTAGTAAAATTCATAAAATGGGCTATTTCTTTTAGTCTGAATTGTGAATGAAATGTGAAATGAACATTGTAGTGATATAAGGATGAATTCCTATTTGCCTTATAAATGCATAAGTATATTGTCCTCTTTTCGTTGATCTATATATTAGTAAAGCATTAGTTTCATTTATAATGGTCTTATAGATGCATACGAAAAGAGGTTTTGAGGATGACGAACATTGACCATACGCCAATCGAATATACAACCTCAGCGAATAATATATTGCCACAATTTGTTGATCAACTGCGACAATTGTACGGTATTATTGTCCAAAATACATATGTGAAAGATACAGCTAAACATTTAAACCGTATTATTCAAGATGCAAATAACCAAACGATGATTTTAATCGTCGGAAAAGAACGAGTAGGCAAAACAACACTAGTTAACGGATTACTAGGACGTGAGGTACTATCTGTAAATGATCGACATCCGACAGGTGTCAATACATTTATTCGATATGGCGAACAAGAGGAGATTAAAGCCTATTTTTTAGATGGTGTTGTAGCCATATTTGATCTTAGCAAATTAGAGCTACTGACAACAGGTGATACGTTTGCTTCTCAGATTTTACGTGAACATTTGGATTACCTAGAAGTATATTTGAAAAATGATTTATTAAAATCTGTGACGATCATTGACTCTGTTTCCTTAGAAGCAGGGGGAGGTGAAATGGCCTATTTCTCTGAAGCACTTATGAACCGTGTAGATGAAATTTTCTGGGTTTTACGTGCCGGCTCTAGGGCAATAGATGCTGAGCTTTTATTAATGGATGCGTTAAATCATAAAGGAGTGGTACCTTTATGTGTCATCAATGGAATTGATGCTGATGAGCATGCAGATGCATTTATCATTTCAGAACAACAACGTATTGGCCATTTGATGAGTGATTTTATAGCTATTTCCGCAACAAATGCCCTGGTAGCTAAGCAAACGGACAACCTTGAGCTTTGGCAAAAAAGTCAATATGACCATTTAATAGCCCACATACATCGTGTGGCCGAAAATAGTGAAAAAAAAACCTATGCCATTTTAATTCGTTTCTTGCAATGGCTTGAACGGTTCCGCTTCGAATTAACTGTTATTCCACGACGTGACCCATTTCAATCTGCTGTTGAGAATATTGAAAAATATGCAGGCGATACCCAATTTGAGTTTTCTCGCTATCAGCGTGACTTAGCAATAGTTAAGGAATATGAGCAAGAATATGAGCAGGTGGCAAATACGTTTAAACATGTTCAAACCCTTTACCAGCTATTACAAACCATCTCACAACATGATTATTTACAAGATGATAAGGTAGAGACATTTACCGAAATCGCTGTTTACTATCAACAAATGTTACGAGAGTATCGTAATATGCACAGTGAATATTCAAGAGAATATGAGCGTTTAGATGCACAGCATAAAAAAATTCATGGTAAAGGGCTTATGAAAGCTATTTTTGGTCAGCATAACCAAAATGAATTTTTTAAAGAGCGTGTGCAAAAATTAAATGACCAACAAGTGGTTTGTGTCGCTCAATACGATAAAGTATTACAAGCAGAAGCTTCGATGTTACAAGCAGTTCGAGACATTCAGCCTTACTTAGTCAATTTAGTAAAGGAGCGTATGAGTCGTATTGAACAAAAAGTGCTTGAACTAAATCAACAACGTGCCAAAGAGAAGCGACAATTAAAGCGTTATGCTGATAAACTAAATGAATTTTCATGTTTAATTGAAGCACAGGGTTATATTAAGGAACATCTTCAACCCTTCTTAATGCAGGAACAGATGCCATTGAAAACAAAGGATCTTGAAATGCTTGAAGAAACTGTGGAGGCTATTCTTAACATTGATCTTTCAAAGAATGGCTTACTGGCACGTAGTCAAATGAATAATAAAATGGAAAGTATTGCTATTCCTTTTGATGTCGAGGAAATGTATCCGCAGCAAATGCTATCCTTACAAGAAGAAGATGTGAAATCGAACGATATTCCAGTAATACCAAATAAACTAGCCATACAATATGCAGACTAACTTCACAAAACGTTCTAAAAGAATGAATCTTTTAGGGCGTTTTTTTATGGAATGAAACATATCATTCCATTTGTACGTATAAATGGTAAGGAGGGATAATCATGATTGAAATTAAGGGACGTTACACGGAGGCTAAAATTTATGCTGAAACAGCATTACCATCCGCCATCGACCAAATTCAAGAATTGACAAATCAGGCGTTTATGACAGGCACAAAGGTACGTATTATGCCTGATTATCATGCAGGGAAGGGCTGTGTTATTGGCACGACCATTCACCTACAGGAGCGGGTTGTACCAAATCTGGTCGGTGTGGATGTGGGATGTGGTGTATTTGTAGCGCAATTAGATGTAACGACGGTTAATTATGAGAAACTCGATGCTATCATTCGAACGTATGTACCGAGTGGTCAAGAGGTTCATAAGGAACTATCGCCTGATCGACATTTTTTAGCGTTTGAAGGTAAACAGTTCAAAGCAACTGGCCTAAAGGATGAGTATACGAATCTATCATTAGGGACACTTGGTGGAGGCAATCATTTTATTGAATTGGCTAAGGATGAGGAGAATCAGTACTATTTACTGATTCATACTGGTTCACGTTATGTAGGGGCAAAAGTAGCAAACTGGCATCAAAAAAGGGCCTATGAAAATTTGCGTCAGCAAGATTTGACTGGAAAAATAGAGGACTTTAAACAACAGGGGCGAGAAAAGGAAATTCAAGCGATGATCCAAGCCTATAAAAAGAAACATCCTGCGGTTCCGAAAGAGTTAGCTTATTTAGAGGGCGAATATTTCCATGACTACATTCATGATATGAAAATCGCGCAGCAATTTGCGCAAATGAATCGTTGGACGATTGCTGAAACCATTGCAAAACATATGGATTGGCAGCTGATAGATACATTTGATACGATTCATAACTATATTGAGACGGAGACAATGACGCTACGTAAGGGAGCTGTCCGTGCCAATAAAGGAGAAATGCTTGTCATTCCTATGAATATGCGAGATGGATCACTTATTTGTATAGGGAAGGGCAATGCTGATTGGAATCATTCAGCACCACATGGAGCAGGACGTATGTACTCACGTCGTGCTGCTAAAAAAGCATTGAATATGGAAGATTTTAAAGAGACGATGCAGGGGATTTGGACAACGTCAGTCAATGAAGAAACATTAGATGAGGCACCAATGGCCTATAAGCCTATGGCAGAAATAACATCTGTCATTGGAGAAACAGTAGATATTATTAAGGTGATTAAACCTGTCTATAATTTCAAAGCAAGTGAGGCGGCAAAGCCTTATGAGAGAAAGTGACCCCCGAACTCCCTATAACTAGTAGACATATATGGTATAATATAGCTTTACAAAAACGAAGTGGGTGGTTTTTTTGGTCTCTTCAAAAGATGTGGCAAAGCATGCTGGTGTATCTCAAACAACCGTGTCAAGAGTGTTGAATACACCAGAGCTGGTAAAGCCAAAAACAGTTGAAAAAGTGATGAAAGCGATTGAGGACCTAAATTATATTCCAAATGATATAGCTAGATCGCTTGTTCAGAAAAAGACAGGCATTATCACATTAATATCAGGTCCTTTACACAATCCTTTTTTTGTGGATACGACGACAGCTATCGTTAATTATGTCAACGCCCGTGGCTATAAAGTTAATGTTTATTTTGGTACAGAAGATAATTTACACTCAATCTATAATGCAGTTTTAGAAACGAAGGCGGATGCCATTATATTGTCTTCCATGCTTTATCAAGACGATTTATTTTTTAAATTAGAAAAACTCGAAATCCCTTTTATTATGTTTAATCGTAAGCATCAAGAAAATAGACATTTTGTAGAAATTGATAATGTGCAAGCAGGATATCTTGCGGCCAATTATATTTTGTCTTTAGGGCATCAATCATTATGCTGGATTGGTGGTCCCCATCAAATGAGTACATTTTTTG
The DNA here is from genome assembly GCF_049943995.1 of Lysinibacillus sp. VIII_CA. Taxonomy (NCBI): domain Bacteria; kingdom Bacillati; phylum Bacillota; class Bacilli; order Caryophanales; family Bacillaceae; genus Lysinibacillus; species Lysinibacillus sp. VIII_CA. The sequence goes on from NZ_JBNFXM010000003.1 coordinate 174,661, forward strand.
GACGATACCAAGGATTTGAAAAGGCATTAAAGGATCATGGAATAAAAGCTAAATCCGTACCTACATTTTTTACCAATACGAATAAGGAAGATATCGAAAAGACTTTTGAGGAACTGTTAAAACTAGACAGAAAACCTACAGCAATTTGTGCAGCAACAGATGCCATCGCTATAGAAATTTTGAACCTTTGTTTAGAAAGAGGCTTTCAGGTTCCTAGGGATTTCAATGTAATTGGTATTGATAATGTGGAACTCAGTAAACATCATTCCATTGCTTTAACAACAGTTGGGATATCAACAGAAGAAAACCTGGGGTTTTTAGCGATTGAAAAATTATTTGAGGTCATGGAGAAAAAAAGTACTTGCATTCAGCAAACAGAGTCTGTTAAACTTTTCCCAAGAAATACAACGTGTAAAAAATGAACTGATTTTTAACATCAGTTTATTTTTTACACTAAAATGGTTACGTATTCATTTCTTTATTTTCAGAAATGAATACGTAACCATAACGAAAGGAGTGAGATAAGTCTTGAAAAGGGGCTTATGGATTCATGGAGAATGGAAGATGACGGCAGATTATATGGAGGTTCAAGCCCCGCATTCACAAGAGGTGATTGCACATTTTGCAATGGCCACTGAACAAGATGTACAGGAGGCCATTGCAAGTGCACAGGCAGCAGCGAAGAGCATGGCTTCCTTAACTGCTTTTCAACGAGCAGAAATTTTGGAGCATTTATCCACACTATTTTTGGAAAACCGAGAAGAGGCAGCTAGTATTATTTCACTAGAATCTGCAAAACCGCTCAAGTATGCCTACGCTGAAATTGACCGCACCATTGAAACCTATAAATTTGCCGCAGAGGAAGCCAAACGATTATCGGGCGAAATGATTCCGATGGACGCTTCTAAAAATGGGGAAGGGCGCTTTGGCTATACAATACGAGAGCCTATCGGCGTAATTGCAGCAATTACACCGTTTAATTTTCCACAAAATTTAGTTGCGCATAAAGTAGGTCCTGCTTTAGCGGCGGGCAATACAATTGTGCTAAAGCCAGCTACTCAAACGGCTTTATCTGCTCATTTTCTAGCAAAATTATTAGCACAAACTAATTTACCGGCTGGAGCTTTTAATCTAGTGACCGGGCAGGGAAAATTGGTAGGAGATGTATTTTTAGCACATCCTCATGTGAAAATGATAACGTTTACGGGAAGCCCTGCCGTAGGGATTTCATTACGAAACCGAGCAGGTTTAAAAAAGGTTACGTTAGAATTAGGCTCAAATGCAGGGGTGATTGTTGACGAAGGCGTTCAACTTGATCAGATTATGGACCGAATGATTATGGGAGCATTTTCAAATCAGGGTCAGGTATGCATTTCGTTGCAGCGAATATATGTAATGGAAAGTATGTTAAATGAGTTTTTAGACAAGCTCAGCGCTAAAGTAGCACAGCTAGTCATCGGCGATCCTCTTGATAAAACAACCGATGTAGCCATGATGATTTCAGCAGATGAACAACAACGAGCTCATGAGTGGATTGAAGAAGCGGTTGCTGAAGGGGCTAAAATCATTGCTGGTGGTTATATTGACAATCAGGTTTTAATGCCAACAGTGTTATCGAATGTTTCGTCATATAGCAAGGTATCCTGTGAGGAAATTTTTGCACCAGTTGTTATTGTGAATGCAGTAGCTACTATTGAGGAGGCAATAGAAGCTATTAATGATTCTCATTATGGACTACAGGCTGGTATTTTTACACCATCGATTGAGACAGCTTTTAAAGCGTCCAGAGCATTACAGGTAGGAGGCGTCCTTAATGACGTGCCAACTTACCGTGTAGATCATATGCCGTATGGTGGCGTGAAAGAAAGTGGCACAGGTCGTGAAGGCATTAAATATGCAATGGAAGAAATGACAGAAATGAAGCTCATTATTTGGAATAACCAATAATCACGAATGGAGATGGGAAACATGAAAATGATCAAACAACACCCCAAATTGTATGTAATGGACAACGGTACGATGCGAATGGATAAGAATTATATGATTGCCATGCACAATCCAGCAACAATCGATCATCCAAATCAACCAAATGAATTTGTAGAATTCCCCGTTTACACAGTACTTATCGATCATCCAGAGGGCAAAATTTTATTTGATACGGCGTGTAATCCAAATGCTATGGGGCCCGATGGACGTTGGGGGGAATTTACACAAAAAGCGTTCCCTATTAATATGCCAGAAGAATGCTATTTACATCATCGATTAGAAGAATTAAACGTTCGCCCTGAAGATATCAAATTTGTTGTGGCATCCCACTTGCATCTCGACCATGCAGGCTGCTTAGAATTATTTACGAATGCGACGATCATTGTGCAAGAAGATGAGTTTAACGGCACATTACAAACATATGCAAGAAATGTCAAAGACGGTGCCTATATTTGGGGAGACATTGATATGTGGATTAAAAATAATCTACAATGGCGTCTTATTAAACGTGGTGAAGATAATGTGAAGCTGGCAGAAGGTATTCAAGTATTAAATTTTGGTAGTGGACATGCTTGGGGGATGCTTGGTCTGCATATTCAGATGCCAGAATCAGGTGGAATTATTTTAGCGTCAGATGCCATCTACACAGCAGAAAGCTTTGGTCCACCTGTTAAGCCACCAGGCATTATTTATGATTCGGTTGGCTATAATTCAACAGTTGAACGCATTCGCCGACTTGCCAATGAAACGAATTCACAGGTTTGGTTTGGCCATGATCCTGTCCAATTTAAATCATTTAGAAAATCGACAGAAGGATATTATGAATAGATAGGAGTAGAGAGGCCATGCATAAATTAACCTTTACGCCTGTAAGCTATACAGGTTGGGGATGTTTAAATCAGCTTCTGCCTGAAGTAGAAAGACTGAAGGCTACAAATATTTTAATTGTCACAGACCCATTTTTAAAGGAATTAGGGCTAACAGATAAAGTTCAACAGCCCTTGCTTTCAAAAGGATATGCGACGACCATTTATACAGATATTGCCCCAGAGCCCCCACTTGCTATTGGAGAAAAACTAGTTGATTTTACTAGAAAACATCAATTTGATCTTGTCATCGGTTTAGGTGGAGGAAGTGCTCTTGATTTAGCTAAGCTTGCTGCTGTTTTAGCAGTCCATGATGGGAAAGTAGCGGATTATTTAAATTTAACAGGCACAAAGGCGCTTGAACAAAAAGGATTACCTAAAATTTTAATCCCAACTACATCTGGAACAGGCTCAGAAGTGACAAATATTTCTGTCCTGTCCCTGGACACAACAAAAGACGTTGTGACACATGACTACTTATTGGCGGACAGTGCGATTGTAGACCCAGAGCTAACGATTTCATTACCACCAAAGGTAACAGCTGCAACGGGGGTTGATGCTTTAACACATGCCATTGAGGCATATGTTTCAGTCAATGCCAATGAAGTAACAGATTCCCTTGCATTGCAGGCCATTCGCTTAATCAGTGGCTCTATTCGTACAGCTGTACTGGAAGGGGAAAATAAGCAGGCGCGTTCAGATATGAGCTACGGTAGTTATTTAGCAGGATTAGCCTTCTTCAATGCTGGAGTAGCCGGTGTTCATGCGTTAGCCTATCCATTGGGAGGACAATTTCATATAGCTCATGGCGATTCCAACGCCGTACTATTACCCTATGTCATGGGGTATATTCGTCAAAGCTGTGAAAAACGAATGAAAGATATTTTAGATGCCATGGGTTTATCATCTGCCTACTTATCACAAGAAGAGGCTTCCTATAAATGTGTGGATGCCTTACAACAGCTCGTTCAAGATGTGAATATTCCTTCCACATTAAAGGGATTTGATATTCCAGAAGAAGCTTTAGAACAATTAACAGATGATGCAACAAAGCAAACAAGAATTTTAGCTCGAAGTCCGATGCCATTAGAACGAGAAGATATTTATGCTATTTATCGGGCTGCATTTGATGGAGAAGTTCGAGAACCCGATGCATCATAAAGAAGAAAAGACATGTTTCTTATAAAAAATAGCTATAGCTTTAGTATATCTAATGCCTAAAATAACAAAAGCTACGAAGTATCTTGGATGAAACTTCGTAGCTTTTGTTATTTTTAGCTAAATTTTCCCATATATTATGCCTGTGCATCAGGCGTAAATGTACGCGTAGCTAATTCTGCATCTAGCATAAAGATAGCGTTGGAGTCGTTTTCGATACGTTCGATTTTACGAATTAATGTATCAAATGTAGATTCTTCCTCCACTTGCTCATCGATGAACCATTTTAAAAACGCCATCGTCGCATGCTCACGTTCATCTAAAGCGATATCTGATAAATTATAAATACGGCGCGTCACTTCTTTTTCATGAGAAAGAGCTGTTTTAAAGGCATCTAAAATCGATTCAAAATGATTGCCTGGGCTCTCAAAGCCTTGAATTGTTGCACGGTAGCCCATATCACTTAAGAAGTTATAAAACTTCATCGCATGGAAGCGTTCTTCTTCGGCTTGTACTAAAAAGAAGTTAGCGAAGCCATCGTAATCCTGGTCTGTGCAATAAGCCGCCATTGCCATGTAAGCATGAGCCGAGTAAAATTCAAAATTCATTTGTTCGTTAAGTGCTGTGTGTAGTTTTTCAGATAACATAAAAGTTTTCCTCCTTTTGCAGTAAATGCCTTCTTCACTAGTATACAGCGTTATTAGTTCTTCATACAAAAATTTTAAATTTCATGGGAAAATGTGCAAAACTTAATTGATATTAGTTCTCAATTAGAAAATTTATACTTCTTCCTATTTGTCGTATGTATAGTCAAGTGTTAGTTGGGTAGTGGGATAGGGCCACTAGTGAGGTAGCAAAGATGTGTAGATTTGTGGTATAGGAGAGGGACTGGCTATAAAATAAAATCTTACCCGTAAAGAAGAAAATCGCCTCGACATAGGTCGTGGCGATTTTTTTCATCACTATTGTGCTTGAGTCTTTTGATTTTTGACCCCAACTAAGTAACCACCTAGTGCAATTGCTACTAGGACAATCCAGAATATCGCTTTCCAAATTGTAGAATGTGGGAACTCATGTGGAATAACCCCTAGTTTTTCATGTGCCAATGTTAGCACGGCTAATTTCACACCAACCCAACCAACGATTAGGAAGGCAGCCGTTTCCAATGAAGGGAATTTATCAAGAACTTTTACGAACCAACGAGCCGCAAATCGCATCATGATGACCCCAATAAGGCCACCTAAGAACATAACGGCGAATTGTCCTGCATTAATGCCACCAATATCAAAATCACCGAGATGTGGTAATGTTACGGCAATAGCAACCGCAGCTAGGATAGAATCCACCGCGAACGCGATATCAGCAAGCTCCACTTTTACAACTGTCATCCAGAAGCCAGATTGTTTCTTCGGCTCTTGGATTTCTTCGGAGTTTTGGGATGCCTTCCGTGAATCATAAATATGCTTAATAGACATAAACAATAGATAAGCAGCACCTATTGCTTGGATCTGCCAGAAATTAACGAGCGTTGTAATAAGGAATAATGCGGCGAAGCGGAAAACAAACGCCCCCACTAATCCATATAATAAAGCTTTTTGTTGTTGTGCTTTTGGTAAATGCTTAACCATAACTGCCATTACGACTGCGTTGTCAGCTGCCAACAAACCTTCTAATACAATTAATACGACGAGTACCCATGCGTATTCTAAAATAATTGCCTCCAAATTTGTTTCCTCCTTTAATTGTTGAACAGAAATGAATGGTTGCTTCTAACATATTCTTCCCAATTTTAAGCAAAAGAAAAAGACCCCTGCCTAAAAAATAGGCAAAGGTCTTGCTAAGCAATTTACTGTTCGTTGCACAGAAAGTATTGTTCTGTGAGACAAATTATGCCATCACACCCGATGGTACGAAACCATGTAATGACGAATGTGAATCAGATGCTTCGATCGCATCTGCTAGCTACTCCCCTTTGACAATAAAGTCAAAAGCTATTCAATTCTTACACCAATCATAGCATGAGAAAAATTGAAAGTAAATAAAAATATACTGCTATGGAGAAAAAATACTTTTCCGTTACGTTTGCACAAATGGTACTATTAAAAGATAGGCGAAATTTTTACAACTTAGAAAGGAGACAAACATGTATAGAAAATTTTTTTCCTATTATAAACCGCATAAACGATTGTTTGTCATCGATTTTTCAAGTGCAATCATTGTAGCCATTTTAGAGCTTGCCTTTCCATTAGCCGTTCAGTGGTTTATTGATGAATTATTACCAACCGGCGATTGGGGAATGATTGTAAAAATAAGTGTATTATTGCTGCTAGTGTATGCAATAAGTACATTATTAAATTTTATCGTGAACTATTTAGGTCATAAATTGGGGACTAATATTGAGACAGATATGCGTCAGGAATTATTTACGCATGTACAAAGGCAATCATTCCGATTCTTTGATAATACTAAAACAGGTCATATAATGAGCCGCATTACTAATGATTTATTTGACATTGGGGAATTTGCCCATCACGGACCTGAGGATTTATTTATTGCCATTATGACCTTTGTTGGGGCCTTTGCCATAATGTTTAATGTGAATCCAACACTCGCTTTAATTGCAGCGATTATGGTGCCATTTTTAACATGGCTTGTGACATTTAGTAATATAAAAATGAACAATGCTTGGAAAACGATGTATGGCAAAATTGCTGATGTTAACGGACGTGTAGAGGATAGTGTATCCGGTGTCCGTGTTGTGAAATCCTTTACAAATGAAGATTTTGAAATTAAACGCTTTGAGGAGCAAAATGGATTTTTCCGTGCGGCTAAATTATATGCCTATAAAATAATGGCAGGAACTAACTCGACTATTTACATGATGACACGCCTCCTTACATTAATGGTGTTAGTGGTCGGCGCTTGGCTCAGCTTTAATGGGAAATTATCTTACGGGGAGCTAGTGAGCTTTGTTTTATATACCAATGTCCTCATTAAACCAATAGATAAGATTAGTGCTTTATTAGAGCTTTATCCAAAGGGAATGGCTGGCTTCAAGCGATTCCGTGAATTAATTGAGCAGGAACCAGAAATTCAAGATCGTGAAAATGCGAAGGTTATTAACCATTTAGATGGTAATATTTCCTTCAACAATGTTCACTTCAATTACGATGCATCAAAACAGGTGTTAAAAGATATTTCATTTGATGTAAAGGCTGGACAAACCATTGCGTTTGTCGGTCCATCGGGTGCTGGTAAAACGACCATTTGTTCGTTAATTCCTCGCTTCTATGAAGTTTCAAAAGGTGCTATTTCGATTGATGGCATCGATATTCGCAATATGACCCAGGCTTCCTTACGATCTCAAATTGGTATTGTACAGCAGGATGTCTTCTTATTTACAGGGACAATTCGTGAGAATATTGCCTATGGAAAGCTAAACGCCAGTGAAGAAGAAATTCGCGAAGCGGCAAAAAAGGCCCATTTAGAAGCATTCATCGCAGAGCTACCAGAGGGGTATGATACGCAAATTGGGGAACGAGGCTTGAAATTATCCGGTGGACAAAAACAACGATTAGCCATTGCTCGTATGTTCCTGAAAAACCCACCAATTTTAATTTTAGATGAAGCGACTTCTGCGTTAGATACAGAAACAGAGATGATTATTCAGCAATCTTTATCAGAGCTAGCTGAAAACCGTACTACTTTAGTTATTGCCCATCGCCTGGCAACTATAAGGAACGCAGATCGGGTAATGGTCGTGACGCCAAAAGGTATTGAGGAAGATGGTACTTATGATGAGCTAGTGGCTCATAATGGTATTTTTGCTAAGCTCCATCACATCCAATTCCGTAAGGGACAAAACAAACAAAGCATTCAAAATGATTATGTAGAGATGACTTAAAGTTAATCAATTCAACAAAAGGCAGAAATGTGTGATAGCATTTCTGCCTTTTTCTGCTTTCATATACTTATCAAATAAATAAAATTGTACAAGGATTTTTTAGAAGAGGGGAGGAACTATTAGTAGTGAATAGTTAATGACAGATTAATAGATGGGGGTTAAGACATGGATAGACAAAGAAGTATAGGACTTACCAAAACCGTTGGATATCAAGTAGGGGTTAGAAAAACGTTCCCAATCTCACAACAGCAAGCATGGTCAATTATTACAGCAGAGGAAGGTTTGAATGCATGGTTTGGAGGAGGAGAAAATATAATTCTTGTACCTGGTTGTCAGTATCATACAAAGGCTGGAACTGGAGAAATTCGGATTGTCAAACCACTTCTGCAACTTCGATTTACTTGGCAAAAAGAGGGATGGCAACGACCTTCTACCGTACAAATTCGAATCCTCTCTAAAGAAAGTAATAAAACGACCATAAGTTTCCATCAGGAACATCTTTCCAATCAACAAGTGAGAGAAGAAATGAAGCGATTTTAGAAACCATTGAAGTTAGCATACAAAAGATGTAGCCAAAAATACTAGCATCTCCTCAACATTTGAGGGGATGCTAGTTATTTTCTTGCTCTCTACTTTCTTCGTGATGGCCATTGGCTGTTCGGGTTGAATCCTGAGGTGCAAGGGCTTTATTACGCTCCGCGTAACCTTTTGGTGATAGGCGAAAAATAGATTTTTTGATGGTGGACCACCTTAAATCTGTCGCAAGGTTCATGTAAGAATAGCCGTAAATTCGAATATTGCACAAGTACAGAAGTGTCAAATATAAAGAAACAAAAAAGCCAAATAATCCGAAAAAGGCGCTTGCTAGGATGAAAGCAATACGTAATATACTGACTGATGTCACAAGTGATTGATTGACCAAGGTAAATGAAGCGATGGTAGAGATGGCGATAACAACAATCATTTCGGGGCTTGTTACACCTGCTCGAATTGCAGCATCTCCGATAATAATTCCACCTACAACACTGATGGTTCCACCAATAACTGAAGGAAGTCGTAACCCTGCTTCACGGAACAATTCAAACATCAGAAGCATTAGGAGCATCTCAAGTGAAGAAGGGAGAGGCAATCCAGCCTTGGCCTGTACAACGGTTGCTAGTAATTGTAATGGTAATTGATTTTGATGATAGGTTGTTAAAGCAAGCCAAAAGGCAGGTAGTAGCAACCCTATAAGAATACCGATTATCCGTAGTACTCGTTCTACAGAACTAAAAATGATCGGATACTCATTATCTTCGGCAGATTTCAATAATAAGAAAAGATTTACAGGTGTGATAATGCCATATGCGACACCATCTACGAAAATAATAAAGCGTCCCCTTGCTAATGCTTGGACGGCATAATCGGGTCGCCCAGTATAATCGAACTTTGGAAATAACTTTGAATTTTTATTAACACGTTCCATCAATAAATCACCACTAAAAACGATATCCGTATCGACCGCAGCTAGCTGTTTCTTAATACCGTGCAGAATATCCATATCTACAATATCTTCAAAGTATAAGATGGCCACAGTTGTTTTTGAGCGTTTTCCAAGTTCCACCTTTTCTACACAAAATGAATTGGTCGGTAATCGTTTTCTAATTAAAGCAATATTGACGCGGATATCTTCAATAAAGTTATCTCTGGGTCCTTTAACAAGAACCTCCATACGCGTTTCTTCCGGCTTACGATTAGGTTTTTTAGCGATATTGCTTGCATATAAAAGATTAGCTTCCTCAAAATACAGCAACAGGAAGCCACTATAAACTGATGAAATAAGCTGTTCCTTATCTTGGATTTTTTGAAGGCTTGGAATATGGAGATGCCTCGCTATATTTTCCTCAAAAGAAACTTCATCCAAATGATCATATAAATACTGAATCCGCTGAATAATAACGCCGTTCAGCATTTGTTGATCAATCATGGCATCACAAGTTATAAATTGTACCTTCTGTTCATTAAAGCTATATTCCTGAAATTGTATATCTGCGGATTTTTGAAATAGTTTTTTTATTGTATTTAAATCTAACTCATGCTCCTGCTGAGACATTATGATTCACCACTTTTCATGTCTTGTTTTTCAGTTTTCCCCTTTTTAGGAGATTTATCCGATAAGTAAGCAACGACAATGAAAAAAATAGATAATGCCAATAAAAAAATAAAAGTAGCACTTAAAATATAATGTCCCTTTACCTTTAAAAATAAGCTTTCATTTAACATAATTAACGGTAAACAAATGATGAAAAAGGGTGGAGCTAGCATTTGCCAAATACGCTTTGGATCACCAGTCATTTTTAATAAATCTACCACAATGTATAAAAGGAAACTTACACGAATGAAGGTCCCTGTTAGCCATTGGTAAATAGAGAAGAAGTCTAAATGCTCAATATAACGTCCGATGGTCACTAATCCCCATTCTTCATAAGCGGGATAACGTTGTTTCGCTGCTTCACTTGGCCCAAATTCAGTAATGGCTCCAATTAATGGACCTAATGTAAGACCAATTAAGATAGCCAGTATAATTGTGAAGTGATACCACCGAAGTCGTTCTTTAAATTGATGCTGTAAAAATAATAGCAATAATAGCTCTATAAACCCTGAAGCAGGAAAAATCATACCATGTAGAATGGGCTGAAAACCATGCTCAAAAAAGGGGCGCAACAAACTATAATCCTTTACTTGTATATTGGTAAAGGCAACAAAAAAGCCAAGGATGACAACGCCAAATAATACAAAAACATTGACAATAACAATGGTTTGTAAGCTAGTTGTCACTAGTAAAATGCAAAGAATGGTATAAACAAACAGTAATATTAGGACCGGTGTCTGTGGTAAAAACGTGGTATTTACCCATTGTAATGTTTCTACCATTGTAAAAGCTGCGATAATCAATAAAAAAATGGCAACAATATAGATGACAATAGAAGAAGCGACTTTTCCCACTTTTTCGTTGAGCCAGTCTCGAATAGGTTCTTGTTTTGATTTTTTTTGGATGTAAACTAATAAAAATAACCAAAAGAAAAGTATACCCCCAGAAAATAGTACAGAAAGCCAGCCATCTCTTTTGGCGGCATCTAGCAGTGGAGGAATAATAGTCACATGATTTTTTAAGCCAATAACGGTCATGGATAAGAAGATTACATGTAAAATACTGATGGATCCTACACTTTTCATGATGAAAACCCTCTAACATTGATTGATACATATAAGCTTAGACAAAAAACTGTAGCTTTATAAGCAAAAAATGGGTTAATGGCCATGAAAAAACGAGGTATTTGATGGTGTTATCTTCAAATACCTCGTTAAGTCCTATTTAATTAATGAATATATTTTGTGCTAACAAGCTCATCTTTTAAGACGTCTGTTGGGATTTCAAATTCCACAACGCCCATAAAACCTGGTGCCACTTCATATTTATCGAATGAAATCACTAGCTTACCTTTATCGGAAATATAGAATTGTTGATCTGGTTGAATAGCTGTAAAGTCTTCCATCAACTCTTCGTCAGCCAGGCCAGCTCCCTTTACCCAGTAAACTTTATCCTGATTGGATTCAGCCATTTGTGTACGCATTTGTTCCTTAATATTTTCACTAATAGCTTCAATATAGTTCTTATCTTTAAAGAGCATAGGTAAAGTAATTAAAATTTCGTTTTCTTTATCAATAGTATCGTATTCCATGACAGTGGAGGATGAGCCGACAGTATTGACTACATAACGACCAATCGATAAAATTTGGTCATTATCGGTTTTAATTTCAAAGCCACTATCAACGCCTAAATGACCACCAATACCACTGGCCTTTAAATCACCAACTTCTGTAATAAATTCATCGTAGAGAGCTTTTCCTTCTGCACGATACTTTTCATTTAACGAATTTGCAAGATCTTGATTATCTAGATTTTCAATAGCAGGTACTTTAATATTGGCATCAAAATTATCTTCTGCAACCTCATATTCAGTCCAAGTTAATACTTTGACCACACTTCCTACAACAGGTATGTCAGATAGCGTTCGAGCCATTGCTGGACTCGCATTTAAACTAGCTGTAAATAGCATAGCTGCAGCTGCCGAGCCAAGCAACCATTGAGGAGTACGGTTCTTTTTCTTTTTCCGACCTTGCTTCAAAGCTCGTTCAACCACCAAGTCTAATTCCTTAGGAATGGAAACATCCGTATATTGTTTTTCTATATTTTTTAATTTTTTATCCATGTGCAGTTTCTCCCTTCACATCTTCCAATTGTATTTTCAATAGTTTTAATGCTTTATAAAGACGCGATTTGGTTGTACTTAACTTAATATCGAGGATATTCGCAACGTCTGCGAGCTTTAAATCCTCAAAATAATGAAGAATCACAACCTCTCGATACATTTGCGGGAGCTCATCCAACGCATGTTCTAGGTCTACGTTTTCATAGACATCCTCTTGAGCGGGGGTTAAATATTGCAAAGTATCATCATCAGTTACTTGTAAGCGTTTATGCTTTCGTAAAAAATCAATGGAAGTACGAACGACTATTTTATAAAACCAGCTTTTCATATAATCAACATTTTCTAGTCGATCTAATGACAGCATGGCCTTTTGAATACTGTCCTGTACAACATCTAGTGCGTCCTGTTCATTTTTTGTATAGCTATACGCGAGCAAATAAAAACGCTCTTTTTGTTCACGAATGAATTGGACAAACACCTCTTCATGTTGAAATGCATTTCTTGTTTTCATGTCCAAAGAAGCTCCTTTTTTAACATTGTCAAATTGTATACATGTACTAGACGTACGAAATGAGGGAAAAAGTTGATGACCATAAAAAAAACTTACCCCAATATGAGATAAGTTTTATCCTTCTATACTGTTGGCATACGTCAGCATAACAGATGATTATGAGAAATAGTCATATGTATTTTTCAAGAGTAATAGAATGGTCACAACGATAAATAACTTACGTACATAACCGCTGCCACGTTTAATCGCAAATTTTGACCCGACTATGGCCCCAGCAATTTGCGCAAGACCCATTGGTAAACCATAGGCATAATTGATTTGTCCTAAGTATATAAACATAAGAAGGGCTGCCACATTACTACCGAAATTTAAAAATTTCGCATTACCAGCTGATTGTAAAAAATCAAAACCAACCATGAGAAAGGCAAATAATAAAAATGAACCAGTACCAGGACCCAAGAAGCCATCATAAAAACCAATGACTGTAATAACTACTACAAATAATAGATAACGTTTTGGTGTTAATTTTTTATAGGTAGTGATGCTTCCCCAATCTTTTTTAAAAATCGTATAGATAGCTACGGCAGCCAGCATAATGAGCATGAGCGGCTTTAGGACACTAGGATTCATTAAGTGGACAATCCACGCACCTAGCATAGACCCGAAAAAGACAAAGGGGAATAGCTTATAGACCGCTTTAATATCAAGCTTGCCAGAGCGATAAAATGTCAAAGTACTCGTAAGTGATCCCATTGTACCTGCTAATTTATTGGTTGCCACCGCTGTAGAAGGTGGAAGACCTACAAACATAAAAGCTGGTAAAGAAATGAGTCCACCACCGCCAACAACTGAATCAATAAATGCTGCTAAAAAACCAAATACAATAAGAATGACTAAAATATTTAGATCTAAATCAAATGGCACAACAGGTCATCTCTTTTCTATCATAGTAATCTGATAGTAGCGAACTGAGGTTGGGCTGTAAATACTCTTTATAAAGTTTTGCGGATTTTGAACGAATGGTTTTCGTATAATTTCTATAAAAATCAAATATTTTCTGCTTAGAGTTAGAAATTTGATGTATTATGTAAATGATAGTGTTTTTACGTAAAGGGGACGTGATGACATGAGTTTAGCAAATCATATACGTGTATTTCTCTGTGTCGTATTTATGGGGATGCTTGTTGGATATGTCTTTAATGCAAAAAAAGATATAACAGATCATGAGTATATTGATATCGTCAAAGAAGGTTATTTGGAGAATTTTTCGGACGTCACAGTTCGTAATGCATTTAACTACGCATTCTTTGAACCATATTGGCGATATTATCAAGCGAAAACAGGGGAGCAAGTTATAGAATTATCAGGTGAAATTACGTTTCAAGGTGAAAAAGGACATGCTATATTACAATTCGTTGTTGACGAACAAACAAAACAATTTTCCCTTCGTGCGATGAAGTTTAATGAAAATGTTCTAAATGCTGAACAAAAACAGAAACTCGTCGGCATGGTCTATCAAACATGGGAAATGAAACAACTAGCTTATGAGTAAGGTTTTTTGCTTTGTAAATGAGCAGAACTATATTACAGTTAAAAGGGGGAGCTTACAGACAGAGAGGATGTTTTGAATGAAGTTAAGTATTTTAGATCAAATGCCTATACCAAAAGGTCATTCGGCAGAGGAAGCCTTCCAACGTACAGAACAACTAGCGTTATTAGGGGAAGAACTTGGATATCATCGTATGTGGCTAGCTGAACACCATAATAGTCAGTCGCTAGCAAGCTCAGCTCCCGAAGTAACCGCTGCTTTTTTAGCTGCGAAAACGAAGCGCCTGCGCATTGGGACAGGTGGGGTCATGATGATGCATTATTCACCCTATAAGATCGCAGAGGTTTTTAAAACATTGTCAGGCTTAGCACCTCATCGAATTGATTTCGGAGTGGGGAGAGCGCCAGGTGGTGATCATGCCTCTATTTATGCGCTTGCAGAGGGAAGAAGACAACGCTTCACTGAGCAATATGATAAGCTTGAAATTATACTAAAGCTCATGAATAACCAAAAAACGGGTGAGCATGTCTATGATCAAGTCGTTGCGGCACCAGTTGATAGTTCATTACCTGAGGCGTGGCTGCTAGGTTCAAGTGGTCAAAGTGCAATGCAGGCAGGACAGCTAGGTGTAGGCTATTCCTATGCCCAGTTTTTCACGGGTAATATGTCGAAGGATATTTTTGATGCCTACAAAGCCTATTTTACGCCTTCTTATTATATGGAAAAACCACAAATCATTGTGACCTATGCGGCGACGGTGGCACCTACTTTAGAGGAAGCCGAGTACTTGGCAAAACCAATCGATATTTCTCGTCTTCAGCTTATGAAAGGGCAAATTATTCAAACTATATCGCCTGAAGAAGCAAAGGATTATCCATTAACTGAAATGGATAAAATGACAATTGCCAATAATCGCAAAGCCAATCTTGTAGGCACACCGAAGGATATTGCTGCTTTTTTAATGAAAGAACAAGAACATTATGGCTTTGATGAAGTCATGCTGAACTGTAATCAATATGAATTAGCAAGTCGTTTAAACACCTATAAATTCCTAGCGGAGGAATTATTATAGAACAAAATCACCTCGTTGTAACTCTTCGAGGTGATTTTTATTAGGATTGACGCTTTTTAACGTACATAAAATAGAAAAACCCGGAAATAAATTTCCGGGTTCGATTACCACTTACATTAAATACTCCATGACACTCTGCCTCGCTTCTGCATAGAATCTTAAGATATTCCTAAGAACTGTACTTTACTCAGCTTTGATGGTCCTTTTGAGTTATCGATCAATCGCACTCATCGGGTTAACCCTCCTAGTCATAGGATTTGAAGTGAAATCTTTAATAGTATAGACCGCGCCATATTTTTTATACATAGTTAAGAAATTTTTTTAAAACAATAAAAGGAAACTCCCTTTTGATACAGATTCTTCAAAAGGGAGTTTCTTTCTTTATTAACTTTATGAGTTGCTTAAACGCGGGCAGAGCCACTAACAAACGTGTGATCTCGATAATACATATTTTTCACTAAAACGTTAGGACCTAGGCATTTAACAGCTGGACAATGACAATTGAGTGTTTTAGCTAAATCAGTTGCCATCCATTTATCAAAGATAGTTGGAAGCTCATCATGTACAATGTTACCTAAAGCAGGTGTATCACCGAAATCAGTAACGATGACATCGCCCGTAAAAATATTGATATTCAAACGTGAACGGCCATCTGGGTCGTTACGCAATGTGACATTTTTCGCTGTACGAAGACGTTGAAGTAATCGTTGATCTTCTTCATTCGCACTGCAAGGGTAAAATGGAAGTGTTCCGAATAACATCCATGTATTGTCATCACGAATATCTAGTAGATGATGGATCGCTTCACGTGTTTCCTCCAGTGACAGAGATGTGAGAGCACTAGCGAAATCTGATGGGTACATTGGATGTACCTCATGACGTGCACATTTCATTTCATGGATGATTTGGTTATGAATATGTTCTAAGTACGGTAAAGTTTTTTTGTTTAGCATGGTTTCAGCTGAAACCATTACACCATGTTCCGCAAGCATTTTTGAGTTATCAATCATGCGTTGAAATAGAGCTGCACGTTGGTCATAAGTAGGTTTGCGCTCCATCATGGCAAAGCCTGTTTCCACGAATTCATCGATTGTACCCCAGTTATGTGAAATATGAAGGACATCTAAATAAGGGGCAATTAGTAAATAACGTGCAGGCTCCAATGTTAAATTGGAGTTGATTTGTGTTCGCACGCCTCGTTCATGCGCATATTTCAATAAAGGCAATACATAGCTTTGTACGGATTTCTTAGACATCATCGGTTCGCCACCTGTGATACTAAGCGTTTTTAAATGAGGTATTTCATCTAGCCGTTGGAGAATTAAGTCAATCGGCAATGCCTCGGGGTCTTTATTTTGTAGCGTATAGCCAACCGCACAGTGTGCGCAACGCATATTACAAAGTGTAGTTGTTGTAAATTCAATATTTGAGAGTGTCATCTGTCCATGTTGCTCCACGTCTATATAAGCTTCCCATGGATCAAAGACAGGCGTTATTTTTTGTAAGGTCGTCATCTTTCGTACATCTTCCTTTCTAGCATTCTATTGTCTCATATTCATCGATAATTTCAAATATGAAATTACTGAAAGGGCTATTTTATGACTAGTTAAACATTTTTTACCCATTTAAAGGAAAATGTTCGCCAATTCATTTGTATCGAAATGGATGAAGATAAAATGCTTACAAGTCCTACTATTCTGAAAAAGGTGGATTTACTGTTATTTTTCTAAAAAAACGTTATCATGGATAGAGAAAATAGCACAATGCATCATAGAAAGTAGGTACGGACATGACGAAATATGAAATATTATTATTTGACGTGGATGATACGTTACTAGATTTTGATTTAGCTGAAAATGCTGCACTTGACCGCATGTTTAAAGAAGAAAATATACAAGTTACTCCCAACATGATTGCACGTTACAAAGAAATTAATGAGTCAATGTGGCGAGCTTTTGAGCGTGGAGAAGTAACGAAAAATACCTTACATAATACACGTTTTTCGATTGCTTTAAAGGAATTTGGCATAGAAGTCGATGGGACATACTTTGAATCACTTTTCCAAAAATATTTACGGGAGGCCCACCATTATGTAGAGGGGGCCTATGAGGTAATCGCTCACCTAGCCAATCATTATCATTTATATGTAGTGTCCAACGGGATAACGGTTACACAAAATAAACGTCTTGTGGATGCGAATTTAGCGCAATATTTTAAAGGCATTTTTATTTCAGAGCAAACGGGCTATCAAAAGCCTATGCCAGCCTTTTTCGATTATGTGTTTGAACGAATTGATAATTTTGATAAAGAAAAAGCACTAATTATTGGAGACTCTTTGACATCTGATATAAAAGGTGGTTTACAGTCCGGAATAGATACTTGTTGGTTTAATATCCGCAATGTTGAAAATAAAAGTGGCATTGAACCGCATTATGAAATTAAAAAATTGCAGGATTTACATGATTTACTGAATCAAAAAATTGCACTTTAAGTAAGCATGAGGCACCTTCTTTGTTTTGTAGACAGGGAGGTGCTTTTTTTGCTCATTTTTTGAGCAGGTTTATAGGTATAAAAAAACGAGGAAAGGGCAAAACCATTGTTGAGACTAGTTTCCATGAAAGGGGAAATATTCGATGAATACGATACTAACAGCCAGTAAACGCCAAAAAGGACGACAATCTTCACTAACACAGCTTCGACAAAACGGTGCCATTCCTGGTGTTGTCTATGGCTTCCAAATGGAATCAACAGCCATTACATTAGACGCAAGAACATTTGCGAAAATACTAGCAGCGCATGGTACAAAAAGTGTTTTTCAATTAGATGTGGATGGAAAGCGTATTAATGCCGTTTTATCAGAAGTTCAGCGTTGTGCTCTAAAAGGGAATATTAAACATGTTGATTTTAAATCGATCAACATGTCACAAGAGCTGGAAGTGGAGATTCCAGTAACAGTAATCGGTGATGCCATCGGAGTAGCAGATGGAGGTTTCCTATTACAGCCTAATCGTGAGGTTCGCATTAAAGTGAAGCCAACAGAAATTCCCGAAACGATCGAAATCGATGTCACGAATATAGCAATCGGAACATCCCTATATGTGGGAGATATACGTCAACAATTTTCATTTGAAATTTTACAAGAAGATGACTTTACACTAGTGACGATCACACCTCCATCTGCTGAAAACGTACAAGAAGATGACACTGTGGACGACACGCCCGAAGTAATTGAAGCAACAGGGCAAAATACCTCTGAGCCAGAAGCATAGCGTGAAAAAAGGGAGCCATTTTCCAAAATGGCTCCTTGTTTATTCTATCCATAAAAAGACAATGCATTTTTTGCATTGTCAGAAAACTTATATGACGGCGCTTTTCACGCCAGTCCATTTCATAAATAATTTTTCGTTATAGGTTAAGGCGAATTGTACGATTGGTCCAAGTCCAAAGGCCATTATCACCGTACCGATGCCTATAGGACCACCAAGTAAGAAGCCAATTACAGCGACTGTAACTTCCATTGTCGTCCGGGAACGTGTGACACTCCAGCCAAGTTTATGAACCATCATTAGCATTAAGGTATCGCGCGGACCAATTCCTAAATTAGCCACCATATACATACCACAGCCCCAGCCAAGTAATACTAACCCTGTTAGATAAGAAACAAGCTGCATCCAAAAGCCATCGATATCAGGTAGCCAATAATTAAAAATATCAATAAAAATGCCAGCTAAAAACATATCGATAAAAGTTCCTGGTAATGGGAATTTTTTCGTTATTAGCATATCAAAGGCTAAAATTGCCAGTCCTAAAATGATCGACCATGAACCGATCGTTAATCCGAGTGTTTTAGTTAAGCCAATATGTAAAACATCCCAAGAGCCTACGCCAAAAAGCTGCCCTTTAATTGTTAATGTAACGCCAAAAGATAGCACGATAATGCCTGTTATGAAAAATAAACAGCGTGTATAAAAAGCTTGTTTCATTTTTTAACCCTCATTCATCCGTAAATTCCTATTGTCCATCAAATAATTATAACAAGATATTTTCAATTTGCCAGAAGTTTGTCATTTCACATTTTTCAAAAAAAACAGTTTAGCTTTAGGTAGAGAGGGCAAAATATAGTTGTAGAAGAAAGGATGGGATGAAATGACTTCAGTACGTGATGAAATTTTAGAAGTTTTGAACCGTGAAAAGATCGGAACGATGGCTACTGTAGAAAACGGGAAGCCTTATTCGCGCTATATGACGTTCCAGCATGAGGATTTTGTGTTATATACTGTGACGAATAAGCATTCTGAGAAAATGGAAGAGCTCCGTAAAAATCCATATACCCATATATTGTATGGCTATGAAAATGGGGGCTTTGGTGATTCCTATGTGGAAATAGAGGGAAAGCTCACTGAAATACACGAAGAAGGCATTAAAAATAAAATTGCAGAATTTTTTACGAGTATTTTTATTGGCAATCAGGATGAAATGGTGACCCTAAAAATTGAACCTATTCGTATGCGTCTAATGAATAAAAAAGGACAACCACCAAAAGAACTAGAATTTTCGAGCGACCATTAATCAATGGTCGTTTTTTACGGACTTTACGATTAATAGTTGCAATAACAGACATCTTTCAGGCATGATAGTTCTTAAAAGAAAAAGGAGTATTGGCTATGACGACAAAATTACAACAGTTAACGCAAAATATTTTATCATCTCAAGGTAAGTTAGAGGCAGATTTTATTCTTAAAAATGCACAAGTTGCCGATGTCTATACATTAACGTGGAGGAAAGCGGACATTGTTGTGAAGAATGGCACAATTGTCGCACTGGATCACAGCAATAGATTTCATGCAAAAGAGGTAGAGGATGCAGCGGGGAGCTATGTTATTCCTGGATTGATTGATGGTCATATACATATTGAATCTTCGATGCTAACACCTGGAGAATTCAGCCGTGTCTTAATTCCACATGGGATTACAACCGTGATTACTGATCCACATGAAATTGCTAACGTAGCAGGAGCAGAAGGAATCCAATTTATGCTGGATGATGCACAAAAGGCCGATATGGATATTTTTGTGATGCTTCCTTCAAGTGTACCAGGGACACAGTTTGAAAACGCCGGGGCAACATTAACAGCACAGGATTTGGAGCCATTTCTGCATCATGAACAAGTTCGTGGATTAGCGGAGGTTATGGATTTCCCAGCCGTCTTAAATGGAGAAGAGGGAATGCTGCAAAAAATTTTATTATCAAAGGAAGCGAACCTAGTAATTGATGGGCATTGTGCGGGCTTACAAAGTGAGCAAATAACAGGCTACCGAGCTGCAGGTATTCAAACGGATCATGAATGTGTGACAGCCGAAGAAGCCATTGATCGTGTAGAGCAGGGGATGTATGTCCTTATTCGAGAGGGATCAGCAGCGAAAAATTTGCGTGATTTATTGCCAGCCATTCAGTCACACAATGCGCGTCGTTTTGGTTTTTGTACGGATGATAAATATGTCGATGAATTGATGGATGAAGGTAGCATCAATTATGATGTTGCAATGGCAATAGCCGAAGGGATGACACCTTTGCAGGCAATTCAGCTAGCAACCGTAAATACCGCAGAATGCTATCGTTTATTTGATCGAGGGGTACTTGCACCAGGCTATAAGGCTGATTTTGTACTAGTAGACGATTTATCGACGATGCAGGCAAAAGCGGTTTGGAAAAATGGTCATAAAGTGGCTGAAAATGGGGAAATGCTGACAAGTCGTCAAGAGGCAAAGGTTCCTGCCCATATTCATCACTCTGTTCATTTACCAAGCATCACAAAGGATAGTTTACAACTATCATTCAAAAAGGGGACAAGAGCGAATGTCATGGAAATTGTGCCGAATCAGCTGATTACCAATCATTTAGTCATAGATGTACCTGTGAAAGAAGGCGTATTTGTCCCCTCAATCGAACAAGATTTACTGAAACTAGCAGTCATCGAACGCCATCATCATTTGCATACGACGGGCTTAGGTATTGTGAAAGGGTTTGGTTTACAAAAAGGTGCGGTTGCGACTACCGTAGCCCATGATTCACATAATGCCCTTGTCGTTGGCACAAATGATGAGGATATGATTCTGGCACTTTCCCGCATTCAGGAAATCCAAGGTGGCTTCGTTATTGTAGCCGATGGTGAAATACTCGCGGAGATGCCTTTAACAATCGGTGGCTTAATGACAGATGTGCCAGCACAGCAAGCGAAGGAACAGCTAGCGGGCTTGCACAATGCTTTACAGAAACTCAATCCAACTTTAGATTTTCATTTTCTACTGACATTTTCTTTTGTAGCATTACCCGTAATTCCTGCTTTAAAATTAACAGATACAGGGCTATTTGATGTGACAACCTTCCAGCATATAGAAGTGGAAGCATAGACAAAAAAACGACCTAGTTGCGGAAAGCGATTAGGTCTTTTTTATTCGCTTAAAAATGTCTCATAACAGAGGATAGAAAGCCGTCTCAATGTAAAATCAAATTAAAGTTTATAAAGCCGCTTTATAATGATTGGTAACCGAGTAAGGGGCATTAATGATAGACTGTTTTTAGATACTTTGAGATAGATAGATTTACCATTTTAATCTATCCAGCGAAGAGCAATCTTTAAGGTCACTTTACAAACGGAGAGGAAAGAAGACATGAGAAGGAAAGGCTTAGTCATTAGTTTAGCAGTAATTGCTGTATTGTGGATATTACATACAACATCTAAAAATTTTATGGTCGACCCCACATTTTCGACATTTCTTTCGAACAAGGAAATAGAACTTCCGAATGCAAATGTATGGATTATGATGATCCAACTACATATTATTTTAGCCATTATTGCCTTAATTACGGGGCCATTAGGTCTTTCGAGAACAATAAGAATGGAAAAACCTATTCTACACCGCTGGAATGGTCGAATCTATGTAATAGTGATTGTAGTCAATATACTTCCAGGATATTATATAGCGCTCTATGCAAATGGGGGCATGTGGAGTACGATTGGTTTCTTCATTTTAAATACGCTGTGGTTGCTTACGACGATAAACGGTTTTCGTTTTATAAAAAAGGGACAAGTAAATAGCCATCGGAGTTGGATGCTAAGAAGCTTTTTCTTAACGTTTGCCAATCTAACCATTTACATAGTTGTGACGATACTGCATTATGGAGCGAATCTTCCATATGGGTTGTCGTATTCGTTAGGAGCGTGGTTAGCCTTTACTATTAATTTAGTATTAGCAGAGATGGTGATTAGAAAATCGACCATTTAACGCCATAGAATTAATTTGAAAAGGAAGATTTTATGAAAAAATGGATACTATTTTTGGGGTTTATAGCTGCTTTGATAATTGTGCTAACGATTAATGATTCGGAAATAAAACAGGCTAAGACTATATTTGTAGATAGTAATGGAAATGATTCAAATAATGGTTCAAAATTAAGCCCATACCGTACGCTAAAAAAGGCGGCATTAGAAGCGGAAGCAGGGTCAACCGTATTTATACGGAAAGGCATTTATAAGGAAAAGCTTTCTGTTATACATAGTGGTACAAAATCAAACCCCATTATTTTCAAGGCGTATGAAAATGAAGAAGTTATTCTTAGTGGAGAGTCCATGAAGAATACGGATGGTGATGCATCTCTTGTAACGATAAAGGATAAAAATTACATTACCATTAGTGGATTCACTATACAGGATTTAACGACGAAACAATTAGATGAAACAGTGATAGGAATTTACGTAACAGGCTCCAGTAGCCATATTACCCTAGCGAATAATCATGTGAAAAGAATAAAAACCTTTGCTGAGGATGGAAATGGTCATGGGATCGCTGTCTACGGAACAGGGTCAATGAGAGATATAAATATTGTAGGTAATACAGTGGAGGATTTAGTGTTAGGTGCAAGTGAATCTATAGTTCTTAATGGGAATATTAATGGATTTAAAATAGAAAATAATATAGTTCGACGGAGCAATAATATCGGAATTGATCTGATTGGGTTTGAAGGAATTTCAAAGGATAAAAAAAGGGACTATGTACGAAACGGTGCTGTAAAAAATAATTACGTTTATGAAATTTCCTCCTATGGGAATCCAGCATATGGCGAGAATTATTCTGCTGGGGGAATATATGTCGATGGTGGTAAGAATATAACGATTGAGTACAATACCCTTTATAAGAATGATATCGGAATTGAAGTAACATCTGAACATGCAAACAAGTATGCAGACAATATAAAAGTACTAAATAATACAGTATATAATAATTTTTTTACAGGAATATCGATTGGCGGGTATGATGAAAAAAGAGGGGGGACGAAAAATTCAACCATCTCTCATAATATTATATACCGTAATGATACAAAGGGATTAGATGGAGGACAGCTTTTATTACAGTATGATACCCACAATAACGTTATAGAAAAAAATATACTAACAGCTGGATCTTCTCGAATATTTATAGCCAATTATTTTACAAGTAATAAAAAAAACAAGTTGGTTAGGAATGTGTTTCATAAAGAAAAAGGGGAGGATGGCATTTGGATATGGAAGGATAAGGAATATGACTCGTTTAAAAAGTTTAAAATCGCATCCAATAGTGATTCGACATCTAGTTACCTAGATCCTCAATATAAAAATATGGATAAATTTGATTTTAGACTTGAAAAAGATTCACCTGCGGAACATATAGTGAAGTAAAAAAATATGAGGGCTAAGGCTAAAAAGACAATCGAGTTGTCGAGAAACCATTTGTTAAACTAAAGGTAATTTTGTGGAAGTGACAAACTTTTTTCTCTACTTACGGAGGATAATCATGATGAAAATAATGAAGAAAACAGCCAAGTTTGTGGGAATATTGCTAGCTATATTGGTTTTGATAATAGGGTTTGGCTATGCTTTTCTTGAGATCAATCCTTTTGGTAATAAACCAGGTAAGCCAGTTGCCGATATTGAACGAAAGGTTGAAATTTGGGGAGAAGAAGTCGCAGGTAATCATTCTGGTAGTAAGCTAGACGATATGAATATTAAAGGTAACCCTAATAGACTGCTAGCTACAGTCAAATTTTTCACTAATATTGTAGGAGAAGACTATCAAGATAATGAGGCTGCCATTGATACGTTTACATATGTCCATGAAATGGAGGGAGGCTATGAAAAGACTACCTATGAGGATGAACCTTATTTGATTCCTTATACCGTGGCAAATAGTGATAGTGCGGTCATTGTAATCCCCGGTGGTGGCTATAGCTTTAAGGAAATGGATGGCGGAACTACTGAAGGGAAAGAGGTCGCGGAAGCATTAAATAAGGCAGGTATTAATGCGTTCGTTCTACACTATCGTTCCAACCCCTATGAATGGCCCATTCCCCAATTGGATGTGCAGCGTGCTGTCCGTTATCTACGTTATCATGCAAATGATTATGGTATACATCCTAATAAAATTGGATTGATAGGCTTTAGCGCAGGTGGTTTTCAAACGGGGAGTTTTATTAATCTCATACAGGGAGAAAAACGGCTTCCCAAAAATTATCAGCTTGATGCTATCGATGCAGTTGATGACCAAGTAGCATCTGCAGCCATGATTTATCCTGCATTGACGTACCGCTATAATGTCCCCATGCTTTTTGCTTCTTTTGATGATAAAGCTGTTAGAAATCCAGAAGAGCGTGAAGAACTTTTGAATAAAACTGATTTGTCCAAGCATTTCAGAACTGCACATATTCCTCAATTTATTGCTTATGGAACGAAGGATTCAGCTGTTGGGGTAAAGGGACCACAGGAATATATTCAGTCCGCACGAACTGCAGGTGCGGATGTCACTGTAATTGTAGCAGAAGGTCAGAATCATGGTTTTAAGCAGCCATACTATATGCGTGAGTATCTTGAATGGGTAAAGAAAATTTTTGCTTCTTTATAATGTGGTGGGTCTGACCATGAAGATGGCTACTTCCCACATTTGAATAAAAAACCTTTTTCTGGAAGTTTTTATGGTGTAATTCCCACGCTAGTCACTTCTCTATAATCGATTTTTTCGATTCATTTTATCGAAATAATCATCTTTATCGATTTGTGAAATCATTATAAGATAAAACTATTCGGGAACAATACTAGAAAACTTTAAGGAAGAAGGGATCACCAACATGTCAATAGCCGTTATTTATGGTGGAAATCGTCCGAATGGGAACGTAGAAACTTTAACAAAATTAGTCACTCAAGATTTAAAAGTTGAAGAAATTTATCTAAAGGATTATTCAATTCAACCTATAATAGATAAGCGCCATACAGAGGAGGGCTTTTCAGAAGTCAATGATGACTATAATTCCATCATTGAACGTATTCTTCCACATGATATTCTACTATTTTCTACACCTATTTATTGGTACAGCATGGCAGGACCGATGAAAAACTTTATTGATCGATGGTCACAAACTTTAAGAGATTTAACTTACCCCAATTTCAAGGACAACATGTCTTCTAAAAAAGCGTATGTCATAGCAGTTGGTGGTGATATGCCCTATATAAAAGGGCTACCAATGATCCAGCAGTTTCAACATATCTTTGACTTTATAGGGACATCATTTGAAGGGTATATTTTAGGAGAAGGAAATAAACCCGGAGATATAGTTCAAGATTTAAAAGCGATGGCAGCAGCTGAATGTCTTAGAAAAGAGCTACAATAACAGGAGATTAAAAAGGGATTTGGACGATAAAGTTTCCAAATCCTTTTCTGTTTAATGGACCTCGTTTGGTTGAAAAATTGTTCACTCTTGCTAAGCTAGTGTAAACTGGATTTAATATCGATAAAAGTGAATCTTCCATAAAAATGTATCGAAAAAAATGATTAGAGAGGTGAGGAAATGGATATAAAGCAGCTCCAAACGTTCCTAACAGCAGCAGAAACATTAAGCTTTACACAAACAGCACAGCGTCTAGACTATGCTCAATCAAGTATTACTGCGCAGATTAAAACTTTGGAACAAGAGTTAGGGGTTATACTTTTTGAGAGGCTTGGGAAGCGGATCATTTTAACAGAGGAAGGCAAACGTTTACAACAATATGCCGAAAAAATGCTAGAGCTAGATCGTGAAATGAAAAAAGCAATGTCCAATGAACAAGAACAAGTGGTGTTAAAAGTAGGGGCACAGGAAAGTCAATGTGTTTATCGACTGCCAAGCATTTTACAGCATTTTCAACAGGCGCATCCCCATGTGAAAATTATATTTAAGCCTGTGCATACGACTGACATTGCCAAGGAGTTATTGCAATCAGGTAAGTTAGATGTGGCCTTTATTACAGATATTTATCAGGAAACAGCGATGCTACATCGAGAGCGTTTACTCGAAGAACAGCTTATTTTTGTGAGTACTTCGAAAGATAGAAGGGAGCCTCTCGTGGCTTCTCATCTTTCTACTGAAACCATGCTACTAACGGAAACAGGGTGCTCCTATCGCAATCATTTAGAAGCACAGCTACAGCAGGAAAATAGTATGCCGCTACAAATGATAGAATTTGCGAGCATAGAAGCGATTAAGCAATGTGTGATAGCTGGTTTAGGTATTACATTTTTACCGAGAATGGTCGTAGAAAAGGAATTAGCAAATGGACAATTAGAGGAAATTCCCTCGACAATCAGCTTAGCACCAATTTTTACAGACATTGCTTGGCATAAAGATAAACATATGCAGCCTTTCCTTCTCGATTTTATTACCATAGCCAAGCAGCACTATAAAATTTTGGGCGCTCAAAAAAGAGCCTGAACGAATCAGACTCTCTTGTGAACTATTGTTGTTTTAGCGTACCAGAAAAATTGGTGCCTTCACTACGCTCTGCACGACAATCGACTTCCGTAACTTTCAGCGCATTATTCGTTAATCGCTCTAGCTCGACGACACATCGATTGCCGTTTGAGGACTTATTCATTAATGCCTTATTTGAACTTGTTATCGTGGCAGTTCCGTTGACTTTCCCTGAAGCTGTCCCATCATTTGCAGTTAAAGCAATGGAAAAACTGTTGCTTGTGGCGTTTGAAATAACAGCATCTCGACGGTTAAAGTCATTTGTTCCTTTACCCCATTTATAATAATACGTATAAACGCCTTCCCATGCACTCTTGCTAGGTGTAGTTTGCTGCAAGGATTTATCGAGTTGATTTTGGGCATTTTTAGCACGTGTATTTAACGATAATTTGTTGGCATTGTCATGAATAGCTTGTGCATCCCCTGAAATTTCATAAAAATTTCGTTCATCCATGCGATACAGCATTGTCACAACTTGTGCACGTGTCATATTGTTGGTCACACCATAAAACTTTTGTAAATTACGGTCTTCATACTGTGGATTTTGCCCAGATGAAATATAGTAATCAAGTAAAAATTGAATAGATGAATCTAATCCTTTTTTGCCACTAGCTAAATGAGTAATAGCTTGTGCCACGACACCACGCTTCACGGTAGCAGCTCGTAGCCGATTATCGAAATAGCCGTTTAAAGGGACACCATAGCTAGCAAGCTGGTTATAAAATTCATCCGACCACATGGCAGAAGGGGTCTGTTTTTTTAATTCATCAATGGGAGATTCAAGCTCGTAAAAAATAGCTAAAAGTTTAGCTAATTGCTGCTCGGTAATAGTAGCATTCGGTTTAAATGTACCATCTGCAAAACCATTTACAATATCATATTCTTCTGCCCATAAGATTGCTTCATAGGCATAATGATCCTCAGACACATCTTTGAAACCAGCAGCTTGTACATTGCTTGCACTGCCTACGATAAGAATGGAAAATAATAATATACCTATTAATTTTTTCATTTGTCATCTTCATCCTTTCTTGCTCGATATGTTAATAGTTTGCAGGAAATGGATAAAAACTGCAAATTTTTCTCAATAAAAAATAATCGCTTCCTTCTACAGAGGAAGCGATTATTTTGTGTTATTTATTGGGCAGTATAGCCACCATCCACCGTTAATGTGTTGCCTGTCATAAATGTTGAATCATCGCACGCCATGAATAAAACGGCTTTTGCCATTTCCTCTGGTTGACCTAAACGTTGCATAGGTGTTACATGACGTAATGGCTCTTTGCTCTCCTCAGGAATAATCGGTGTATCAATAAAACCAGGGCAAAGTGCATTAACGCGGATACCGCGTGTAGCAAACTCTAATGCTAGTGAACGTGTTAAGTTGATGACGCCACCTTTAGCTGCATTGTAGGCTGCAGACCCTGGTGAACCAACCCATCCATACATGGAGGCAGTATTGACAATTGTCCCGCCATTCGCTTTTAGCATCTCCTTAATGGCAGCCTGTGCCATTAAAAATACGCCATCTAAATCCACATTCACTGTTTGACGCCACTCTGCATAAGGCAAATCCTCAGTTGGCGTTACTCGCCCAATTCCTGCATTATTAAAAAGAACATCGACTTTGCCAAATGTCCCTAGTGTTGTTTGATAAATGGCGGCTACTTCATTTTCATCTGTTACATTTGCTTTCATAAAGATAGCCTCTGCTCCTTTTGCCTGCAGTTGAGCTGCAAATGCTTGACCTTTTTCTTCATTAAGGTCCACAAGTACCACTTTAGCACCTTCTGCTACAAATAATTCAGCAGTTGCTGCTCCAATTCCAGAAGCACCACCAGTAATAATTGCTACTTTATCTTGTAATTTCCCCATACATGACACTCCCTTAAAAGTAATTTTCTTGCACACTGCGTCGATTACGGTGTACTTTTATTGTAAAACTCTATAAAACGGAAACAATCATTAATGTCATGGCAAGTGTCTAACTAGTAGACATATCTATGTAAAATGTCTAAAAGGGAGGAAGGAATAGTGACAAAATGGACACAAAGACAGGAAAGAACCCGTCGTCATTTTTATAGCGCTTTAGTTGATTTAATTAAAAAACAAGGATTTCAGGCAATTACAGTAAAAGATATTGTAGAACAAGCAGGCTATAATCGTAGTACCTTTTATGTGCATTTTCAGGATAAATTTGAGCTAGCAGAAAATTTGCTAGAGCAGATGTTAAATGGCCTAGAAGTAGCGGTAGGGGAACCATACCTGTTTGGAGAAAGAGTGTATACAACGAAGCTAAAAGCTCCTTCTTTTAATATTATTCATTACATTTATAAGAATCGTACATTTTTTGAGCTATTAAACTTTGAAGATACGATTCCTGGATTGCATACCCGGATGCCTCTTACGATAACAAAAATTTATCAAGAACAATTTAACTTTGAGACCATCAACCATCAACCAGTGAATATGGATATGTTCAAACATTATACCTCTTATGGTTTTTACGGATTAATGATGCAATGGATTGCAAGCAACTATGAAAAATCAGAAGAAGCTTTAATAAAAGACATTATTGAATTAACTAAAACGCATATTTATGCATTTGAATTTATAGGAAAACCACTTGGAATCAATGATAAACGCATGTAATATCACTATTTTATAAAAAATCTCTAATCATAGCATTAGAGATTTTTTGTTTGGGCGAAAGTAAATTTTCCTCTAGAAAAAAATTTTTTAAAAGAAATTTTCATAAAGTAGTTGAATTATTTTTGTTTTAAGCATATATTTTTCCTAAGGGAAACAAAATATCTCTCAAGAAAGAAGAGTGCGTGAATGAAAGAGTTAGGTGATTTCAAGCTGACGATTCTTCCAATGGTTGTTTTATTACTTCTTACGATTCTTTGGAAACTTACAGAGTCTGTAGGAGCGGGCATAATATTAATCCTTTTCTGGATGAGCTGGCGCCAGTTTATTCGGAAAATTATATAAATAAAGGCTGTATGAGAAAGAGCAATGCATTTAAGGATGCAAGTCTGACAAGGCGGGCGTAGTCAAAAGATTTAATAAGGCATGTCCGCCACCCCCTTTATCGGTGTATCATGACTGCTTTTTTTCAAGCAATGGCTAATAAAATGAAAGTAGAGGTAAGTCAATGAAACAATGGTTAGGTGTATTCGTACTATCACTCTCACTTCTGTTATTCGGTTGTTCAACTGAAGCAGATGGAGAAAAAAAAGGAATTGTTGTCGCAACGACAGGACAAATTGCAGATGCCATAAAAGAAATTAGTGGCGATCATTTACAAGTATCAGCATTAATGGGACCTGGGGTAGACCCCCATTTATACAAGGCTACGCAAAGTGATTTATCGAAATTGGATAAGGCTGAAGTTATTTTTTACAATGGTTTACATTTAGAAGGACAGATGCTCGATATTTTTGAACAAATGGCAAAGGATAAAACCGTGTTAGCTGTTGGGGAAACGTTAGATACTAAGCAGTTACTTGCAAGTGATAGCGATGCCATGCTACATGATCCTCATATTTGGTTTGATATCGAGCTATGGAAGGGCGTTGTCCAAGCAATCAGTTTGCAACTTCAAGAAGAATACCCAGAATTCAAAGAAGATTTTCAAGAAAATGAAGAGTCTTACTTAAACAAGCTAGACGATTTACAAAGCTATGCGCAACAGCGTGTCAAAGAAATTCCAGAGCCGCAAAGGATTCTAGTTACTGCCCATGATGCTTTTAATTATTTTGGTCGAAGCCGAGGTTTCCAAGTGCGTGGCTTACAAGGACTAAGTACGGATTCAGAGTACGGAGTCAAAGACGTACAGGAAATGGTTGATTTTTTAGTAGCTCATAAAATCAAGGCCCTTTTTATCGAATCTAGTGTATCTGATAAAGCGATGAAGGCCGTGATTGAAGGGGCTAAAGAAAAGGGACATGACATCGTGATCGGTGGAGAACTATTTTCGGATGCGATGGGTGCGGAAGGCACTACAGAAGGTACGTATATAGGGATGTATAAATATAACATCGACACAATTGTCGATGCATTAAAGTAGGTGGATAAAATGGATGCATTAACAGTGGAAAATCTTTCAGTAGCTTATGATAAGAAAACAGTATTGGAAAATGCCTGTGTGACGGTTCCTAAAGGTCATCTAGCTGCGATAATTGGGCCAAATGGTGCCGGAAAATCAACGTTTTTAAAGGCTATATTAAATCAACTTCCTAATAAAGTGGGGAAAGTTGAGATTCTTGGTAAAATCTTTGAGCCAAAAAGTTTAGTAGTTGGATATGTACCTCAGCGAAATGCCGTTGATTGGGATTTTCCAACGAATGCCCTCGATGTCGTGTTGATGGGGAGATATGGCCATACAGGTTTATTTAAAAGACCGACGAAGCAAGATAAACTGGTCGCTCGGCAAGCATTAGCAAGTGTAGGGATGCTGGACTTTGCAGACCGTTCTATAGGACAACTTTCGGGCGGACAGCAGCAGCGTGTATTCCTAGCAAGAGCTCTAGCACAAAATGCAGATATTTATTTCTTAGATGAGCCATTTGCTGGGGTAGATGCTGCAACAGAAAAAACAATTATTGATATTTTAAAAGCATTAAAGGCTCAGGGCAAAAGTATTTTTGTTGTGCATCACGATCTTCAAACGGTCAAGGAATATTTTGATTATACGATTCTACTAAACAAAACGATATTAGCATCAGGTGCAACAGAAGATGTTTTTACACCAGAACAATTACAAAAAACATATGGTGGTAAACTTTTCATGATGCAGCATGCATAAGGAGGGTTCAAGATGTTAAGTGGTAACTTATTGTGGGTACTTAGTGGCACTATGTTACTGGGTATAGCTGCAGGCATAACTGGAACTTTCTCCTTCTTGCAAAAACAAAGCTTAGTGGGCGATGCTGCGGCACATGCAGCATTACCAGGTATCGCACTTGCGTTCCTGCTCACAGGGCAAAAGGAATTACCGATTTTAATGCTGGGAGCGGGTATTACATCTGCTTTATCTGTGTATTGTATACAATGGATTGTATCTTTTTCAAAATTGAAGGCGGATGCAGCTATTGGATTAGTACTGACCGTATTTTTTGGTGTCGGAGTAGTGTTTTTAACAGTTGTCAACAGAAGTCCAATTGGAAACCAGAGTGGCCTTAATAATTTTATATTTGGCAAAGCCGCAACGATGACAAAAGCTGATTTAATGTGGCTGTTCATCAGTGCAGCCATAATTATTTTAGTTAGTCTTTTCTTTTATAAGGAATGGAAATTACTCATCTTTGATCCTGTTTATGCAAAAGGAATTGGCTTACCGATTGAAGCTTTAAAGGCCACGCTAACAGTGTTAATTGTCATGACAATTGTTACAGGGATCCAGGCTGTAGGCGTAATTTTAATGTCAGCTTTATTAATTATTCCTGCTGCATGCGCCAAATTATGGACTAAAAAATTGAGTACGATGCTCCTCTTGAGTGCAGCGATTGGAGGTATCTCAGGTGTTACAGGTACTTTTATTAGCGCGATTCGAACAGGATTATCAACCGGTCCTATTATCGTTCTAGTGGCGGCAGGTATATTCTTGATCTCCTATTTTATAAGTCCTGCTGGTCAAATTAATAAATATCGTAGAAAAATGCAATTTCGAAAGCAGGGTGATGTAGGATGATAGAATTCTGGGTGGTAGTAACTGGCTTATTAGTGGGTATAACATGTGGGATTGCAGGCGTTTTTCTTATTTTGCGTAAAATGTCCATGATAGCTGATGCCATTAGTCATACTGTACTCTTTGGGATTGTGATGGCCTATATCATTACCCAATCATTAAATGGCTTTTGGATGTTGATAGGTGCAGCAGTTGCGGGTATTTTAACTGCTTATCTTGTGCAATTATTACATTCTTCTGGTATTCAAGAGGATGCAGCGATAGGGGTGGTATTTACATCGTTATTCGCGGCGGGAGTCCTGCTAATTACATTATTTGCAAGTAATGTTCATTTGGATGTAGAGCATGTCTTAATGGGAGAGATTGCTTTCGTTCCATGGGATCGATGGACGATTTTAGGTCTAGCAATGCCTAAGGCCGTATGGATGCTTTTACTTGTCTTAATCATCAATATTGGATTTTTGCTACTATTCTTTAAGGAAATGAAGCTTGCAACCTTTGACCCTGTCTATGCCGCAACAATTGGTATACCTGTTGTCTTTCTCCACTATGGATTTATGACCTCGATTTCATTTACAACTGTTGCAGCCTTTGATAGCGTAGGAGCTATTTTAGTCGTGGCCATGCTAATTGGTCCAGCAGCAACTTCTTATTTAATTAGTCAAACGATTAAGCAAATGTTTATCTACAGCATGCTCTTTGGGGCTGCAGCTTCCGTGATCGGCTATTATTTAGCGAAGCTATGGGATACCTCTATAGCAGGGATGATGGCCACAACTGTAGGCTTGTTGTTTATCATTACATTAATTAGTCAAAAAATAATCGAACGCAGAAGAAAAGCGCTTGTGCATAAGCTGGAGCTATCATAATAAAAAACATCGTTTGATTAATTCATCAAACGGTGTTTTTTTGCTTATATAATTCAAACTTTTGGATGATTTTTCTTTATAGGAAAAATAGTATACTTCTTAAAAAAAGATAGAAAAGGGTGGAATGGCATAGAACCTAGTAATATTTTTTTATATCACTGTGTACGAATATTTTAAATTTTGTTACGATAGGTTTTATGACATTGTAGGAACAACGAGGAGAACAGCATGTGGCGAAATCGAAATGTATGGATTATTTTATTAGGTGAATTCGTCGTAGGTCTAGGCTTGTGGGCTGGTATTATTGGAAATCTCGCCTTTATGCAAGAGGTAGTACCTTCAGACTTTCACAAATCATTAATTATTTCTTGTGGTATTTTAGCGGGCTTGGTCGTAGGGCCTATGGCTGGTCGTATTATCGATCAATCGAAGAAAAAAACGGTTGTACAAATGGCGAGTATTGGGCGAATAGTGAGTGTATTATTTATGTTTATCGCACTTTATACAAATTCGGTTGTATGGATGATTTTATTTTTAATTACATTGCAAATAGCAGCTGCCTTTTATATGCCTGCACTGCAATCCATTATTCCAATGATTGCAAAGGAGCAAGACTTAATTACATTGAATGCCTGGCAAATGAACGCTAGAACTATTTCTAGAATCATCGGTACAGCCGCAGCAGGATTCATGCTAAGCTTTTTTGAATTAAAATGGTTATATATCATTTCATTTATCGTATATATCGTCATGTTTGTTATTACTAGTTTATTGCAATTAGATGAAGTGACAAATGCAACAGTAACAAACAAAGAAAAAGGAAACTTTAAAGAGGTATTACCGATGGTGAAAGAGCATCCAATGGTTCTAATGACATTGGTGCTTATGTTAATTCCAACGTTATTTTTAGGCTCTTTTAATTTAGTTATTATGAAAATTTCTGAAATGCATCAATCGACAACGATTTCAGGTTTGTTGTATACAGTGGAAGGTATCGGCTTTATGCTTGGTGCGGCAGGCTTAAAAATAATAGCTGATCGAGTACAAATGGGCACACTCCTCTTCACATTGGCATTTATTATTGGGTCCATGGAGCTCTTGCTATTACTAGCAGATATCAAACTTTTTGCTTTAGTAGCCTTTGGAGTATTTGGCTTTACAGTAGGCTGTTTCTTCCCAACGACTATGGTTATTTTTCAGAAACAGGTTCCAAAACAATTTCATGGACGTTTTTTCTCTTTCCGAAATATGATTGATTCGGTCGTCTTTCAAGTCGTGCTATTGTCTACAGGTATGATGCTAGATGTAATTGGCTTAAGTGGGATGGGGCTTGTATTTGGCATTATTAGTTTGAGCTTAACGACGACATTTTTATTTTATTCTAAGAAAAAGAAAGTCGTCATGCACGCCCTTTAGTCCTATTGCTAGAACATGTTTTTAAAACATGTTCTTTTTTGTGCTTAAAAAATGGTTTTTTTCGTAAAATTAAGTAATTGACAATGGTAAAATAAAGAATTAATATTCAACTATTCAATAAATTAATTGAATAGTTGAAAGGTGGTACTCAACATTGCATGAACGACATTTAAAGGATTTGTTATATCAAGAATTCGCTAGAATTGGAAAAAGTTTATCAAGCCCTAAACGATTAGAAATACTTGATATTCTCTCTCAAGGTCCAAAGTCTGTTGATGCATTAGCCAAAAGTACAGATATGTCCGTAGCTAATGTGTCTCAGCATTTAAAGACACTTTTTAATGCCAGATTAGTCAAATTTTCAAAGGAAGGTAATTTTGTTATCTACGAATTAGCAGATGAAATGATTGCTAAATTTTTAACGACATTACATGCGCTATCTGAAAAACAATTGATTCAGGTTCAACAAATAAAAGAAGAATTTTTTAATGAGCATCTTGGCATAGAGGGAGTAACGCCTTCGGATCTCGTATTACGCATGGATAAAGGAGAAGTGCTATTACTCGATGTTCGACCAAAAGAAGAATTTGAACAAGCACATATTCCAGGAGCCGTTTCTATGCCTATTGAAGAATTAGAGAATCAACTATCTACCCTGCCAACACATATTGACATTGTAGCTTACTGTAGAGGACCTTATTGCTTAATGTCAGCCGAAGCTGTAAAAATGTTGAAAGCAAAAGGGATCAATGCTTTCCGGTTAGAAGAGGGTGTATTAGAATGGCAGAGGCTGGCTAGAGAATAACGTAGAGCCAGTTGGAACGATTTATAGGATACATAAAATGGCTACATGTATTATCTTATGCAACTAGAAAGAGGGGTAAAGAGAATGTCTGGAAAAGCGGAATTTTCGATAGAATCATATATGGAGTCACCAGAAAAATTAAAAAGCTTATATAGGCGTGTATTAATAGTAGTGAGCCTATCTCAAATATTTGGGGGAGCAGGGCTAGCGGCTGGTATTACAGTAGGTGCTTTATTAGCCCAACAAATGCTTGGAACCGATGCATATGCAGGTGTACCATCGGCATTATTTACATTAGGGTCAGCTGGTGCAGCTTTTATTGTTGGTAAATTATCACAACGTCATGGCCGTAGAACAGGGTTATCCACTGGTTTTATTGTTGGGGGGCTAGGAGCCATTGGAGTCGTCATGGCTGCGATATTTAATAGTGTTATTATGCTGTTTATATCTCTATTAATCTATGGAGCAGGAACTGCAACCAACTTACAGGCACGGTACGCGGGTACAGACTTAGCGAATGACAAACAACGTGCAACAGCTATAAGTACGACTATGCTTATGACAACATTTGGTGCTGTTTTAGGTCCGAATTTAGTAGAATTGATGGGGAAAGTGGCATTATCGATTGGTATTCCTGCGCTTGCTGGTCCTTTTCTGCTATCTGCTGCCGCTTTTATAGTAGCAGGATTTGTCCTATTTGTGATGCTGCGTCCGGATCCCTTAGAAATCGCTAAAGGAATTGAGGCGCTTAAGCAAAAATATGCTATAGAAAATGAAATACCGTCCACACATCCAACAGCTAATAAACGTGGTTTGGCGGTAGGGGCAACCGTGATGGTTTTAACACAAATTGTCATGGTAGCGATTATGACGATGACACCCATACATATGAGACACCATGGACATGGTTTATCGGAAGTAGGTATTGTGATTGGATTTCATGTAGGTGCTATGTATCTGCCATCGCTTGTCACAGGTATTCTTGTTGATAAAGTCGGACGAACAGTCATGAGTATTGCTGCCGGTGTTACCTTGCTTCTAGCGGGTTTATTAGCGGCATTTGCTCCAAGCGATTCGATGGTTTTACTTATAGTGGCACTTTCTTTACTTGGGTTAGGCTGGAATTTCGGTTTAATTAGTGGTACTGCACAAATCGTTGATGCAACGGAGCCGTCTACCCGCGCAAAAACACAGGGGAAAATGGATGTTTTTGTGGCATTGGCAGGGGCATCTGGGGGAGCGCTATCTGGGATGGTCGTTGCGAATGCTAGTTATGCGGCATTGTCCTTAGCAGGCGGCCTAATGTCGTTGCTGCTCATTCCAGTAGTCATTTGGTCTAGAAGAGCTTGAGTTAATCTGCAATAATTTTGTAGTTAAACGTCTATACATGTAGATGAACCGAAATATATTGCCGAAAAATTACATTTTAACAAAAAAAGTCGCCAATAGGCGGCTTTTATATTATCAATCATATCAACGCTAGACATTATAATGATTAAATTTACATATAATAGCAATTAATTTAAAACCATTGCACTGTATACTAATATTTTACATTAATGGTATTATTATATTGAATGGTCGGTACAAAAATAGAGAGAGGTGTAATACATATGAAATTGAAAAAGTTATTTTTTATCCTTTTTGTTTCTACTAGTCTTATGACTGTTTCGCAATCTGCTTTTGCTGAGATTGGATGGGGAGACACTCAAAGCACTGCGGTATTAATCCCACCAGGTTACGGATATGGGTCCACTATTGAGAACTCCTCTGATTCAGAATGGACATATTACTACAATGATACTGGCAAAAGTCTTGTTCTTCGTCCTACATTAGAATCGCCATCAGGACTCAATTATGACTTCTTTTTCCTTACTTATAAGGCTAATGGGGAACAAGATATGTTAATGATGGCTACAGATAATGGTGCAGGAGAAATCGACAAAGTTGACATTATTTTGCGTCCAGGTGAGAAGGTTTACTTTAACGTAATTGGTCACGACTCTACGCAAAATGACCCAGCTGCTCGCTATTCATTTGATCTTAAATTAATATATAGTGAATAAATTTCGATTATAAAAAGAGTCGCCAATTAATGGCGGCTTTTTTGTCAGACACTTACCAACTGAATGGTGGAGGACAAAGGAGTTTTGTAAAAGTTTTTATAAATAAAGATGGTATGATTCCATAGGACCTAGTGGAAATAAAATGATTATATTATCATAAATGTTAATATTTACTAACTAAACTGTATTCCAAGAAGACCTCCTGATTAATAATGAATCAGCGTCGACAGTAATTAACACGGATAAAAAACCTTACCTATGCTTTTTATATTTAAGGTAGATAAGATTTTTCAATCGGAACTATTTTGATTGTTTTGCGTCAGTATGTAAAATCGTTAGAAAGCAAAGAGTAGGTACATAGTGTGGATTTAATAACAAATAAATTGATAATGATTGCCTTGTTTATTTTAATCATTCATGCCATTGAAACGCTTGCCTATGCCGTACGTTTATCAGGAGCGCGTGTCAGATTACTAGCATCTGCTTTAGCACTTTTTAATGTAATGGTCATGGTTTCACGGCTCGCTAATATGATGCAACAACCATTTACTGGTAGTTTGGTCGATACTGCACCTGTGGGCGATGCCTTGACACATGTAGAACAGCAGTTTCGTATAATTATTGGAGCGGCATCAGTTGGAACACTAGTAGGCATCTTACTCATCCCAACTTTCGTAGCCATTTTTTCAAGAGCTATCGTCCATCTGGCTGAGGAAAGGGGTTCCATCCCAGCATTACTGAAAAAGGGTTTTACATTTGAATATGTAAGACGTAGCTTGAAGCATATTCATAAGCCACGCTTTACCTATTTAAAAGATATAGGATTGGGAGATATCCCTCTGCAATTATTTATTACTAATATAGTCATTACGGCAATCTATACGATTGGCGTTTTATCAGCTTTGTATGCCACTTTATTAGTCCCAGAATTAAAAACAACTGCCGTTATGGCATCTGGTTTAATTAATGGCATAGCGACCATTCTATTAATTCTATTCATTGATCCAAAAATCTCCATTCTCGCCGATGATGTAATTAATAAAAGGGGGAGCTATATAGATTTAAAAAGAGCCTCGGTCATGATGATGTTTTCAAGATTTTTAGGAACGATTGTGGCACAGTTATTATTCATCCCAGGAGCTCATTATGTGGCATGGTTTGCAAAGCTGATTGCCTAATTGAGGTTGCTAGATTTACGAGCATACTTTTACTTATAGGGAAAAAGGAAAAATCTAAGTCCGGTATGGTCCGAACTTAGATTTTTTGTGCTGACGTGGGTCTCTTTACTACCTTTCAAAAAATGTAGGATCAAGCTGGAGAATAATTGTATTAGTATCATAGAAATCAGGCAATTTTAATTTTTCTTCATAGGTAAACCGTGGTTGATTGTTAATAAAGGCTAACCAATCCATTTCAATTTCACTAACGCTTTTTCCGTATACTACTTCTATTTTTTTTGCCAGGTCTTTCTTATCATAGATTTGTTCAAACTTTTCTATCCCGTACGTTTCAACTAAATATTTAACAAATGAAGCAGCATGTATATAGCTCATCCCCCAAAGGACACTCTGTTCTTCTTTGTTTGGAAGCTCTGCGCGAAAATAATGATCATCTTGATTTGGGTCTATTAATTTGCTAATGGGAATTAATTTGTCTGAATCCAGAAAATGCTTCATATACTTTTCAAGATTTAATTCATTTTTACCGAATTGATCGTCCATATAAACCGCATAACCTTCCTGCGTAAAGTAGC
Organism: Lysinibacillus sp. VIII_CA; assembly: GCF_049943995.1. Lineage (NCBI taxonomy): Bacteria > Bacillati > Bacillota > Bacilli > Caryophanales > Bacillaceae > Lysinibacillus > Lysinibacillus sp. VIII_CA. The sequence goes on from NZ_JBNFXM010000003.1 coordinate 214,375, forward strand.
CATTATCGGTATCAAAATTGCCCCCGTAACCAAGTAAGGAATGTGTCAATTCATGGACAAGTGGGGGATTTTCTAAGCTGAGATCTAACACGATTTTTGATGCTAATCCCCATGAGGGAGTACCATCATTTAGAAATACTGTTATATGCTCAGATGGAACATAGGATGTATGGATGGATTGCAAAATATTCTCATAAGCCTTACATAGTTCATCTTTTATCGTATCTACAGTTTCTTGGGGAGCCTCCATGTTATTAATAAGCTCAAAGGTAAGTTTACCATCTGCTGTTACCACGATATTCTCTTTATTTTTTTCTTCTTGTATTTGCTCTTTAGGAATTGCGGTATTCTGAGAGCAGGCTGTTAAAAAGCATATAAAGATAAGGGTAAAGCCTCTAGTTTTAAACATATGACCTCCAGAAAAATCAATATTTTCTAAATAGTACAGATTCAAAACCCAAAAGTTTCATTTTATGTAAAAAGAGAAGAAATGAAGAAAAGCTGCGGGTCTTAAGGAAGAGTTCCCTTGAAAGGAGAGGCATGAAGGTGAGAAGTGAAGTTCATTTATAGTATAATAGGGTTGACTTTTATATTGGAAATGAGGGAACGGATGTATGACAACTATACTTGTTGCTGATGACGATCCGAATATTCGCGAGCTTGTATGCCTGTTTCTGCGCAAGGAAGGATTCGCAACAGTGGAAGCCGAAGATGGTAAGGAAGCATTATCCATCTATCACTCAACACCTGTTGATCTCGTAGTACTTGATATTATGATGCCAACGATGGATGGTTGGACTTTATGTAAGGAGCTACGGAGAGCCAATGCTGAAATCCCATTACTCATGCTGACAGCAAGAGGTGAGACGTGGGAAAAAGTCAAAGGCTTTGAGCTCGGGACAGATGATTATTTGACCAAGCCATTCGATCCTTTAGAGCTGACGGTACGTGTAAAGGCTTTATTAAAGCGCTACAGAATTGGTTATTCGCAGACCATTCAGCTCGGAGCTATTACTCTTGACCGTCAGACCTTTAAAATTATGACCGGAACGGATGCTATTACGCTGCCACTTAAAGAGTTTGAATTATTATATAAGTTAGCCGAAACACCTGGACAGGTATATACACGTGAACAGCTGATCGATCAAATTTGGGGAATTGATTATGCTGGTGATAATCGAACAATTGATGTACATATAAAGCGCTTGCGTGAGCGCTTCGCTTTGATAGCTGATTTTCATATTGAGACGATACGAGGTCTTGGTTACAGGCTAGAGGTTGATGAATGATCAAATCTTTATATACACGCGTCGTGTTAACATTTCTAGTTGCGGTCATTGGTGGTACAGTCGTTTCCTTCTTCGTAGCCACATGGTTATTTAAAGATAAATTGAATGAATACTTACAAATCCCCTTGCTGAATTTTGGACAGGACATTGTCTTAATTTTTGACACAATGCCTTTTCAGGAGGCAGACCATTTACTTAGCCAAATGAATCAACTGAAATCGTATGATGTCTATGTTTATGATGAAGCAGGGGGGATGAAGGCTTATGGAGAAGCTCAAAGTGATACATTGAATAAAGTGACTAAGAAGCAGGTTCGAGACGTGTTGGATGGTAAAGTTGTGCAAGTGAATCCGAACGTTTCCTCAGGACTTGTCGGTATGCCTTTAACAACTGACAAAGGAACCAAAGCGATGTTTATCGAACCAAAAGCTGTCTCCTCGGTCTCATTTGCGCTCACGTTAATTTTAAATTTTTCCACATATGCGCTAGTTATAGGCAGTGTAGTATTTCTAATAGCGGCTATGTTTTTAGTCAGACCGATTAAAAAATTAACAAAAGCGACGAGACATATAGCAGGTGGAGATTTTAATGTCGAGCTCAACATTAAACAATCAGGAGAATTAGGTGTTTTAGCCAGAAGCTTTGAAGAAATGGCTTCCGATTTGCAGCAATTAGAGCAAATGAGGAAAGAATTCGTCTCGAATGTGTCCCATGAGGTTCAGTCACCACTTACTTCGATATCTGGCTATGCTTTGGCACTAAAGCAAGTAGACTTAACGATTGAGGAAAAAAACCGTTATCTTGATATTATTATGGCTGAAGCTCAACGAATGTCTAAAATGAGTGATAGCCTACTAAAACTAAGCTTGCTTGAATCCAAGGCACCACCGATGCAGCTTGTGTCGTTAAGCCTAGATGAACAAATTAGACGTGTAATCGTCGCAATCCAGCCACAATGGATGGCTAAAAACATCCATTTTAACCTCCAGTTGCAATCGGTTTATGTCATGGCAGATTACGACCAATTAAATCAGGTATGGACAAATCTTCTTACGAATAGTATTAAATTTTCAAAGGATGGCGACACAATAAAGATTAGCATGTCACAAGAGGCTCATCATGTGTTAGTTCGCATAACAGATACGGGCATTGGCATTTCTCAAGAAGATCAGAAGCGAGTATTCGAGCGATTTTTTAAGGCGGACCGTTCCCACAGTCGAAAATATGAGGGAAGTGGGATGGGACTTGCTATTGTGAAACAAATCGTTTCCTTGCATAAAGGGGACGTTCGGGTGGAGAGTGAACTTGAACAAGGAACGACATTTATTGTTACATTGCCAACCACAGCTAATTAAAAAATAAATGGTACGATTGTACGATTCCTATGTGATTCTTCATGTAGGATATATCGTACCATTTTTTTTATTGTTCATATTGCGTTCATATTACCGTCATTGGGAAGACATCTTCGTCCTTTACACTGTTGTTAACGGCTCATAAGGTAGCTGTTAACAACAGTGTAAAGGAGGCAGGCATGAGTAAAGGTGAACCCCCTCGTGCGTCAAACATGAAAAAATTTACTAGAATATTATTGAAATCGATAGCGATTATAGGTGCAATAGGAGTGCTACTACTCGCTATTGTTTTTACAGTTAACATTATTTGCAACAAAATAGAACAAGGTAAAATAGAACCCTATGGTCAGCTCGTTGCTGTTAATGGAGAAAATATGAATATTACTATTCAAGGTAAGGGGACAGAAACCATTGTCTTACTCCCAGGCTTCGGAACAGCAGCTCCAACGCTTGATTTTCAGCCACTGATTGAAGAACTAGCTCCAAACTATAAGGTAGTTTCTGTAGAGCCTTTTGGCTATGGGCTAAGCGATGATACTAAGAAAGAGCGCAGCACAGAGAATATAGTAAGTGAGATTCATGAAGCGCTACAGACATTAAAAATTGACCAGTATATGTTAATGGGACATTCGATAGCAGGGATCTATGGACTCAATTATGTCAATAAATATCCGGATGAGGTAACTGCATTTATCGGAATTGATAGCAGTGTTCCAACTCAGGGTGGTATGGATACAGAATTCCCCATTAAGTCGCTACAGCTTTTGAAAAAATCAGGCATTGCTAGAGTAGCTCTAAAACTATCGGGTACTGATCCATATGCTGGGTTACCTTATGACGATGAAACAAAAGAGCAAATTAGGATGATTACCCTTAAAAACTTTTATAATACGAGTACTTCCAATGAACTGAAGGGGATATATCAAAAGTTTAAAGAAGCAGAAAACCTTACATTCCCTAAAGATTTACCTCTTTTGTTATTTGTTCAGGCGAACAACAATGATGGAATTGAGAAAAACTGGATACCACTCCATGAGGAGCAGGTTGAAAATTCAGTGCATGGCAAAGTCATTATAATGGATGGAGATCATTACTTACACCATACAAAATCACGAGAAATTGCTGAAAATCTGAAAAAATTTATGAATCATGAATCGTGAAAGCGTCTTACCTCTATCATGATGGAGGTAAGTTTTTTTATGTTTCAAAACTAGATGTAATCCATACTTCGATGAATGTTGAATCATTGCCTGTTTATAATTCAAATAGAGTGATCAAAAATCAGCTAAGGAGTATGTTGTATGAAAAACTATCAATTTATAGCTTTATTAGTAGTAACAACCTTTTTAATGGGTTCATCTTTCGCAGTCGTAAAATTAGGTTTACCTTATTCATCCCCTTTATTGCTTGCTGCCCTGAGATTTATATTGGCAGGAATCATCATGGCTATTATCGTTATCCTCTTGAAAAGACAGCACCCAACAACAGGGAAAGAGTGGGGGAAGCTATTAATCCTTGGCGGATTTCAAACGGCGGGAGTGATGGGGTGTATATTTCTAAGCCTCCGTACCATTACAGCAAGTGAATCCTCTATTTTAACATTTACAAACCCACTACTTGTTGTCCTATTTGCCACCCTTTTTACTAAAGCACGTTACCATGTTCATCAATGGGTAGGTGTTTTTCTTGGTTTAATCGGTGTGATGATCACGATGGGTGCTCAGGTTGAATGGAAAATAGGACTTCTATTTGGATTTTTATCGGCTGTTTTTTGGGCGATTGCCACATTATTAGCGAAAGAATGGGGGGCGTTATTTGATACTTGGGTTTTATCAGCCTATCAAATGCTGTTTGGGGGCTTGCTTCTTTTCCTATCGAGTACATTATTAGAGCAACCGTTTTTTATGGTCAATCAGCATTCATTGCTGATTTTATTATGGCTTAGCCTCTTTTCCTCCATTATCCAATTTGCAGGCTGGTATTATTTACTGCAAAATAGTGACCCTGGGAAAACAAGCGCCTATTTGTTTTTAGCTCCTTTTTTTGGCGTGTTAACGGGCTGGCTGTTATTAGATGAACCATTACAACCATCTTTCATGGGAGGGGGATTATTCATACTAGTCGGAATTTACCTAGTCAATCGTACGTTTAGTCGAACAAAAGACTTGAGGTCATAATGTTTTGCCTCAAGTCCAATATTAGTTTACATCTCTATTTGAAATACGTCTTTCAATCCAATTTTACCTTTCTCCGTCACCTGAATGGCGCGAATAGCAGGGACACGAGTAAGCCAGCCAAGCTGGAATAAATGATTGAATAGCTCACTACCAAGAGCACCAGCCAAATGATAACGCCGTTCGCTCCAATCTAAACAGGCGTGTGAGAAGGATCTTCTTTTCTTTTTTAATGCAGGTAAATCGATACCAAATGATGTGAAAAATAATGTGCCTTCATCTGTTAAAACAAACTGCTTTTCTTCTAATTTTAAATAGCCCGCTCGCATCATCGATTCTGTCAAATGAACACCTAATTTACCAGCCAGATGGTCATAGCAAGTTCGAGCCTCCTGCAACAATTTTATTTGGCTAGATTGTTTTAAAGATCGTATTTCAGGAGGAGGTGAAATGGCTAGGAAGGATTCAAGAAATTGAGCAATTTCCTCGTCTGCTAATTGAAAATAGCGGTGTCTACCCTGTTTTTCCACCTTTATTAGTTTTCCTTCTACTAATTTAGCTAGATGGAAGCTAGCTGTTTGAGGTTTAATAGCGGCCATATAGGCTAGCTCACTAGCCGTATGGAGTCGACCGTCCATCATACTAGCGAGTATAGTAGCTCTTGAAGTTTCGCCGAGGAGTGCTGCGACTTCAGCCATATTTGGATTAATTCCCATATGTCACAATCCTTTCGTTTGCTATATTTTGATTTTAGTCAAAGTCATTATCGTTTACAATAAAAGTTATAGAGGGGGAGAAATAAATGGAAACATATTATGCAGTGATCTTTACTTCACAAAGAACCGAACATGATGGGGAGGGCTATGGCAAGATGGCCGAAATAATAGATGCCTTAGCCAAGCAACAGCCTGGCTTCATACGTGTTGAAAGTGTAAGGGATGAGGAAGGGAAGGGCATGACCGTATCCTATTGGGAATCACTAGAGGCTATTCAAGCATGGAAAGCTAATGCCAAGCATTTAGCGGCCCAGCAATTAGGAAAAGAGAAATGGTACACGCAGTATCAAGTTGAAATTTGCCAAGTCATGAAAGAGTATTCTTTTTAATAGTAAAATTAGGCAAACGAAGGAGGCAGATTTTGATGACAATTGCTGAAGAATGGCAAGAGCTTAGAAATAATTTCAATCCTTCTCAACCAATCACGGTTAACCGGATGCATATTTTTAAAGAGCAATTAAAGAATGAGCCACAAACGCAAGAAATATTGAGAATACTTGTCGAGGTCTATTGTTTACTAAGGATGTATCCAGAAGCTTATCAACTATTTACTGCTATTATGAATAATAATGATAAAAAAGATCGTAAAAAATTTGGAACGCTACAAACCTACATAAATCAACCAAATTCAATGGTTCCGTTGATGCCACAAAAAATACGAGATCAACGGCCTATTAAAACGTTCATCCCTACGTTTAAATATTTACCAAAGCCATTAGAGGCGAAAATTTTTGAGACAGATGACATCGTTGTATGCGATTGTTGTCAACAGGAAGTGGATGTCTATTATACTGGCAGTATTTACGCGATAGAGGATGTAGATTATCTTTGCCCTTCATGTATCCATAGTGGGGAAGCGGCGCAAAAATATGATGGCTCTTACCAGCAAGATTTAATTCATGATGAACATATTACAAATCCTAGATTGGCGGAGGAAGTGCTATATCGAACGCCAGGCTATGTGAGCTGGCAAGGGAATAATTGGGTAGCCCATTGCTCAGATTATTGTGCATTTATTGGCTATGTTGGCTGGAGTGATATGGTGGAGCTAGGCATTGACGATCAGTTTGACAATTATACGGGCTTTTCGCTAGAAGAGGTTTCTGCTTCCTTAATGAACAATGGTCATCATCAGGGGTATTTATTTCAATGCCTGGAATGTGATCGCTATGTGCTTTATTCTGATTTTAGCTAAGGTTGTTTAGTAGAGGAGGTAGTAAAGTGGAACAATTTCTTCAACGGTATATGTATTCCTGGCGCTTCAATGGCTGGCTTGTTCACGATATTTTTTTAGGGATTATCTTTGGACTGGGATTGTTATTGTTAGTATTTATAGCTATTAAACGGAAGCGTCTAGTTATTTCTATCAGCTTGCTCGTCATTTATTTAGTAGTAAGTAATGGACTCATGATAGTTTTTGGTTTAGCAGGACGAAGCTTTCCAATCAAATCGGACTCCTCTATTTATACAGATGAATCACAAAAAATAGCTGTACAAATGGTACAGGGCTATGAAAATAATGGTTCATCAAATGGCATTACACATTTGATTTCACACTATCTTATTGTAGCTGTGAATTTGGAGACAGGTGAAAAACAATGGACAAAATCTGCTTCTTATAAAGAAACACTGATTGGGAATTTTATGGGTGGCTTACTTGTTCACCATCGAGATGGGGAGTATGGGCAATTGTCACTTTTAGATATAGAAACGGGAAAAGAAATACTTTCTGAAAAGGAATTTCGCCAACAGCATCAGCCTTTAATAGATATTTTGAGCAGTGGTGCGCAACAAATGATAGCGTTACAAAACGAACTTTATCTAGAAGGTGTCGATGGCCATTTTTATCATTATGATGGCAAGGCCTTAAACAAAGATACCAAAGCTGAAAATTATATATCTGCACGTTTTTTTATTGAATCGGATTTGCCAGGTTATTTTGCTACTCATCAGCAGCCTTTAGAGAATTATCAAGAGATTCAAGATTTTAGTCAACAAGTGTTGTCAGAGCCTGCTATACGAAATTATCAAAATTTAGAGCCAAAAGTGATGGCTATAGATATTGTGGAAAGCGTTGCCCTCCTTTCCTATCGACAGACCCAGCGAGAGAGTGCAGATCATATGCTTGTGCTGTACGATATGAAAAAGCATCAATTGCTATGGGAAGAAAAGATTGGTGCTATTAATTCCTATCAACAGCAGCCTAAAGTAAGAACGCTAGAGAAGGGCTATATCATCCAGACGGGTGATCAGCTTTTAGTCCTAGATAAACAGTCAAGGGATAAAGTTGTTCAATATCACCTACGTTGGAATCGTCCTGTTGATGATGATATAACTTGAGGCAAAAAATGATGAAGCTCGGGAAAGTATTTTTCGCTTCTACTAAATAAGAGTATAATTTAATAGGAAGAAACTCTGAATGATAAGATTGGAGCAAGATAATGAACGAGCAAATATTAGATTGGATTACACGCTTTCAAAGGGATAAAGATATTGAAGCTCTCGCTCATTTAAAAAAATATTGTTTTCGGATGATTGAACCTTTAATTGTGGAATTTACATGTAAGCATGGTAAAGAAGCGGGAGAATTATTGCGTTTAAAATGGGATAAACGATTTTATTTTATTTTTACAAAATATCAGGTGAATGTAGGGCTTCCATTAGATACATTTGTCCACAATACGTATCGTTTTTATTTCATGCAAGAATTAAAAAAGGCTGGCTATTAGTAATCCATTAAAAACGGTGAATGCTCGAAAGATCACGTTCGTTTGTGATTATTTGGGCAGAGCTGTAAAAAATAGCGGGGAATAAATAGAATCCCTTGATTTGTGTATATGCAAATCAAGGGATTTTTTTATTGATAGAGCAAATCTTCTGCTAGGTGAGTAAAAATTTCACCAATAATTGTATCTGCATCATACACGGAGGAGCCTGTATTTTCTTCAGGTTGAGCAAAAGGAATATGTGCTAAAACATTCGTATTCAGTAATTCGGCTAATTGCTCAGCCCCACCTTGTCCAAAAAGATAGTTTTTTTGACCATCTGCCCCTTCAAAATAGGCCATATTTTCGACGACGCCAAGTATGGTGTGTTTGGTATGTTGAGCCATTAAACCTGCACGGGAAGCAACGTGAGATGCAGCAAGATGTGGTGTTGTAACAATAATCTCCTGTGCTTGAGGGATCATCGCTGCCATATCAATTGCCACATCACCTGTACCTGGAGGCAAATCAATGAGGAGATAATCTAAATCTCCCCAATGTGTGTTGACTAGGAAATTTCGAATCCATTTGTTAAGCATAGGCCCACGCCACATGACAGGCTGATTGTCATTTGTAAAAAAGCCCATCGACATGATTTTAACACCATGAACCATCACAGGAATTGCAGTTTGGTCCAGCATGGTTGGTTTTTGGTCAACATTCATCATCGTAGGTATACTGAAGCCGTAAATATCTGCATCTAAAATACCGACACGTTTTCCAAGACGGGCAAGAGCAACAGCTAGGTTGATGGTTACGGTAGACTTACCAACACCACCTTTACCACTAGTTACTGCGATAAATTGAACGCCAGAATGGGGCAACAGCATTTTGGGCATACCTGTGTCTGTCACCTTTTCCGCTTGTAGAGAGGCAGTTAAGGTGCGACGTTCCAGTTCGGTCATTGCCCCAAAGCTAATGACAACAGGGGAGACACCGAGCGTTTTTAACGCCTCCTCCACATCCTGTTGGATTTTTGCCTTTAAAGGGCAGCCAGGAATAGTCAAAATGATATCAAGCGATACTTGTGTACCGTTGATTTGAATATTTCGCACCATATTTAAGTCTATGATACTTTGGTGAAGCTCTGGATCTTCTACCTGTTTCAAGGTGTTTAGTATATTTTCTTTCGTTAACATGAAGGCACCACCTAATCTTTCAAGCCTTTGCCAAGTCCTTTTAAGAAATGGACACCAAAATTGAGTGCACGATTAACATCTGGATCATTTAACATTTTAACTAGCTTAAAAGCACTCACTTTTTCATCAGTCTCTAGAGCTTTATTGGCTTCGTCCACTCCAGCATGTAAGCCTTCAATAAGTTTTGCTGTTGTTTCAGGATTTAGCTCTGTCAAGGCTCCTGCAACACCCATCAAATTATTAATAATATTCGTCACAGGCTTTCGTGTTAATTGTCCAAGTGCTATATGAGCCACATCCTCTTTCGCTTCAAGTAACTTAGTAGCGGCTTCTAATGCACCAATATCATTTAATTCTGACATAATGGTAAATACTTGCTGAACTGCTTCTTCATGTTCAGAAAGTAATTGTTTTAGATTGTCTATTTTTTGTTCTTTTAGTTGTTCTTCCGTAAATGGTTGCTTTTTTATGTTTGTAATCGGGACAGCCATGCTCTCACTCTCTTTCATTAGTAGTTGTTAAGTGAACGTAGCCAGGACGATTCCATTTCCGTTGTACCTCGACGCCATTTTGAGGATGGCGCTTTTTATAACGTGGGTTTGTTCGAGGAAGTGGTGATTTTCCTTTTGCTTTTAGCACTTCTACTCGGACTTTCGTTTGTTTATAAGCAGGTGTTGACGTATTCACATCTGCGGCTGGACCTGTTAAGAAATTAATAGCTGAATCCTTGCTAACAGAGTTCATTGGTAAGAATAATTCGTTACCTTGTACACGATCTGTGACAAGAGCATTTAGCTTTAATGCACCATATGGCGATACTAAGCGTAGTAGGGCTCCATCCTCAATGCCTCGTTCTTTCGCTAATTCTGGTGATACTTCTACGAAAATCTCAGGAACTTTTGATTGTATACCCTTTGATTTATTCGTTAAGTTGCCTTCATGGAAGTGTTCAAGCATACGTCCGTTATTAATATGGCAATCATATTGTGCCTCAAATTCAACTGGTTCCACCCAGTCATTTAATGCAAAGCGTGCCTTTTTATCAGGGAAGTTAAATCCGTCCTCATAGAGTAAAGGTGTATCTTTCCCATCATGACTACCCCAGCAGAAGCTACCCCAGCCTTCCAGTACATCGTAGTTTGCTTGTGAGAAAAGGGGAGATAGGCTAGCCATTTCATCGAATATATCGCTTGGATGATTGTAATGCCAGTCAGCACCTAGACGACAAGCGACTGCTTGCAGGATTTCCCAATCTGCCTTTGACTCTCCCAGCGTCGGTAAAACCTGATACAGTCGTTGAACGCGACGTTCTGTATTAGTGAATGTACCTTCTTTTTCGAGTGAAGGAGCAGCTGGTAAAATAACATCCGCATATTGTGCCGTACGTGATAGGAAACAATCTTGGACCACAAAGAAGTCTAATTGGGATAGAACTTCATCTACATGGTTAGCATTACAGTCGACAAGTGCCATATCTTCACCTACCAAATACATTGCTTTCATTTTACCTTCCATAATCGCATCTAACATTTGCATATTATTACGACCTGGTTGTGGTTGAATATTAACACCGTATGCTTTTTCAAATTTAGCTCGCGCTTCATCATCTGTTACTTTTTGATAGCCTGGCAATAGATTCGGTAGTGTACCCATATCACAAGCGCCTTGAACATTATTATGGCCGCGAAGAGGGTAGGCACCTGCACCTGGACGACGGTAGTTACCAGTTGCTAAAAGTAAATTAGAAATGGCGGCTGACGTATATGAACCACCTGTATTTTGTGTGACACCCATACCCCAAAGAACGCAAGTCCCGTCTGCCTCGCGAATCATTTCTGCCACCTGAATTAAGGTTTCTTTTGAGATACCAGTCATTTCTTGTGCGTAATCAAGTGTGTATTTTTCAAGAACTTGTTTGAACTCATCCAAGTGTAGGACATTTTTCTGAATGAAGGCTTCATCATGCCAACCCTGATCCATCATATACTTGGTTACTGCCATTAACCATACTTGGTCCGTACCTTGTTTCGGACGCATGAATATGTCAGAACGCTCAGCCATTTCATGTTTACGTATATCGGCAACAATTAGTTTCTGACCATGTAATTTATGGGCACGTTTGACACGAGTGGCCAAAACAGGATGACCTTCAGCTGGGTTAGCCCCGATAATAATGACAAGACCAGCATTGGCAATATCTTTGATGGTTCCTGCATCCCCACCCATACCTACTGTGCGTAATAAACCGTCCGTTGCCGGTGATTGGCAATAACGGGAGCAATTATCTACATCATTTGTCTCAAACAATTGGCGTGCCATTTTTTGAATTAAGTAATTTTCCTCGTTTGTAATTTTAGAAGAAGAGATAAAGCCCACAGAACCAGGGCCATATTGTTGTTGAATCCCCCCCAGTTTAGCAGCAATTAAATCAAGTGCTTCATCCCAAGAAGATTCCACAAAGGCATCATCTTTACGAATTAATGGCTTTGTAATACGTTCTTCAGAGTTGATGAAGTCCCAACCGAATTTCCCTTTGACACAAGTAGAAATGGCATTTACAGGACCATCGGAAGGTTGTACTTTTAAAATTTTACGATCTTTTGTCCACACTTCGAATGAGCAGCCCACACCACAGAATGTACAGACTGTTTTTGTCTTTTTCGTCCGTTTACTACGCATCGCTGCTTCCACTTCAGAAACAGCAAAGATACCACTATAGCCGGGTTCTACTTCTTTTATCAAGCTAATCATTGGATCTAACATATCCTGTTTAAGACCAGTCATAAATCCAGCCTCTCCAAGCATGGATTTTTCCATTAACGCATTACATGGGCAAACGGTTACACATTGACCGCAGCTGACACAGGAAGAATCATTAATCGCAACGCCGGTATCCCAAATTACGCGAGGTCTTTCTGCTTCCCAATCCAAAGATAGTGTTTCATTCACCTGTAAACTTTGACAGACCTCTACACATTGTCCACATGCGATACATTGATTTGGATCATAGCGGTAAAATGGGTGTGACATGTCCACTTCATGTGGCTCCACTTTTGGTTTGTATGGATACTTTTGATGTTCGATTTCCATTAACTCGGCTGTGTTGTGTAACGTACAATTCCCATTATTATTATCACAAACTGTACAGTACAATAAATGATTTTCAAGAAGACGATCCATCGCTTCTGTTTGCGCCGTTTTTGCTTTGTCAGAGGCTAATAATACATTCATGCCATCGACTGCTTTTGTTGAGCATGATCGAACTAATTGGCCGTTTACCTCAACGATACATGTATCACACGTTTCGATTGGATCGACGGTAGGTACATGACAAATCTGTGGATGAGGGATGTCATGTTGATTAATGGTATCAAGGATTGTAGCGCCTTCGTTTACATCGTACGTTACGCCATTAATATGAATTTGAGTCAAGGTAATTTCCTCCTTTTACACTATGAGACTACTCGGACAACCTGTTACGGCTTAAGACAAAAGGGAATTACAATACGAGCTTTCCAAAAATGATGAAAAGATTGTCTTGTTATCATTGTAATTCCCAAATCGACGTGAAGCTACCTCAAAATAGAGTAATTGTTAGAACATAACAAGTTATCCATGTCTCGGGTTAAAAAATAAAAAAAATCCACCATGAAATGGCACGTCTAAGACATGCTAATACATTCATGGTGGATAAAATTCTTAGCAGGCCTTGCTAAAAACTCAATCAACTTTTATTTTTAGGTCATCATAGAATTCAAATATTTATAAACACTATGCGACTTCTAAGTAGAGGAAGACATAGGGATCAAAATACATAAATTCCATTTGTGCTATTATTATAGCCCTTTCCTGCAAAAGGAACAATATGAATTATCAATATTTTTACATGAGAATAATTATCAAAAATATTTTCTCTTTTATTTTTTTAAAAGTTACTATATGATTAACAAACTGTAAGGGTGACCCCCATAGTGATTGCCTAAAAAAGTATAATGATGATGGGAGAATCGTTACTATGTCTAAAAAAGTTCATGAATTTAACGATATGATTCGTAAATTACGAAAAGAAGTTTTTGGTAAAGGACCAGAACGTATTCATACGGTTTTTGTTGAAAATATGGCTGTCTCCACTTTATATGGGAATATCACTCCAACTGAAAAATTTATTGCGGGTTCACCCGAAGGATTAAAAATGGTTCATGCCGCAAGGACGAGCATGATTCAAGATTTATATGCACAATCCCCACCGGAAGGCATGGAAGAATTAATGGGCAGTAAATTACTCCACTTATTTTCAGATATTAAAATTGAAGAGGATTTTGCGATTTCCGTCTTTGTTTTTGAAAAGCCTATAAGTGAATAAAGGAGGATGCCTTATGGAGAGAGCCGTTACGAGGAAGATTGTGCGAGTTGAAGGGCAGCAAGCGAAGGAAATGGATGATTTAATTGTCTCAGAATATGCTGTGACCGTGAAAATTAATCAACAAGAATTTGTCACGATGGTTTGTACGCCGGAGTATGTCGAGGATATGGTTATCGGTTATTTAACGTCCGAACGGGTGATCCGTAGTTACGAAGATATTGAGGACATTTGGCATCAAGAACAAGAAGGCTTTGTGCACATTAAAACAAAGCATGTCAATCCTTATTATCAGCAAACACAAAACAAACGCTATATAACATCTTGTTGTGGAATGAGTCGACAAGGCTTTGTTTTTACAAACGATGCTTTAGTAGCAAAAAAAATGGAAGATATTCATGTGCAAATTACTGCTGCGGATTGCTTTCGCTTAATGCATGCCATGCAGGATACTGCTGATATATTTAAAAAAACAGGTGGTGTGCATAATGCAGCGCTTTGCGATGTCAATGGCATTGTTTTAAGTCGCATGGATATTGGTCGCCATAATGCTTTAGATAAAATTTACGGCTATTGTTTACGTCATAATATTAGTATACAAGATAAAATTATTGTTTTTAGTGGACGAATATCATCAGAGATTTTACTAAAAGTATCCAAAATAGGCTGTGAAATAGTATTGTCCAAATCGGCACCAACCGAATTAGCCTTGCAATTGGCCGAGCAGCTTGGTATTACGACGGTAGGCTTTATTCGACAACAAACATTGAATATTTATACACATCCACAACGCATCATCATACCAGCTCAGAATGTACGGAAAGAAGGAGATTAAATGACGGATCTACAAGACCAACTACAAAGACCGTTAAGAGATTTAAGAATATCCGTGACAGATCGCTGCAACTTTCGCTGTCGATATTGTATGCCAGCTGAAGTGTTTGGTCCTGATTATGCATTTTTATCATCTGATAAAATTTTAAACTTCGATGAGATTGAAAGATTAGTCAAAATATTCGTCTCACTAGGTGTCAAAAAGGTTCGCATTACAGGTGGGGAGCCTTTATTACGCCGCGATTTAACGGAATTAATTGCCCGAATTCATCGCCTAGAAGGTGTAGAAGATATCGCTTTAACAACAAATGGCACTTTATTAAAAAAATATGCACAGCCATTGGCACAAGCAGGCTTATCTCGCGTTTCAATTAGTTTAGATTCACTAAACGACGAGCGTTTTTTTGAGATGAATGGACATCGCGGGAAGGTGTCAACTGTGTTAGAGGGTATTGAAAAGGCAGCGGAAGCCGGTTTACAAGTAAAGATTAATATGGTCGTTCAAAAGGGAAAAAATGACCAAGATGTTATAGAAATGGCACGATTTTTTAAAGAAAAACAACATATTTTACGCTTTATTGAGTATATGGATGTTGGAAATTCGAATGGTTGGCGCATGGATGATGTGTTGGCCAAAAAAGACATCGTTGAGCAAATCCATCAGCATTCACCGCTGCGACCGATTGCTCCTAATTATCTAGGGGAAGTGGCGACTCGTTACCAATACAAGGATAATCAAGGGGAGATTGGTATTATATCATCAGTCACAGATTCTTTTTGCACGTCTTGCTCACGTGCACGCCTCTCAGCAGAGGGTAAATTATATACTTGTTTGTTTGCTACAGAGGGGACGGATTTAAGAGAGCTATTAAGATCTGGCCAAGATGATACAGCAATTCTTAATTGTATAAAGAGTGTCTGGACAGAAAGAAATGATCGCTATTCAGACGAGCGGAACGAACAGACGATAGCAAATAGGAAAAAGGCTAAAGTTGAAATGTCCCATATCGGAGGGTAAACATAAAAACAGAAAAAAATCGGCAAGATGCCGAATTTTTTCTGTTTATTTATGCGTAAAGGTACCGCTTTTGCCGCCTGTTTTTTCTACAAGATAGGTTTCTTTAATGACCATCGTTTTATCAACCGCCTTACACATGTCATAAAAGGTGAGGGCAGCAATGGAGACAGCTGTAAGGGCCTCCATTTCGACACCCGTTTTTCCATTGCATTTGACAGTAGCTTGAATGTGTAGCGCATAACCATTATCGATTTTCTCATAGTCAAAT
Organism: Lysinibacillus sp. VIII_CA; assembly: GCF_049943995.1. Lineage (NCBI taxonomy): Bacteria > Bacillati > Bacillota > Bacilli > Caryophanales > Bacillaceae > Lysinibacillus > Lysinibacillus sp. VIII_CA. The sequence goes on from NZ_JBNFXM010000003.1 coordinate 230,353, forward strand.
TGCAGATCTGTGCCCTGTAGCATAATAGGGTGGCACATAGGGATGATATCAGCTGTTTTTTTAGCGCCCATAATCCCTGCGATTTGAGCGACTTGTGTAGGATCACCTTTCTTTATACCACCTTGTTGGATGGCCTGATAGACCTCGTTGGATAATGTAATGGTACTGCGTGCTATGGCTGTACGTGTTGTTATTTCTTTTTCAGAAATGTCGACCATTTTAGGACGACCTGCTTCGTTCCAGTGGGAAAAATTATTCATTGTTAGACTCCTTTGTCACTGTTTGTAGCCAATCATGTTGAGCGTTGATATTAATAAATGTTGGACAGTTCTCCTTAAAAGGAACATAACATACACGAAGTTGATCTAAAAGCACTTTCATACTCCGTTTGCTTTGTTCCGTCAATTGTTTCGCCATGGGTAATGCCGTGTGGCGATATAAGGCCGCTAATGGCTGATAGTGTAAATTTTGTTTAGGAACAATCGCATCATAAGAATCATTTATATAGCCTAGCAGCTCTTCAATAAACGCTGCGTTCATATAGGGCATATCACTGGCGACGACAAAAAACCATTCAATGTCAGGAAAAGACGCTAGAATTTGATGAAGGGCAAAAAGTGGCCCTTGATGCGGCTGCTGTTCAATGATCCATTGCACATTCTCAGATGCAAACCTAGGTTGCAGGCTAGCGTTTGTAGCAATCACCAAAGGATTTAATTGATTTTCTTGGAGGGCATTGAGGCTGTGCTTATATAAGGGTAGTCCTGCAAACGTCTCAAACATTTTCGGTTGACCATATCGAGAGGATTGACCACCAGCTAAGACAACACCAGCAACTTTCATAGGCGATTCAATTCTCCAACGAAATGTTGTATGGTTGGTAAAATAAGCTTGGTCATGGCCAATGTCACAGCGTTAGTAGAACCTGGTAAAACATAGATAGCTGTTTGATGGCGACTACCTGCTGTGGCACGACTAAACATAGCTTTGGGGCCAATTTCCTCATAGCTTAACGTTCGAAATAATTCTCCGAACCCCATCATTTCTTTTTCAAAAAGAGGCAAAATGGTGTCGTAGGTTTGGTCTCTTGGTGTAAAACCAGTTCCACCAGTGACGATAATAGCATTGATGTTGGCATGATTACACCATGTATGAATATGTTCTGAGATATCGAGCGGTTCATCCCTTGTTATTTGGTAGTCCACTACTTCAAAAGTAGCCTCCAAAAGTAAAGAATGAATGCGCTGACCAGCTAAATCCTCTGCCTTTGTCCGTGTATCACTCACGGTTAAAATGGCAGCATGGATGGGTTGTTGAAGATGTGTAGGATGCAAGGTAGAACGACCTCCTTTTCTTGCGTTATGGGAGTTTTTTAATAAAAAATGCTCCATTCATGAAGTGAAGAATGAGCACGAAATAGAAAAAAATTTCTAAGTAAGTTTCACTTTATTATAATGCTATCAATGAAAAGGTCAAACGAAAATTCATAGAAAGAAAGGCAAAATGCTCATGAATAATAGATATTCGAGACAACAATTATTTAGCCCTATTGGACAAGCGGGGCAGCAGGCAATGAAACAAAAGCATGTCCTAATCGTAGGGGTTGGTGCCTTGGGCAGTGCTAGCGCAGAAGCACTCGTGCGGGCAGGTGTTGGAAAATTGACGCTGATTGATCGAGATTATGTGGAATGGAGTAATTTGCAAAGACAGCAATTATATACTGAGCAAGACGCACAAGAGAAATTGCCAAAAGTGATCGCAGCCAAAAATCGACTACAACAAATTAACACAGAGGTCGCCATTCATGTCGCCATTATGGAAGCCTGCACAGAATCATTGCTACCGTTGCTAGACGATATAGATGTCATCGTAGACGCCACTGATAATTTTGATGTCCGCTTTCTGATGAACGATCTTGCACAACAGCATCGTATTCCATGGGTGTACGGCTCTTGTGTGAGTAGTTATGGGGCTACCTATACGATTGTGCCAGGGAAAACACCATGTTTACGCTGTTTGCTGAAGGTCATGCCTCAAACAGGGATGACCTGTGATACAGTAGGAATTATTAGTCCTCCTGTCCAAATAGTAGCGGCATATCAAGTAGCAGAGGTGTTAAAATTGCTAGTTGGCGATGACAAGGCCTTACGAAAAAGCTATTTGACGTTTGATGTTTGGCAAAATCAACATTATGAAATCAACGTAGATAAAATACGTCAGGATGATTGTCCAACCTGTGGTCACCACCCTACATATCCATCTTTAGCTTATGAAAATCAAACAAAACTAGAGGTGCTTTGTGGTCGTGATGCTGTACAAATCCGACCGCCAAATCCGACTCACTATAATTTAGAGCAGTTGGCAGACCAACTTCGTCCCTATGGGGATATTCACATGAATCCCTATTTGCTTTCTTGCCAAACAGAAGAATATCGCATTGTCATTTTTCAGGATGGGCGCGTAGTGATTCATGGAATTCAGGAGATACAAAAAGCAAAAACCATTTACTATCGTTTATTAGGATAAAGGAGTGTGCTAAATGTTGGAAAAGAGACAACCAATTCCAGTGTCGGAAGCTGTACATCGTGTAATGGAATATGCTTTTCAAGCCAAAAAGGAGTTTGTGCCATTATCGCAAGCATATGGTCGCTTTATTGCGGAGGATATTGTCGCCGATCATGATGTACCAGCCTTTGATCGATCCCCTTATGATGGCTATGCTATTCGTTCTATTGATAGTCAGGAAGCGTCCTCAGCACAGCCAGTCATATTTCAAGTCGTTGGAGAAATTGGAGCAGGCTTTGTTTACGAGGACGTAGTCGGATATCGGCAAGCCGTACGCATTATGACGGGTGCGCCAATACCAAAAGGTTGCGATGCAGTTGTAATGCTAGAATTAACCCAAACATTTGAAGAAAATCAGCAAACATGTATGTCGATTAAACGGGCGTATGTAGCTGGCACTAATATTTCCTATAAAGGTGAAGATGTGCAGCAACATACTGTTCTCGTTGAAAGAGGACAATATATTAACCCCGGCATTATGGCATTACTAGCTACATTTGGCTATGCGCAAGTGCCTGTATATCGTAAATTGGTGGTGGGTGTCATTGCTACTGGCAGTGAGTTACTAGAGCCAGAGGAATCTTTACAGCCAGGAAAAATTCGAAATAGCAATGCTTATATGATTATGGCACAAATCGAACGAACAGGTGCAGAGGTTCGATACTTTGGCAAATTTAGCGATGATCTTGATTTATGTATTCATATTGTTGAAAAAGCATTACAGGAAGTCGATATTTTATTGACAACGGGAGGCGTTTCCGTTGGAGACTATGATTACTTACCAGCTATCTACAAAGCTATTGACGCAAAGGTATTATTTAATAAAGTGGCGATGCGTCCAGGGAGTGTGACAACGGTTGCTGCTCGTGATAATCAATTATTATTTGGACTTTCTGGTAATCCTTCAGCATGCTATGTTGGTTTTGAGCTATTTGTACGTCCCATTATTCGCACAGCATTTGGCAATCAACAACCGCATGTCCGCAGAGAGCAGGCTATTTTAGGGGCAGATTTTACAAAGCCCAATCCATTTACTCGCTTTGTAAGAGCTCTAGTATACTATGAAAATGGTCAACTAATGGCTGTACCATCTGGTTTTGATAAATCGAGCGCTGTTTCTTCATTAGCGTCAGCTAATGCTTTTATCGTCTTACCTGGTGGCTCTCGTGGCTATGAAAAAAACATGCAAGTAGCAGTTTTATTGCTAGAAGATTTGCAAGGAAGTGAGTGGCCTTGGAACAACATCGAAAAATCATACAGATAGTTGGCTATCAAAATAGCGGAAAAACGACTTTAATGGAGCAATTGATCACGCACGCGACGAAAGAAGGGCTACGTGTAGGGACCATTAAACACCATGGGCATGGTGGGGCGCCGGTAGAAAATCTTTCAAAGGATAGTAATCGACACGAACAGGCAGGTGCCCGTGTTTCAGCAGTGGAGGGGGGCGGAACATTACGTTTAAGTATTCACCAACATAGCTGGCGGCTTGCGGATATACTTACGATTTATGCTACCCTTTCAATGGATATTATTTTGATTGAGGGATATAAGAGAGAACATTACCCAAAAGTCGTGTTACTACGAACAGCACAGGACCGTGTGTTACTACAACAAATTTCTAATATCCTTTGTGTCATATATTGGCCAAGCTATCCAATTGATCAGAATTTACCGAGCCCAGCCTTTTCTATTTATGAAGATACAGAATATATGGAGTTTTTGTTGAATGAAATGAGGGGAAAACTATGACGACAGCAATGTTTGAAATTATTGATAAGCCGATTGATGTGGAAGAAGTAAGGCACAAGGTACTAAGTCGAAACGCTGGTGCGATAACGCTATTCATCGGAACTGTACGTGAAATCACCCAAGGGAAGAAAACATTGTATTTGGAATATCAAGCATACCCGGCTATGGCAATTAAAATGTTTGAGCAAATTGCACAAGAACTAAAACAGCTATGGCCGGAAGCAGAAATAGCGATTACACATCGTGTAGGGCGATTGGATATTACAGATATTGCCGTAGTCATTGCCGTATCATCCCCACATCGAAAAGTAGCCTATTTGGCAAATGAATATGCAATTGACCGCATTAAGCAGATTGTGCCTATTTGGAAAAAAGAACATTGGGAAGATGGTACGCAATGGATGGGAGATCAATTAGAAAATGTCCCATATCCTGAAGGAAAACCAGCGATAGATGAGGAGGGAAATTGTGATTAACATCTTATTATTCGCTCATTTACAAGAAGTGGTTGGTGCGTCAAAGCTATCAGTAGATCTGTCAAATGTGACAGTTGCTCAAGTGAAAGAGTGGATGGAACAGCACTATCCTCAATTGACATTACAGCAGATGATGACAGCCATTAATGAGGAATTTGCAACGGATACTACCATTGTTAAATCGGGCGACACAATCGCCTTTATTCCACCTATTAGTGGGGGATGACGAAAAAGAGGCAGCTAGTTTAAACTAGCTACCTCTTTTATACTTTTAGGACATGAATGCTAAGAAGCATCAGAAATGAAATAGTGATCATGCACAAGACCCATGTCCAGGCAAGGGTCATGTTCCCCGAATCGATGGCCATATAAATCGCTAAAGGGGTTGTTTGTGTTTTCCCTGGAATATTACCCGCAAACATCAGCGTAGCCCCAAACTCACCTAATGCACGAGTAAAGCTCAATATTGCTCCCGAAACAAGAGCCTTTAGTGCCAATGGAATGGAAACGAACATAAAGACTTGCCATTCGTTAGCCCCATCTACACGTGCTGCATGTTCGATATCTCGATCAATCGAGGCAAAGCCCGTTTTGGCGGATTGATACATTAATGGAAAGGCAACAATGGTTGAGGCGATGACGGCGGCCCACCAAGTAAACATGACAGGCTGATCAAAAAGCCAGATAATCAGATTCCCTAATATACTATTCTTCCCAAATAGAACGATAAGCAGGAAACCTACTACAGTCGGAGGTAATACTAGGGGCATTAGCAATAACGTTTCCAGTAATAGCTTCCCCTTAAAGTGATGTGTCGCCATCCATTTACCCATTAAAATACCTGTCAATATAGCAATGATACCCGCAACAAAGGCAATTTCTATCGAAAGCCTAAGAGGAGACCAAAAATCGGTACCCATCCTTTATTGTGCTCCTTTAAACCCATACTTTTTAAAGACATCCATCGCCTCATCACTTTGTAAGAAGTGATAAAAATCTTCAGCCTCTTGTACATACTTACTATTTTTTATGACTCCAACCGGATAGATAATCGGCGTGTGTGTACGTTCATCTGCAGTTGCAACAACTTCGACCTTAGTAGATACAAGAGCATCTGTTTTATAAACAATTCCTGCATCTACATTTTCTGTTTCACTATAAGTAAGGACTTGACGTACATCTTTTGTATACACTATCTTGGACTCAAGTGACTCCCATAGTTGGCTATTTTTTAACGTTTCCACCCCATATTGTCCAGCAGGGACTGTTTCAGGTGTACCAAGTGCAATTTTCCCTGCTTGTTTTAAATCTTCAAAGGATTGGATTTGTTTTTCATTATTTTTTGGAACAATTAATACTAATTCATTTGCTAAAAGATCCATCCCCAATTTTGGATCAATAATCTCGTTTTTTACAAGAGCATCGAATTTATCCTCGGCTGCCGAAAAGAAAAGATCTGCAGGGGCCCCTTGTAAAATTTGTTGCTGCAATGCACCAGAACCACCAAAGTTATAGAGGATTTTAATGGTATTGTGTTCTTTTTCATAAGTAGTTTTTAGTTCTTCTAAGGCATCTTGTAAACTAGCAGCCGCAGAAATGGTTAATTCAATCGGCTCATTTACGTGCGGATCTTTATCTTCATTACCACAAGCAGCTAATAGGCCAACTAGAAGCATGGATGCAAAGAAACGATAAAATTTTTTCACTTCGTTTTTCTCCTTTTATAACTCGTTATAACAAGACATAACTAATTATAATAAGTTATAAGTGAAAAAGAAACCTGGAATTGGTAGAAAATTTCAAGATGTTCACATGTAAACAAATAAGTTACCATGTAAGAAGAGGCTTATAGGAGGAGAAAGAGATGTCACAAGAACAATCCTATACAATTGAAGAGGTTGCACAATTATTAAAGGTATCGAAATTAACGGTCTATGATTTAGTGAAAAAAGGGGATTTGCCCGTTTTCCGAGTAGGACGCCAAATGCGGGTGGACCGTACTGATTTACAAGGCTATATACAAAAACGGAAGACAGGTACCACTCCTGCTATGTCACCCGTGGCTATTTCACCTAAAAATCATTCAAAAATTATTATTAGTGGGCAAGATTTCGTGTTGGATTTAATGGCAAAATATCTAGAGAAAAGGCAATTAATAAAAGTATTACGTTCACATGAGGGTAGTTTTAATGGGGTCATGGCGTTGTACCATGGAGACTGTGACATTGCGAGTTTACATATGTTTGATGGGGATACAGGGGATTACAATACACCTTATGTAAAAAAGATTTTTGTGAGCCTTCCTTTTGTTCTCATCAATGTGATATCACGTAGGGCGGGTTTCTATGTTCAAAAGGGTAATCCGTTACAGATCCATTCATTTGAGGATTTTCAAACAAAGTCATTTACATTCATCAATCGTGAGAAAGGCTCAGGTACACGCACCTTATTAGATGAACAATTGCGTATTCATCACATAGCTCCGTCTACAATTAATGGGTATGACAAAGAAGAGATGAGCCATCTCGATGTCGCATCAGCTGTAGCAAATGGGCATGCAGATGTTGGGATAGGGATTGAGAAAACCGCCAAACTTGTCAACGTTGATTTTATTCCTGTTATGAGAGAGCGCTATGATATTGTGCTATTAAAAACACCTGACAATCAACGGTTAATTGAAGCGGTAAAGGGAATTTTGACATCAACAGACTTCCAATCCGAAGTGATCGCATTAGGAGATTATGATGTCTCCCAAATGGGACAGGTTATCTATGAAACACTGTAATTCAAACTGTATTTCGAAAATAAAAGGATTTATAATTTTTGGAAATTTTATGGTTGTGGTTTTATCTAAACATGGCAGAACATCTATGAAATTTTGAATGTAGAATTGGTGAGATGGATAATTTTGTAGGTAAAACAACTGCTAAGATATTAGCCCGCCATCAAATAGTTTGCGTAATAACGCGCAACTATTTGATGGCGGGCCTTTTTTCGTTTATAAAAAGGAGTTGGATAACGTGACATGGACAGTATTACACATTATTGGTAGTATTGCCTACGCTATTAGCGGCGCATTTGTTCCTTACAGGCCAAGTATTCTTTTATAGGTATATTTGTGCTGGGTCATACTACATCTTATGGTGGGTCCATTATTCGTAACATTGTACTTGATATACCTGTGTCCAATATATGGGAGCGGCAAACCTTATTTGTTGTTTTAGTTACACGGACGACTATTTTATTTGTAAAAAGGAATTGGATTCATCACTGGAACCGCTGGGGCTATTTTTTTGATTCTATTGGCCTTGCTTCCTTTGCGCCGCTCGCACTAAGAGAAGAAATCCATGCTGTTTTGACATTTTTTTGTGGGCTTTCCATCTGGGTAGGGTGGAAAGCCCGCTTGAATTGTCAGCTATTGTTATCTTGATTGTGGTCCTTCGATGTTATTTGTGAATAATAAATGGAAGCTTCCTTGGACATTTTTGCATGAGCCTAAATTTTCTTGTGGCTTTAAATGAAAGAATGGTTTGCTGCATCTAGTACAAATGGTTTTAAGAAGGGAGGTGTAAACGTTTAATTTATGATGTTGTTTTTCATCATCAAGGATACTTCTCTGCTGGAGTTGGATTGGTAATTGATTTTAGTCATCGAACATTCGAATATTTGTCCAATAAACAAACATGCTTATCACTTTCAACATAGTACAATTTTGTTTTAAAAGGAATTCTATATGAGTAGAATCCTTTTTTTTTGTGATTTTTTAGAGTTTTAACATGACTCTATGGAAATACTCGTAGACTAAGAGTAATGAATGGTAAATATAACTGAATTGGTATTTTTTATAAATTATGGTAGGTTATTTATTGACTATTTATTCCATGGTGTTTAATATTATAAATGGAAAATAGGTTTATTTTTTAAAGTTAATATCCTTTAATGTAATTTAAAGGGATTTATACTTTGAGGTTATAAAGAAAATTTTGGGGGCGTGATATGTGATAGAAATTTGTTTAATTAAAGTACCTGTACATATTTCAAATTATTCTGAACTAATGAATTTTGTATGTACAAAAAAAGCAAGAAGAATAGAAGCTTACTTAAATAAAATAGATGCATATAGGTCCTTACTATCCGAATTGTTGATGAAATATTTATTGATGAAGCATTTGAAATGTCATCCTTCCGACATAAATATCCAAACGAATACATATGGGAAGCCATATTGTATCAATGGAGATTATGAATTTAACATCTCTCATTCAGGTGAATGGGTTATAGGTGTCATTGGCAATTGTGATGTAGGAATTGATATTGAAGAAATGAAAGATAATTACGAAGATGAAATAATTAAAAATTATTTTTCGAGTATAGAATACACTTCGTACAATCAAACACCAACTGAAATGAAAAAAGAACGTTTTTATGACTTATGGACTTTGAAGGAAGCTTTTGTGAAAAATATTGGACTAGGTTTAAGCATTCCTTTAGATTCTTTCTCCATCGAGACTAGTCATAATGAAATTTCAATTGTACAAGATATTAGTCCGTATCCTTATTATTTCAAGCAATATAACTTGGTTACTGGTTATAAAATTTCCGTATGTAGTAAAATGAATGAATTTCCATCAGAGCAACAACTAAAGATAAAAGAGTTTTCGGCCTTAGAAAAAATTTTTTTGAATAATCTAATATTAGAGGAGGATAAATATTATGAGTAAATTAATACCTCAAGTTTTAAATCTTCTTAAAAATAAGGAACTAACAAAAGACGCAGCGAAGCAAATCATTGAATCGGTGAATGAAATTAAAAGTGAGTCTAAACCGAAAGTTGATAAAAAAATTGCCATAATAGGCATTTCTGCAGAATTACCCGGTGCTAAAAATTTTGATGAATTTTGGAATGTTTTAAGCAATGAACAGGACAAAATAACAGAATTAAGTGATAGTAGGAGATCGTTGTGTGAGGGATTCCTTGTTAATAATATGGAAAAACTTAAAATTTCAAAAGAGAAGCCGTTTTGGGATGCAGCGTGGCTAGATGAAGTTGATAAATTTGATGCTGGATTTTTTAATATTTCAGCTGCTGAAGCAAAAGTAATGGATCCACAACAGCGTAGATTTCTTCAAATCGCATACCAATGTTTTGAAGATGCTGGTTACGCAGGGAGTCGAATAAAAAATTCAAATACGGGTGTTTACATTTCAGCAGCTATGACCAATTACTCTGAAGGATTGGCTGAATTCACACCATTAAGTGTTCCAGGAAATATTCCTGCTTTTACGGCCTCAAGAATTTCTTATATTTTTAATTTAAAAGGACCGTCTTATGTCGTGAATGCTACCTGTGCCTCCTCCATGTTGGCAATTCATGAAGCCTGTGTGGGTTTAATGAATAATGATTGTGAAACGGCATTAGTCGGCGGTGTTAATATTTTCCCTTATCCAATAAATAGTGAAAAACTGTTTATGAATGCTGCGGGTATTATGTCTGAGCAACAAAAGTGTAAACCTTTTGACGACTCAGCTAGTGGGATTGGAAGAGGAGAAGGGGCAGTAGCCCTGTTATTAAAACCTTTAGATCAAGCAATAGAAGATAATGATAATATCCACGCTGTTATAATTGCCTCTAAGGTAAATAATGATGGGACTTCAGCGGGTATTACGGCGCCAAATCCTAAAGCACATGCAGATTTATTAGCTGAAACATGGGATTTAGCGGGCATTAAGCCTGAGCAAATTGACTACATTGAAGCGCATGGCACAGGTACTCATTTAGGTGATCCTATTGAAATAAAAGGCATTCAAGAAGCAGTTGAACGAAGTAATAACGATAAACAATTTTTACCAATTGGTTCTGTGAAGGGTAATATTGGCCATTTACTTGATGGAGCTGCAGGTTTATCGGGTGTAATCAAAGCACTACATGTAATAAAAAAGGGAATAGTTCCACCTACAATAAATTTAGTTGAACCAAATACACATATTGATTTTGTAAATTCTCCAGTTTTTATTCCGACAGTACCATTTAATATTAAAGAGAATAAAAAAGAAAACGAACCTATTATAGCTGGTGTAAGTTGCTTTGGCTTTAATGGTACGAATGTTCATTTACTATTAGAGGGAGCTCCAACGAAGGCTGAAATTCATAAGAAAGATCATAAAATAAAAGCATATGTCATTCCTTTTTCAGCAAAATCTGAATTATCTTTGCGAGGTACTATTGAACATTTCTCTAATTTATCTGGGGATACGATTAATCTAAGTAATTTAGCATATACGATGTGTACAGGTAGGGAGCATCATGAAATAAGATTAGCTATTATAGCTGAGACAATGGACGATCTAATAGGTGCCTGTAAAAATTTAGTCAATCTTGATATGACTAATTGGGAAAAAATTATTGATATGACAACCGATGACGATAACACTATCAAGAAATTAGCAGAAAATTTTATTACAGGTGAAAAATGTAGTTGGCATAAACAATTTCAGGATGAGAATAATCATAAAATTTCTTTACCTACATACTACTTTGATGAAAAATCTTATTGGTTACAGAGTGATGCTAGCGTAAAAGCTATAGAGGTAAAAGGAAAAACAGCTCTTGAAGAAATCATTAGTTTAGCAGAAATAATCTTAGAAACTGAGAATATTAAGCAAACGGATAGTTTTATTTCAGTAGGTGGAAACTCTCTTTCAGGACTACAATTTATTACCCGTTTGAAAAAACAATTTAATAGAGACTTTGTCTTAGATGATGTATTTCTTACATTTGAACAACTAAGTAAACAAGTAAACAATGATCATTCAGAATCGACAGAAGTCATACCTCAAATTAGTGTAGAAAACCATGAATTTCCATTATCATATGGTCAAAACAGATTGAGCATTATAGAACAATTAACAGACCAAAAAATGGTTTACAATACTCCGTTTATTTTTAAAGTTAACGGGTTAGTTGACATTGAGAGGTTACGCCAAACATTTGATGTACTTTCACAAAGACATGAATCTTTAAGAACAGTATTTGTAAAGCATGAGGATGGAAATAAACAGAAAATACTGCAAAAACCAAACTATTTATTTGAATACAAAGATTTTAGTATAGAAGATAACGCAGAAGCAAAAGCAATGGATCAACTCAATCGTTGGAAAGAAACTCCGTATGATTTAGAAGCGGGACCACTTTTAAGAGTATTTGTGTATAAAACAGAAAAAAATAAAAGTCTGTTTGCTTTAATGATGCACCATATTATTGTAGATGGCTGGTCATTATCACTATTATCGGATGAACTTTTCACTTTGTACAATAGTAGTAATAATGAAGCCTTGCCCGAAATAGAAAATACGTATGTAGATTTTGCTGCATGGCAACGTGAAAATATAGAAGGTGGTAGGTTTAAACAACATGAAGATTACTGGCTTGAAACATTAAGAGGAAGTCTACCTATTACAGAAATAACGGGCGATAAATTAAGACCAAGCACTTTCCGATATACTGGAAGGCTTAAAAGATTTGATATTAGTGCTAGCTTAGCAGATAAATTAAGAGCTTTTGCAAATACAAATGAAAGTACATTATACATGGTTTTAGTGTCGAGTGTATTTAAACTAATTAATCAGATGACTGGTGATACAGATATGGTAATCGGTACACCGGTATCTGGAAGAGTAAATGAAGAACTAGAAAAAATCATTGGTTTATTTACGAATACTATCCCATTAAGGGTTAATTATGAAGAACATGATAATTTCCTTACTTTATTAAGAAATGTTAAGACCATGTTATTGGATAGCTTTAAACATCAAGAATATCCTTTCGATTTATTAGTGGAGAAATTAGATTTACCTCGGGATACTAGTCGTTCTCCTTTATTTAATATAAACGTGGCACTTCAAAACTTTAAATTTAAAAATACGACATCAGCTTTTGATGAAGCAGAATTAACACCTATTCTTTCTGAACACAAAACGAGTAAATGGGATCTTGAATTCGAATTTGTTGAATTACCAAATGGAGAGCTATTCTGTAATCTTGAGTACTACGACGGTGTCTATTCATCAAGATTTATTGATTCATTAATTGAAACGTATTTAAAAATACTAGATATGATTTTACATGAGCATGAATTAACTAATATTGATGTAGAAAAAAGTAAAAGTGCTATAAATGGTCAATTTGTCGAGGATGGCAAAAACTTTTTAACTACTATATTAATGATGGCAGAAAAGAACCCACAAAAAACAGCATTGGAAGATAGCGCAGGTTCATTAACATATCAAGAGTTAGTAGATAGAAGTAAATCAATAGCAGAAAAATTGTTGAACAGCAACAGTGAAGTTAAAAATGCTGTCATTATTTCTGACAATAATAGAACGGCTATTTTAGGTATTTTATCTTGTTTAATGAGTAATGTCACATTTATACCTGTATCACCTAAAAACCCAAGAGCTAGAATTGAATCTATTATCAAACAAAGTCAAGCTAACTTTATTATTTCGGAAAAGAAATTCTATTCCTTATGTAATAGGCTGTTATTTGAAAATAAGAATATTCAAACGGTTATGGTGTTAGGAGAAACAGATTTAGATCAGTGTGCTGTTGTAGATTCAAGTGATTTAATGAACGAATCATTGTGGAACTATTTTGCAGAAGGACAGAAAACAGAAATAGAGGCTAGTGGTTGGAATAGTAGTTATACAGGTGAAGCTTTCAGTGCCTTAGAAATGCAGGAATATGCGGAAAACGCAGTAAACAAAATCAGAAAGTACCTACCTCAAGATTCAAATGTATTAGAGCTTGGCTGTGGCTCAGGTTTGACAACATTTGCACTTGCTCCATATACAAAAACGTATACAGCTATGGATTTATCTTCCTCTATTATCGAGAGGAATAAACAGATTGCTCAGAAATCTAACTTTAGCAATATTAAATTTGACATTTCGAAGGCTCATGCCTTTAAGAAGTTTGAAACAGCATTAGATGCAGTTGTCATTAATAGTGTTATTCATTGTTTCCCAAGCTATGGCTATTTAAAGGTAGTCCTTAAAAAAGCTATTGACTCTTTAAAAGAGGGCGGAATAATTTTCTTGGGGGATTTATTAAATATTGATAAAAAAGATGAATTTGTTTCTTCTTTACAAGCATTTAAAGAAGAAAATATGGATAAAAATACTAAATTAGATTGGGATACAGATTTATTTATTAATGAAGAAATTTTAAAAGAGCTTCTCAGTGATGTAGGAGCAGATATACAAATTGAATGTTCTGAGAAGACATACACTGTAAGCAATGAACTCAATCAATATAGATTTGATGCTGTGATCATTGTTAAAGATAAGGGCGAAAAATATAAACGAAGCAGCTCTAAAAATATGCTAAGTGAAGGTATTCATCTAGATGAGCATGTGGAAATTGAGTTAAATTCTTTTGCTAAAACTTCCCCTGCATATATTCTCTTTACATCTGGAAGTACTGGAAAACCAAAAGGTGTAGTCGTTTCAGGTAAAAATCTTAATAATTATTTAAACTGGGCTACTGCATACTATTCACCTACTGGAACATCGCTAGATATGCCATTTTTCACTTCCATATCTGTCGATTTAACGATTACTTCAATGTTTATTCCATTGATAACGGGCGGAAAAATCATTTGCTGTGAAGGGGAAATTGATCAGGCTTTTGAAAGTGTAGCCAAGATAAAAGAAACCATAACGATAAAGGGTACACCTAAACAGATCCAATATTTAGTTGAGGATGAGAGATTTGCACCAAATGTAGAATGCTTCATCCTAGGGGGAGAAGCTTTAGATATAACTTTATGTAAAACGTTGAGAGATCGATTCCCTCATGCTCGTATCATTAATGAATATGGGCCAACTGAGGCAACTGTTGGAACGATTTATCATGAAGTAACAGAGGAAGATTTACACTCAGATTATAGTCATGCGCCAATCGGATTACCGATTCATAACACGTCTGTTTACATTTTGAATAATCAGAATCAGCTAGTCCCTTCATACGGGGTTGGAGAAATCGTATTAAGTGGTGAGAGTGTTGCCCTAGGCTATTTGGGAGAGCCTAATTTAACTAGAAATAAGTTTATAGCTAACCATATTAATCATTTACAATCAGGATATTTATATAAGACAGGGGATTTAGGACAAGTATTGCCGAACGGTAAAATTGTTTGTTATGGACGGAAAGATAATATGGTTAAAATTCGCGGCCACAGAGTGGAACTGGAAGAAATCGAAAGATATTTGCGAGAAATTCCAAGTATTAAAGATGCCGTAGTTAAACTATATAAAAATGAAGATGGTGAACAGCTTTGTGCTTACTTAGTCAGTCAACAAGATATTAATCAAAGGGATATTGAAAAACATCTTTTACGATATTTACCAGAATCATTAATTCCAACGTATTACCAAAAAATAGAACAAATTCCAATGTCTAATAGTGGAAAAGTAGATAGACTTTCACTGCCAAGTCCTGAATTATACGACGATAGAAAAGTTCAGACAGATGATATTAGTAGTTTGACAGAGATTGAAAGAGAATTGCTGTCCATACTAAAAGGAATTTTAAGTGACCGTCAATTTAACATTGATTCTGATTTCTTTAAAATTGGAGGGGACTCCATCAAGGCATTAAAGTTTATCTCAAAGGCAAAGGAAAAAAATATTAATTTGAAAATTGACCATATCTTTAATTGTAGAAGTATTCGAAAAATAGCTATGAACACTACTAAAGAAATGGACACTCAAAAAGAATGGCAGGAATTAAGTTCTAAGGAGATTCCACTTGCTCCAATGCAAAGATGGTTCTTCCAACAAACATTTAAACATGCCCACTATTGGAACTTATTAATGTCAGTAGAGCTGCCTGAGAAAGTGGATGTAGCTGCTTTAGAAAAGTCTTTCCAATCAATTATTTCGGTTAATGAGAGCTTGATGACATGGTTCGATGTGAATGAGAGCAAACCAAAGGCTTTTGTTGAACCAAGCTTAGTTAACACATTTAAGCTCATTGTGAAGGATCTAAAATTAACACCTCCGGGTAGGATAAAAGAGGAAATTGAGAACATTCAATTCCAATTACAAAATAACTTTAATTTTGGAAAGGTATTACCAATAGGAGCAGTAGTGTTCCTAACAGCTAAGAAGCCTATTTTGACATTCTTTATTCATCATCTAGTTGTTGATGGGGTTTCATGGAGGGTTTTATTAGAGGAATTAGAAAATAATTATTTAGCTATAGTAAATGGTGAAGATAAAATCAGCTTCCCTATGACGCAGTTTTCTGATTGGATAGGAGAATTGTATAACAAAGAATTACACACGAATCATTCATATTGGGAAAATATAGATGTGAAAAATGTACATCCATTATGCATGCAGCCTGTCAGAAAAGATTATTTATTTAAGGATCGATATCATGTAACCAAAACTCTGAGTGAGGAAAGTACAAAGCAATTTTTACATGCTAGAGAACATTCAGAAATTTATAAACCTGATGTTCTTATTGCAGTAACATTTGCTCAAGCGTTTAGTCAACTATTCGGTCAACAAGATGTGTTATTTAACTTTGAAGGGCATGGACGAGATAGTCGCCAATCAGCGATAGATCTTAGTAGAACAATAGGTTGGTTTACTACGATGTATCCACTACAGGTGACAATTAGTACGCTAGAAGAAATGCTTTACACAGTTGGACAATCATTGAGCGAAATAGGCAGTGGATTGGACTTTATGATAGCAAGATGGATCAAAGAAAATAACAACATTACGCATATTCAACCATCCATATTGGTCAATTATTTAGGAGATTTTGATAACGATATTAGTACTTCTACAAATAGTAAAAATGGAGGGAACGGGGTGCTACAATACTCCTCAAATCTTCCTCAGGCTCCTGCTATTCATCCAGATAATGAGCTTTCTAATATTTTGGAAATAAACATCTTTATTTTGGATGGAAAACTTAATCTAAGCTTAGAGGTAGATACACAAGTGATTAGTAATGAAAAAGCTCAACTCCTCTTATCAAAATTTGAAGAAGCTTTGGTTGAATGTAGTGGAAATGCAAAGGAGCCCCAAAATACATGATAACTTCTTTTAGCAAACCAACAAACAGAGGATTTACAATCTTTTTAATGGTTGTAGCTACTCACTTTATATCTTTATTAGGTTCTTCTGTTGCAAGGTTTGGACTTGGTGTCTGGGCTTACCAAAGTACAGGTCAAGTATCTAGTTTTGCGGTCGTTTTAGTTGCAGGATTTCTTCCGGCAATTGTGTTATCGCCTTTTATAGGAATATGGATAGATAGGAAAGGTCCTCGATTATTAATATTATTAGGAGATATTATTGGACTAATTATTTCTTCAATAATTTTCTCCTCCCTTTTATTAGGGAATATAAGTATGGTTCATGTAATTGCAGGTGCTATATCGCTTTCGATAGTGAGCTCAATGCAAACGCCAGCATTACAAACATTAGCACCTAATCTAGTGCCTAAAGAAATGTTATCAAGAGCAAATGGTGTATTTTCTATGGCATCATCGACTAGTGATGTTCTGGGTCCTGTAATTGGTGGAGTAATAATGGGGTTTGGAAGTATTGTTTATATCATTGGTGCAGAGCTAGTTACTTATTGTATTGCCATTCCTATTCTCTTAATACTTTGGACAAAATTAAGTGTAAAAGTGAACAATGACAATGAAGATAGCCATGAAAATAACTCCATTTTAGGTGATCTAAAATATGGTTTCAATTATTTAATCGAGCATAAATCTCTTCTAACTTTAGTGCTATTATTCACGGTTTTAAATTTTGCACTAGGGTTCAATCAAGTAGTTGGACAGCCATATATATTGAGCTTTGGAACTGTTGAACAATTTGGCTTACTAAGCTCTATATATGGAGGAGGAATGGTATTAGGTGGGGTACTAATGTCATTCATCAAGCTGAAGAAGCACATAATATGGTTAGTACTGATTTCAAATTTTGGTATTGGTGTATTTATAACGCTCACAGGGTTATTCAATAATATGCTACTCATTGCAGTTTTTTGGGGTGGTTTAGGGTTATTACTGCCAGTGGTTAATACAGGTACACTTACTTTAATTCAACTCCATACAGAACCCAAATTACTAGGAAGAGTTTTTTCAATTGCTAGAACATTCGCTTGGATTTCATTACCCCTCGCTTATATTATAGGAGGAATACTTGCTGATAAATTAGTTGCCTCAAACGTAAATATTATCCCTTATTTAGGTAGTGGAGAACGAGGAGTGTATGGGACGCTACTCTTACTAGCTGGAGGTTTAATTATATTAACTGTGGCAATTTTCGCTCAACTAAAATACATTAAAGAATTGGATAGGAGAGAAGAAAATGATGTACAGCACAATGTCTAAAAAAATATTAAGTTTAGTAGAAGAAAATAAATTGGATACAAATTTAGCATTAAATTTACTAGATGAAATAGAAAAAGAAACAAGTGAACCACTTGCAATTGTTGGTATGTCTTTAAGATTTCCTAATGTCTCAAATCTGGATGATTTATGGACAGGTCTCATAAATAAAAAGGATTTTGTGACTGAATTTTCGAAAGAGCGTTTTGAATTGATTGTTAATTCTAATCCTAAATTGCAAGAAATGTATAGCCATTTAAAAAATAATATAACGAATGATCCAAGATCGTATGGCTCGTGGCTATCTAGCATTGAACAGTTTGATCCTGAACAATTCGGATTGAATGAACATGAAGCTCAATTTATGGGACCAGCAGAGCGTCTGTTTTTACAGGTGGCATTAGAGTCCTTATACATGGCAGGTTACAAGGAAAATGATCTAAAGGATTCAAATACTGGCGTATTTATAGCACATACACCTCATCCTGCATTTGATTATTTAAATTTATTTGAAGAAAAAGATGAACGAGCTTTTATTTCAAACATACCTGCTAATCTGGGCTATCATTTATCATATGCATTTGATCTTAAAGGTCCAGTTATGACCATTAATACGAGTTGTTCCTCTTCTTTAGCTGCTGTTCATGTTGCTAAAAATGCGCTTAAGCAGGGGGATTGTAACTTAGCAGTAGTTGCGGGAGTGAATTTGAATTTATTTCCGTATTGGGAAGAGGAAGCACCTGATTATGTTGTAAGGAGCACAAAATATAGATGTTCACCATTCGATGAAAGTGCAGATGGGATTATCGGAGGTGAAGGGGTTGCTGCTATTGTTGTAAAGAGATTATCGGATGCTATAAAGGACAACAATCACATTCATGCTGTGTTAAAGGGTTCGAGTATTAGTAGTGATGGTGCATCAAATGGCATGCAAGTCCCTAATCCTGACGCTCAATCTAAAGCAATAATGGATGCTCTGGACGATGCAAAGTTATCATTTAATGATATTGATTTTGTTGAGGCGCATGGCGCAGGTACTCAAGTAGGTGATTTACTCGAAGTAGAGGGGCTTAAAAAGGCCTATCTACAAAAATCAACTAAGACAACGGAATGTCAATTAGGCTCAATTAAGTCGAATTTTGGCCATATGGGTGATGCAGCAGGTATTGCAGGATTAATAAAAGCTGTACTATCCATAGAGAAAAGAACAGTTCCAGGTCTTAATCATTTTGCAGCAGAAAATCCTAAAATAAACTTCAAAGAAACGCCGTTCAAAGTTAGCTCAGAAAATAAAACGTTTGATGAACATAAAATTTTAAGCGCAGGTGTGAATTCTATAGGCATAAGTGGTACGAATGTTCATGTCATACTAGAGGAGTATCGACACAATAAACAGGAGCAATTAACTGAAAAATTGACACCATTGTTTATTTCAAGTAAAACTCGTAGAGCGCTATGGGATCAAATAAAAACCTTAGCTATTCATCTTAAAAATAATGAAAATTACAGTATTCAAGATTTAGCCTATACATTCAATAATAGAAGAAGTCATGAGCAGTCTAGAGTATGTATTTTTGCAAGCAATTGTCATGAACTACTTCGAAAAGTCGAAAGATTATTAAATGTAAGAACATTTGAAAAGGTACCGAGTAATTTTTATACACAAGGTATATTTTTAGCTGATGAACATGAAACGAAAGTTGATAGTATTAAAAATTTAGATGAATTTACCGCTACATCTCCAGCAGATAAAGCACTTATTAAGCGATACCTAGAAGGTAACAATATTATGGAGGAGTGTCGCGAATTATTTAATAATGGGAAATTACTACCGTTACCAGTCAGTATTTTTAATACAAAAAGAATATGGCCATCTAGTAAAGAGACATTCCAAAATCAGACGAAAGAGCTGTTCTTTGAAAAGAAATGGCTACATTATCCACATGATAATGAGACTACACATGAAGCATTAAAAGAAGGAACGACTTGGCTATACTTTATGAATAAAGATGATGAAAATATCGTTGCACTAAAGAATAGAATGACTGCTTTAGGTATAAAAATAATTGAAGTACTTGAAGCAGATAAATTTGTGCAATATACATCTGAACAATATGGTATTGACATCAATTCTGAAAAAGATATGTATAAGTTGTTTGAACACATAGGTGTGGAAGAATTAAGAAATTTAAAAGGGATTATCCACTCTTACACATTTAAGCATTTAGATGAAACAATGGAATCAAAAGAAAATATGGAAAAATCCCAAGAAGAAGGTATTTTCTCACTATTCAATATAACAAAAATGTTATTAGAGTTTGAGGTTACACATCCAATTCAATTAAATGTCATATCATCATTAACGGAGCAAGTTAAGGACAATGAAAAAATAATTCCTGCTAGGGTAACAACCTTTGGCTTAGCGAAAGTTATCTCGCAGGAACAACCGACTATTTCATCCTACTCTATCGATCATGATTTGGACGGAAGCTCTCAAGACATTGCTTCCCAATTATTAAAAGAGTTACAACAAGATAAAGATCATAGACCAGAATTAGTGGCATTTAGACAATCAAAAAGATATACAAAAGTTATTGAAAGACAAAGCGATGACTTTAATGGCAATGAAATTATAGTAAGAGAGAATGGCAATTATGTTATTGCCGGTGGTACAGGATATTTAGGTGTTCAATTAGGAAAGTTTTTAAGTGAAAAGCAAAACGTCAATATCATTTTATTGGCTAGAAATTTATTACCAGACCGAATGGAATGGGAAAAAATTATTGAGAATAATCAAGAAAAAGATGACATGTTGATTTATAAGCTGACATCAATTATGGAAATTGAAAGTCGAGGTTCTACAGTTACAATCATGGAGTGTGATGTGACTGAGGAACACGCTGTTAAAGAAACATTTGCGAAAATTAGACAGGATTTCGGTGAAATCAATGGTGCGTTTATGTTGGTCAAACAACTTTACCATCTATGGATAAAAGAGTTAAAGCTTAGTCAATTCAAAAAAGGCATTCATAACAGAGTAATCGGCACCTATTTAGTAGAAAAAGAATTAAATCCAGAACCATTAGATTTCTTTATCCTATTTTCTTCAATCTCTTCTTTAATGGGGACGAAATCTGCAAGTGAATGCTGCGCTGTGAATCAATATTTAGACTCAATGGCTGGGTATTTGAATCAAAAAGGAATAAAAGGTAAAACGATGAACTTTACGTTAATACTAGATGATAAAAAAGATTTTGGAAGTGATACGGCCATACCTCCGATTGATTTTGTAGATTTCCAAAATTCATTAAACTTATTCTTCAATAAGGGCTATGAATGGAGTCTAATTTCACGTTTTGATTTAGAGCAAGTCCATTATCTTAAACCAGTTATTAAAATCCCATTTGGCGAGAGTTTCTGGAGCGAAGTAGAACACTTTAATCATTCAAAAAATAATCAAAACGAAAGTATTTCGATGGAAGAAGAAGTAGTGAAAAGTGAGTTTACACTATCTGAGATTGAAGCAAGTATACGTGAAATTTGGAAAACAGTTTTAGGCATTTCAACTATTAAAGAAATTGATAATTTCTTTAGTTTAGGAGGAAGTTCTTTAAGTGCTCTAAGATTTGTTCATTTATTTAAAAATAAATTCATTGGTTTAAAATTTGAAATCTCTGATTTATATAGCAATCCTACATTCCAAGACCAAATTGTATACTGTGATCATTTTTATAACGCAAAAGATGAATTAAGCGATATTCTAGATGCATTTGAAAGTGATGATATTTCATCAGAAGAGGCACTGTCTCTATTATTGAATAAGCATTGAGTTGAAAGGGAAATGACTATTAACATTTGGAGGGATATCGTTTGAACACTGCAATTGTATTTCCAGGTCAAGGTTCACAATATGATTCTATGGGACAAGAATTATGCGAGAATTACCAAATAGCTCGCGATTTGTATAATGAAGCTAGCGATATTTTGGGCTACGATTTATTGAAAGCATGTGAAAACAAAAATGGAGAGCTTCGTAATACGGTCATAGTTCAGCCTGCAATTCTAGTTTATAGTATTGCCTGCTGGGAGATATTTAAAAAGAATAACGATGTAAAACAACTCTATTTAACTGGACATAGTCTAGGTGAACTGTCGGCAGTAGTTGCTGCCGACGGTATCCCTTTTGCAAAGTCCGTTGAATTAGTAAAGCTTCGTGCAACTGCTATGAGTGAATGTACTCAAGAAGGCGGTATGGTTGTTTGCTTTGGACTTAGTGGAGAAGAAGTAGAGGAAGTATGTCGAAGATTAGATACGGACGATAATCATGTAACTGTTGCAAACTTTAATTCGACAAATCAAATTGTGCTAAGTGGTCATAAAAACGCATTGGAGCTGGCATCCATTGAGTTACAGAAAAAGGGAGCCGTTACAAAGATACTACCTGTTAGTGTTCCTGCTCATAGTAGACTCATGAAGCCTGCAGAAATAAGATTTCAAGCAGCTCTACAACAAACACAGATGAATGATTGTCAATATCCTATATTTTCCTGCGCTACAGGTCAACTATACAGTAAGGCTGACGAAATAGCAGATCAATTAAGTAAACAACTTACCGAAAGTGTTAGATGGCCAAAAGTTATGGACGTTCTCATTAATAAAGATGTTGACACATTTATTGAGATGGGTCCTAAAACAATTCTAACGGATATTATAAAGATGGAATATCCTGATTATCGAGCGATACCGGTTAACGAGAAAAATGGCATCCATTCTATTTTAAATAATCTTAATGAGAATATGTTAAAAGTAGAAGAGACTATCCACTTTTTACAAGCCTGTTTAAGAGTTATTATTGGAACACCTTTTAAAGCGAAAATCGATAAGCAAGACTTTGAAAGAGAAATCCATTCTCCTTATCAGCTTATTAAACAGGAATTGAAAGAGATGAAAGAGAGCAAACAGATTACAGTAGATTCTCATAGAGTGGCAAGTTTATCTCAACAATTTTTCTCTATTTTAACGCATAAAGGATTTCATAAAAATGAAACATTGGAAATTTTAAAATTATCAATCGCAAATCCGAATTTATATTCTAAATATCTAAAAATTAATAGTTTTAAATAATTTGTTAGATTGGGGTAATAGAATGTCAAATTTCTATGAAAGTTTTTTTAGTGAAGAAATCGATTACTATGATGGACAAAGCTTATGGTTCAATCAAAAAAAATACAGTTTAAAACAATTGACTCATAAATCGTTTAAGTTAGCAACCGCTATGCAAGAAAATGGGATTATACCGGGCTGTGAACAAAAGGTTTTAATTGTTCTTAGGAGGTCACCTGCTCTTCTTGTTGCACATTTATCAACATTTATTGCTGGTGGGGTTATTGTTTGTATTGATCCAGAAACACCAAGGGACAGAATCGACAACATCATTGACGATATCAAACCTAGCATCATCATTACGCATCCAGATATTTATGAGGCAAATGCTTTTCAAGATCAGATCATTTTTAAGCTTGATGATGTTCTTCAGCATTTTAATCTGGATCATAAGGAAATTAACATAAATATTCATTTTTCTTTGAAATCAGCTGCTTATATAGTTTTTACATCAGGTACTACAGGCAAACCTAAGGGTGTAGTCGTTGAATGGAATTCTTTAAATCGCTTAATCGATTGGCATACAAAAACGTTTGATGTGACCAAAGATTCAATAGTATCTTTAACCTCTTCACCTGGATTTGACGCTTCCATTTGGGAGATTTGGGGTGCAATAGCTTCAAGAGCGTCTATATATATGACGACATTAGATGAAAGACTTAATCCAGAGCTTCTAAAAAATACGTGGATAAAGCACCAAGTAACGCATTCATTTGTATCTACCCCTATTGCTGAGCGACTAATGGAACTGGACTGGGATAATAGTCACGTAGCTTTAAAATATCTTTTAGTAGGGGGAGATAAACTAACAAAATACCCTTCAAAAGATTTACCTTTTCATGTGGTAAACAATTATGGACCAAGTGAAGGGACTGTTGTAAGTACTTCTGGGATTGTAGAGAGAGCAGATGGCAAGGTGAAAAAGCTACCTCATATTGGTTCCGCTTTACCTTATGTAAAGTGTTTTATTTTAGATCGAAATTTACAAATCATTCATGAGATAGATAGAAAAGGAACACTGTGGATATCTGGTGATGGATTAGCACGAGAGTATATTAATTTGCCGCATGAGACAAATGAAAAATTTAAACAGTTAGAAATTGACGGTGAAAATGTAAGAGCCTACAACACCGGAGATGTTGTAAGTAGAGATATTCAAGGAAATTTTAATTTCCATGGTAGAGAAGATTTTCAATTAAGCATTAATGGAGTGAGAATTGAATTAGGGGATATTGAGAGTACTCTTCAAAAACATAATAGAGTAAGTCAAGCTATAGCACTACCATTACATATAGCTTCAAATACGCTATTGACAGCATCCATTGTATTAGAAGAGGAATCCTCGATTTCAGAACTTGAACTATTTAGCTATTTGAAAGAGAAGCTGCCTAAAAATATGATACCCGTTCAACTTATTTTTCATCAACATTTACCGTTGACTAGAAACGGTAAAATAGATCGTGAATTGTTGAACAAACAGCATATAGAATATTTTAATAGTAAACAATTACTTGAATCTTCAACGAATATAAGTGAATCTTTGCAAAAGATTATTGATATTTTTTCTTCTACCTTAAACTTAAAATGCTCATCACAAACAGATTTATTTGAAGTTGGAGGAAATTCCTTAGACGCAGCACAAATTGCTATGAACGTTTCAAAAGCGTTTAATGTTGATTGTTTACCATGGCAAGTACAGCAGCAGAGAAAACCTTGTAATTTATTGGATATTCTTTCTACTTTACCAGCCTTATCATCAAATAATGAACCTACTATGTTTGATCAAAACGAGTGGTTTCCTGCAACGAGTATGCAGAAAGGTCTTTGGTATTTGTGGAAAACAAATGAAGGAAATCCATTTTATAATGTAGGCGCTACTTTTCAGATTAACGGTCTTTTTGATGAACATAAGTTTTATAGCGCCTTTGTCAATATCATAAAGAAAAATGCCGCCTTTTTTGTGAATTTTAGAGAAAATACTTCCTATGGAATTGAACAAAAAATTAGAAATATAGATGAAATAGGAGAGCATGTAGATCATCACATACAAATCCTACAGGTGAAAAATATGGAGGAGGCGCACACTCTTGCAAAGACAATTTATAATCAGCCTTTCCAGTTAGAGAGCGATTTATTGTTTAGAGGGGCAATCATTCATACAGAGAATGCAGGAGCTGTTTTTGTACTTGTATCTCATCATATTGTATGTGATGGCTTATCTTTAAAAAATATACTGCAAAATATAGCTAAAGTTTATAATGAGGAAATTACTATAGATGACATAAAATCAAGTAGTTCTGAAAATCTATATAATAACATCAATAAATTGGCTAATAAATCAGAGGATCAAAATTTGAAGGATTTTTGGTTTGAGCAATCTAAGGCATTTAAACTTGCCCAACTACCTATTCAAGAGAAATCCGAAGAATATATAAGAATTGGAAAGATTTTAGAGATTGAAAGCCATAGAGAGCTAGGTAAAAAAATTGATCAATTTTCACAGGAAATGAAATTGAGTCAGTTTACAATATTACTAACTGCTTGGGCACTAAATTTAGCAAAATATTGCATGCAAGATACAATAACGATAGGAATTCCTTATCATGGCAGAACTAATGAAAATTTAAATGATGTTGGAATGTTTGTTAATTTAGTTCCTTTAACGCTTTCCTTAAATAAAAAGGCCTCTTTTAAAGAGCTCCTGCTTGAAATTAGTAACACTGTTCATGAAAATATTGCTCATGGAGATTTCTCAATTGTTGATATTGCGGCTAACATTGATAAAAGAGAGTATCTTGATGTAGTAAATAATACATTCAGTCTTAAAGTGAATCTTGAAATGGATTTAAAGAATATCAACACAAGCTTTATCGAGCAAGATACTGGTGGATCAAGATTTCCTTTAAGTTGTTTCTTCAATGTAGAAAATGGAGAAGTAAAAGGACATATAGAATATTCATTTGCCCATTTTACTGAAGTAGAGATTCAATTGCTGGCGAAGAATTATTTGAGTTTACTAGCCTCATTAATTAATGAACCAGATCAATTATGGGGTACTGCATTTACTAAAGGTTCTATTATATCCTCCAATGATAATGGGAAACTATTACAAAAGGCTAAGCCACTCCACTGTCAATTTGAAGAGGCAGCGAAAAAATATAAGGATTATATTGCCATTCAAGAGCTGGATAGAGCATTAACATATGAACAACTCAATCAAGAAGCAGAAAAATATTCTTCATTACTGCTATCAATGGGTATTGAAAAAGGCGATTACGTGCCTATGTATATGGACAGAGGAATAGATGCCATTGCAGTAATACTAGGTGCTCTAAAAGCAGGCGCAGTATATGTTCCTTTAGATACGGAGCATCCTATAGCAAGAACACAGAAATTATTAGAGCGATTAAATCCAAAGGTTTTAATGGTAAATACAATAGATGAAATACCATATGGAGAATGGGAAGTTGTAAATACTCTAGAAAAAAATATAGTTAAAAATAATGTAAAAGCAATGGGACCTGTCTCTGTCGATGATCCAGCATATCTTATGTTTACTTCTGGCTCGACGGGTGAGCCGAAGGGTGTAGTATGTCCACATTTAGGGGCTTCTTTACGTATAGAATGGCAAAAAAACCAAAATAAACTTAAACCTGGTAATAAAACATTGTTTAAAACGCCATATACATTTGATGTATCTGTTTGGGAAATATTTTATACCCTTTGTACGGGTGCTACGTTAATTGTTGCTCCTAAAGACTTGCATCGTGATCCTTTAGGTTTATTGAAATTTATTTGTAATGAGTCAATTGATTTGTGTCATTTTGTCCCTTCTGTGTTGCAATTAATGCTTAATGAAATGGACTCTCAAAAAGATTACAAATTGCCATTAAAGTATCTTCATTTAAGTGGGGAAGCACTACCAGGTCCATTAGCTAAAAAAATAAATGAGTTGTTACCACAAGTCGAAGCATTCAATTTATATGGTCCAACTGAGGCGGGAATTGAAGTTACTGTTCAACAGGTAACAAAAGATCATTATAATATTGGTTTTCCATTACCGTATGTAGAAATGGAAGTGGTCGATGAAGCCGGGCTACCAGTTCCAAAAGGTTTTCCAGGTGAATTAATGATTGGAGGACCTTCTTTAGCAAAAGGTTATTTCAAGAATGAAATCGAAACGAACAAAGTTTTTGTAAAGCGAAATGGAAAAACCTTTTACAAGTCTGGCGATTTGGTAAAAATTTCAGCGAATGGCAGTATAGATTTTCTAGGAAGAAAAGATTCACAAGTTAAGGTAAACGGTGTAAGGGTTGAGATAGAAGAAATTGAAGCTTGTGTTATACAGCAACCACAAGTTAACGATACAGCAGTCGTATTAGGGCATGATCAAAATAACAAACCATGCTTAGTCTGCTTCTACACTTTAAATGTGAAAGATAGTCTAAGTAGAGATGATTTGAAAAAAGCAGTGTC
The DNA here is from genome assembly GCF_049943995.1 of Lysinibacillus sp. VIII_CA. Lineage (NCBI taxonomy): Bacteria > Bacillati > Bacillota > Bacilli > Caryophanales > Bacillaceae > Lysinibacillus > Lysinibacillus sp. VIII_CA. The sequence goes on from NZ_JBNFXM010000003.1 coordinate 258,203, forward strand.
TAAAGACTTACCAGTAACGTATATCCCATCGATGTTCGTTGAGTTAGAAAAATTACCATTAACATCTAGCGGAAAAAGAGACAGAAAACTACTTAGCTTAGAAGCTTCACAATACCTTGCAGACGGTGCTCAAAATACATTTAGGGAGCCAACGACTGAACTGGAAAAATCAATTGTAGAGGTTTGGGCTGAAGTGCTAAAGGTTAACGAAATAGGTATCGATGATAACTTTTTTGAAATCGGTGGAGATTCCATTAAATCACTTCAAATAGTATCTAAATTGCGTACCAATGGTATTGATATTACTCCGAAAGACTTTTTGAAGCACCCTACGGTATCAGAGATGTCTCTCATACTTAAATAATGTGGAAGGAGGTTAGCGTAGAATGGTACAAAATGAAAAAAAACTCCCGTTAACACCATTGCAATTAGTTATGTTAATGGAAACATTAAAAGACCCAGCGTCAGAAGCTTATTGGCAAATTTTGTCTTATGAAATTCCTAACTCATTTACATTCAAAGAGATTCAAGAAGCTTGGTTAAATACTGCCAGAGCTAATCCAGCATTAAGAACAAAATTTGAGTGGGAGCAAGAGATAGAACCAATCCAAATTATTCAAAGCAATGTAGAAGAAATTAATGTATTAGAGGTTAATTATTTATGGATTCAAGATGAATTTATGAATATAGAGAATTGGTTTAAAAGTGAGATTGGTAGGCTACAGCGAACGTTGCTAAATAAGACACAACAATTTTACCTTATTCAAAACTGGAAACCTTCTAAAAACCTATTAGTATGGGTGCATCATCATATTATTATGGATGGTTGGTCAATTGCTCAGACACTTGAGGATTTCTTTAAGCTGTTAAATAAGGATGTCACTTCATTAGCAATTCGTCCAGATATCGAACCATATTTACATTATATTAATGATCCAATGTATCAAAAAGGGCTGGAAAAATATTGGGGAAATGTGTTAAGTGATTTAGCTGAAGCAGAAACATTAGCGATAGAAAAATCACAACATATGGGTCAAAAACCATTATTTAAGTATTTGGATAAAGAGTTAAGTAAGAGAGCGGCAGAAAATCTTCATGCCTATAGCATAAAGAACAGAGTGACTACTTCAAGCGTCGCTTTAACAATATGGGGCGTGTTGATTAATCGATATCAACATACGAATAATCTATACGTAGGTTCGACTTTTGCATTAAGGCCGTATCAATTACTAGAGTCGAGTGATATGAACGGGATGCTCATAAACACATTACCAGTCAAAATAGGTATAGAAGATGAACTAACATTAAAAGAAGTATGCCTCCAGACAATGGATCATCTGCAAGATGTTTCTGAAAATAGCGGAATTCCGTATTCTAAATTATTACAGTTTGGTGGTGTATCTGGAAATACAGAAATCTTTAAAACCTCTGTCATTTTCCAAAATTTCAAGGGAAGCTTAACTAATAAAAAGAATGGTGATTTGGTTCACCAGTATGGAACAAGCTCTGATCCTTTATCAGTAACATTTGATATTACACAAGGCTCCATATGCTTACGATTAGGTTGGGATCAACAACGTTATGAGCAAACAGAGCTTCTGAGACTTCTAGATTCTCTTGAGTATATATTTGAAAATATAGATAACTATAATAATATGTTGGTTAAAAATATTAACTTAACACAAATCGAAGAGCTATATTTAAAAAATGTTTTAACGACAGATGTTTCTGCAACGTCTGAAAACTTTTCGATTCACTCTATTTTAGGAGACTACAGGGAAGATTCTTTAGCCATTTCAGATGATCAAAGAAATTTAAGCTATCAAGATGTGAAAAGATATATCAATATTGTGGCTAATGAACTACTCAAAAAAGGAGTACAGAGTGGGGATACTGTTGCATTGGTAGGGAAAAAAGGTATTGAAACAGCAATCGGTATTTTTGCTGCTTGGACAATAGGCGCTGCATGGTGTGCTATTGATACGAGTATACCTGAAGCAAGAACTAAACGTACATTAGAGATATTGCAGCCAAAAACATTATTATTCCTAGATAACATTCCAGCTATTATTGAACGTAGTACGGATGAGAAAGAAATAATAAGTGAGGCCTACAAGTTTAACCCGGGAGATGTGGCATATTATATTTCTACTTCTGGTAGTACAGGAGAACCTAAAATCGTTTCATTAAAAGCAGAAGGGTTGTTACAAATCATACAAAGCTGGAAACAATTTTATCACCTTGATAGTGAACAGTATGTTCTTCAACTAGGGAGCTGGACATCGGATGTTTTTTTAGGTGATTTGCTGAAGGCATGGTCAACGAATGGATATTTGTTTATTTGCGAGGAAGAAAAAAGAATTGATATGGCCTATTTAGCAGAAATGGCAGCTAAATATAATATTTCATTTTTAGAGTCAACCCCTGTTTTAGTAAGGGAATTTATCCACTTTTTAAATGAAGAAAATAGGGTCTTAAAAGATTTAAAAACAATCGTAGTAGGTGCTGATACGTTCAGACTTGAAGAAAAGAATGAAATATGTGACATGCTTTGGGAAGGTATCAATTTTTATAATGGCTATGGTCTAAGTGAATGTACAATTGAGTCTCTAGTTTATAAGTGTAATAACAATCAGGATAGTTCTAAATCAGGACTTTGCCCAATAGGTAAACCATTACCGGGAACCATGCTGAGAATTGTTGATAAATTAGGTAATTCTGTAGCCCCTGGCATGATAGGCGAACTACACATTGGAGGGAAACAAGTAACAAAAGGCTATGTAACCGAGGATGGTTTCGTTACCTCCACTTGTTATACTCTGGATGGTGTTAGCTACTTCCGGACTGGTGATTTAGTAAGATTAAATGCTAATGGAGTGATTGAATTTTATGGACGCAGTGATCAGCAAGTAAAAATTCGAGGCTATCGATTAGAATTAGGTGAAGTAGAGAACGCGTTATTATCACTTCAACCTGGCATGGAATGCTTTGTTAGCTGTCTTCCAAGTAATAACGGTGAAAATACTTTAATTGCCTTTGTTAGTGGGACAGACCAAAGTATTGAGACCATTAATAGTAGGATTTCTAAGATACTTCCGGATTTTGCGATTCCGAATGTAATCGTTCCATTAGAAAAGCTACCTCGCAATACGAATGGCAAGATTGATAGAGTGTCGCTAAGGAAACAAGCTGAAGAATTACTGAATCAATTAACCGCTACGTCGACTATCTCAATGTCAGGCGATATGGTTGATATGGTAAGAGAGACATGGGAAGTAGTTTTAGGAAAGAAAGTACAGTTGAATCGGAGTCTATTCGATCAAGGTGGCCACTCTTTAATTGTACTGAAATTATATAACTTACTTCGAAAAGTGTTACCTTCTTATGAGTTTGTAGTGGGTGATCTTTTCCGATATCCAACTATCAATCGGTTTGTAGAAGAAATTACGGCTAGAAAAGAGGCAGAGCCTATTGCAGAAAGTACTATACCATCTTACAGCAAAATTGAAGTACTTGAAAAAGTGAAACAAGGCGAGCTTACAGTAGAGGAAGCTATGAAAATAATAGGTGGTCATAGATTGTGAAGATGAAACAAGAAAAAGGCTATTTAGTATATAACCCAAATCCACATGCAAAATTAAAATTGCTATGTTTTCATCATGCTGGAGGTTCAGCACTTTCAATGGTTCCTTTAGTGAGAGATTTATCTGAAGATGTAGAAGTATGTTTGTTTGAATTACCTGGTAGAGGAATGACAAATGATTTACCTTTCCTATCAACATTTTGTGAGGCAAAAGAATATCTATTTAAAACAGTATTTCATTATATTGATCGCCCAGCCGTTTTATTTGGTCATAGTTTGGGAGGACTATTTGTCTATGCTTTATCAAGTTTATTGGATGAGAAAAGTCAATATATTAAAAAATTAATTATTTCAGCTGCTAGGTCCCCCATAACTGTAGCTAATCATGCGACGCATCCTGAAGCTCCGTTTACGAGGCGAACGAGGGAAAGTATTATAGCAGATATTAGAAGGCTAGGTGGAGTGCCAAATGAGCTTGAGTCTGATTCGAGGCTATTCAATTCAATAGTGGATGTTACAGGCAGAGATTTTCATTTGCTCGATACATTTAAATTCGATGATAAAGCATTGGTCAACTATCCAATGGAACTTTGGTTAGGTACACAAGATTCAGCAGTTCCTGATGGGGAAGTTAAACTGTGGGAGAAAATGGCGCTCAATGACTATAAGTGTAAGTATTTTAATGGTGGTCATTTTTACTTGAGTGAGAGTGAGGAGCCTGCTCAAGAATTGAGACAGGAACTCATGAATATTTATACCAACATCAAAGGAGGGGTGATTCATGCAAACTAAACTTAAACCAGGGGAAAGAAGACATTATAGGGAAATTGAACTTTGGAAAGATATTACCAAAGAGCAATGGGATGATTGGCATTGGCAATTAACGAACACTATTAAAACTTTAGATGATTTAAAGAAAGTTGTAAACTTAACTGAGGAAGAAGAAGAAGGAGTCAAAATTTCTCTACAAACGATTCCTTTAAATATAACTCCTTATTATGCATCTTTAATGAATCCTGATGATGTACGATGTCCAATACGTATGCAGTCAGTGCCATTATCTGCTGAAATTATGAAGAGTCACTATGATCTAGAGGATCCATTGGATGAAGATGAAGATTCCCCTGTACCAGGTATAACTCACAGGTATCCTGATAGAGTATTGTTCCTAGTTACCAACCAATGCTCCATGTATTGTCGATATTGTACAAGAAGAAGATTTTCTGGACAGGTGGGAATGGCAGTACCTAAAAAGCAGCTTGATAGAGCTATTGATTACATTAGGAATAATGAAGAAATTAGAGACGTTTTATTGTCTGGCGGAGATGCCTTATTAATTAACGATAAAATTCTTGAATATATTTTAAGCAGTTTAAGAGATATACCGCATGTTGAAATAATTCGAATTGGTACTAGAGCACCAGTCGTATTTCCTCAAAGAATAACGACTGAGTTGTGTTCGATTCTAAAAAAATATCATCCTGTATGGCTAAATACACACTTTAATACGTCGATCGAGTTAACTGATGAGGCGAAAGAAGCCTGCGAGAAGTTAGTCAATGCGGGGGTTCCAGTGGGGAATCAGTCTGTTATACTGACAGGGATAAATGATAGTGTGCCAATAATGAAAAAATTAGTGCATGATTTAGTGAAAATCCGAGTTAGACCATATTATATTTATCAGTGTGACCTGTCTGAGGGGATTAGCCATTTTAGAGCACCTATTTCTAAAGGATTGGAAATAATTGAATCTTTAAGAGGACATACTTCTGGTTATGCTGTGCCAACATTCGTGGTAGATGCACCAAACGGAGGTGGGAAGATAGCGTTACAGCCAAATTATATAATTTCCCAGAGTCCTGAGAAAGTAGTTTTAAGAAATTATGAAGGCGTTATTTCTTCTTATCCAGAGATAAAGCACTATGAATCAGGTACAGCCGATAGTTATTTTTCTGAGGTTTATGATTTAAAATCATATGACTCAACAGGCGTTTCAAAGCTTTTAGAGACTGAACCTTCGAAAAGCTTAGTTCCTACAAATCTTCGACGATATAAATTAAGAGAAAGATATAAAGAAGAGGGAGCGGAGACATTAAAGGATAAAAGAGAAAATAGAGATGTGTTAAAACAAAAGAAAATATTACAAGCACAGAAAACAAATAAATGTTAGATAGGGGAATCGTGATGGTAAGCTTTTATGGTAGTTTATCTACAGAATTATATGATATAGATAAATATATTGGTAAATCATTTGGAGATGTAGAGTATTATTCAAAAAGGTTAGAAGGTGTAAAGGGAAAGATATTAGAGCCTGCCGTTGGTAATGGTCGTATCCTAATACCTTTATTGCATAAAGGACTAAATATTGAAGGTTTTGATCTTTCTGATGACATGTTACAATTATGCAAAAAAAATTGTGCAGAAAGTGAGCTTACACCAAATCTATATTCATTAAATATGTGCAATTTTTCTTTGGAACAAAAATATGAGGCGATTATTATTCCGACTGGTTCATTCCTATTATTACATCAAAGAGAAGATTCTTTAAAAGCCTTAAAGTGTTTTTATGATCATTTAGAGGATGGAGGCCGTTTAATAGTAGACACATTCCTTCCTGATTCGTTTGAGAAGGGGTATGTTTCAACTAGAGTATTTAAGAATCAAGACGGTGACTCTATAACATTGGAAGAAGTATTGGTAGATGTGGATTACATTAATCAATTTACGATTACTCACAATAAATATCAGAAATGGGAAAACACTAAACTAATTGATACTGAGTTAGAGATCTTCCCGTTAAAGTGGTATGGAGTAGAAGAGTTTAGAGGAATTTTACAAGATATTGGATTTAAGGATGTAACAATTTCTTCAGATTATGAGTATAATAAATATCCAACAGATGGTTCACAGGTATTTACGTATGAAGCAATAAAATAATAGCACTTAATAATGAAAGAACCCCGCAATAAAAAGTGTTTGTTCTTCAAGTCCTTAAAAGTTCGATTGGTAAACGATTTGTTTACCAAATCGAACTTTTTCTTTTTTTGTTGAAAGTAGTATGGGATTCGTTTTCAGTAGGTCAAGGGCAAAAGAATACATTGGGTCAAGTTTTGAGGTAAATCACGTCATTCAACTGCACATGATGACAGAAGGAAAAAGGCTAAGATTCACAATAGACAACTGTATTTGATTCGACAGTGGATAGGAAAATAAAAGAACCTATACATTTAAAAGAGGCGCCCTTATAAAACTAAGAGACGCCTAAAACATTTGAGGTAAAAATTCCCTCATGAATCGTTGATTTTTACGTAACCATATTTTTAATATCATCCGATGCGTTAATAATCTATGTCGCTTATTAGGCCTTGCCTTCGCTTCTATTAAGCTTTGTAGTAGAATACAAGTCTCCGTTGCAAAGGCTTGAGGCTCTACGAGAACATCAAGCTTATAATCGATTAGCTGTGCTGCCTGAACCTTTGCCAGTAATTGAGCAAATTGTCTATTCATAGCTGCATAATTTTCTGCTAATTCTAGGTCGATTAGGGAATATAGTGCTTGTTCAATTTCAAGTTCCAATTCTAGTAGTAGCTCTTTGGATAGCTGTGTCATCCATATCACCTCTTTTACACGGCTATAAAACCAATAGTGGCAAATAGTATGCCAAACAACAGGGTACTAGCTATATAGCCTATAACTTGCCCCCATTTTTGCTGTTCAATTAGCTGTAATGATTCAAATCCAAAAGTTGAAAATGTCGTATAGGCTCCTAAAAAACCAATGCCGATCAGCTGCCATAACCAATCATGGAGATGGAGGGCAAAAACAAGACCGAGTGCAAAGGAACCTGTACAATTGATGAAAAAAGTTGCCCACGGATAAGGATGGGCCAATAATTTACCTAAATAAAACCTTGAAATGGCGCCTAAAAATCCTCCAATTCCAACAAGAATCATGCCAGTCGCCCCCTTGCTAGTCGTATACCCAGCCAGGCGCAGAATAAACCACCAGCAATACTTATGACAACATAGAGAACTGCTAGGAGCCACTCATTTTGTTGAACGAGTAATAATGTCTCTAAGGAAAATGTCGAATAGGTTGTAAAGGCCCCACAAAAACCAGTGCCAATCCCAAGGACAATAGGTGTGCGCTTTGTAAAAGTAGTGAAAAGCCATGCTAGGCAAAAGCAGCCAAGTAAATTTATCAATAATGTTGTGGATGGAAATCCTTCCGAGTTTGGAATGGCAAGACTCAGCCCATACCGGCAAATGGCTCCAAGAATGCCACCAATCCCAACAGTGAAAAATGATTTCAACGTAAAGACCCCTTACTAAAATGACTATTATTAAAAAGTGTATCACGAGAAGAAAATTTTAGAAATATTTCGATGTTGGGAATTTTATTAAATCGAGTTTTCAACTTTCAATGCTAACAAATGAACGAATATGTCTCTAATTATTATTTAATTACTTAGCTAGTTTATAGCTAGTACTATTAGTAGGGTGAACGATTTTGTTGTAACAAAATAATATATAAATATAGTATATAAAAATAGATTTACAGCAGGTTTTGAGAGAAAGTGTAGTCGAGATTCTAGCTAAAAAAAGTGATAGGAAATACATCATAAAACATCGCTTACGGTTTATCCGAAAATGGCTAAACCAGAAAAGGAAAACCCGACACTAATAAATAATAAATAATAAATAATAAATAACTAAATAATAATGATGATGATATATAGGTAAATAGGTAGAGGAAGAGGCATGCAACTATCTTCAAGAATTGCTGAGCGCGTAGCAGCATTTTTGGGGCTGCTCATTTCAGACTTTAGGTTAATGTCAGCTTTAAAAAAATGATGTAATGTTAAAAGTAATAAATGTCGAACATGCTTTCCTTTTGAGCATAGGTGTAAAATTGTATTTTAGTGCTTTAAAGCGTTAACTATTTTCCGGAAATGATAAAAAATAACAGTGTGATAGTTGACAATTATTTCTATAGTGTGATAATCTTCAAGAACACTATAACAAATAAACTAAAGGAGGGCATGACAATGTTAATTTTATCAGTATCATATTTAATCACAGCTACATACATTGTCCATGCCTAACGCTTATTTAAGATTGCACACAAAGGTATGGATTTCATCCGGCCTTTTATAAGAGACACATGCTCTTTTGAGGGGTATGTGTCTTTTTTGGTGCCTAAAAAGGTTATAGTAAAAATCAAAAAAGGAGTGTATGTTTATGCGAAACACTGTACGTCGAATGATTTTCAAAAAGGAATTTCTAGAAAGTGGGTAGCAATGCCACAACAGCACGGAAGAAAGAAGGTAATTATGTATGTTTGATGTTTTAAGTAAATTAGGCTGGTTCTTTAAACGCTATTGGAAACAATATACAGTCGCGATTGTGCTATTGATGATTGCTAGTGGGTTAGAGGTTGTTCCTCCATATTTACTGGGCTCAATTATTGATATTTTGACAGCAGGTGAAATGACGCCAGCAATTTTAACAAAGTATGTGTTTATTTTTATCGGGATCATTATTGGGGGCTATCTGCTGAATTTTGTGTGGCAATTCCGACTATTTGAAGGGGCTATTAACCTTGAAAAAATTTTACGTCGAAATTTGATGCAGCATTTTTTACGTATGACTCCAACCTTTTATGAAAAAAATCGCACAGGGGATTTAATGGCTCGGGCAACAAATGACTTAAATGCCGTTTCCACTACTGCTGGGTTTGGGATCATGACGTTGATTGACTCAACGATTTATATGGGGTTTATCATTTTTGCGATGGGCTATATGATTTCTTGGAAGTTAACACTATTTGCCATGCTACCAGTTCCTATTATGGCCATCCTCATTCAATATTTAGGGAAAATTGTACATGAACGTTATATGAAGGCTCAGGATTCTTTTGGGGAATTGAACGATAGTGTCCTTGAATCAGTAGCAGGTGTGCGAGTAGTGCGTGCCTATGTGCAGGAAAAAAAGGATGAGGCTAATTTTGCGGATATGAGTGAAATCGTTTATGCAAAAAATATTCATACAGCTAAAATTAACGCTTTATTTGGCCCTATTACTAAAGTGGGTACAGGAATTAGTTATGTTGTTGCGCTTGGGTATGGTGCTCATTTAGTAGCGACAGAGGCCATGACAGTAGGGCAACTTGTAACCTTTAATGTCTATTTAGGATTAGCGGTTTGGCCAATATTTGCCATTGGCGAGCTGATCAATGTCATGCAACAAGGGAATGCATCACTCGATCGTGTGCAGGAAACGTTAAACTACGAGGCGGATGTTCGAAATATTCCGAATCCACAAATGATTGCGACACCTAAAGCAATTGGCTTTGATGATTTAACTTTCCAATATCCTATGAGCCAAGTGAAAAACCTACAACAAATTTCACTGTCATTGAAAAAAGGGCAAACACTTGGAATTGTTGGAAAAACTGGCGCCGGGAAAACTACCTTCCTCCGTCAATTATTACGAGAATATCCAATCGGTCAGGGACAGCTTTCAATTGACGGTATTGATATTACTGCTCAAACGAAGGAGCAAATTCTTGATTGGATTGGCTATGTTCCACAAGACCATGTGTTATTCTCCCGTACCATTCGTGAAAATATATTATTCGGGAAAGAAGATGCGACGCAGGCAGAATTACAGCAGGCGATACGGGCTGCATATTTTGAAAAGGATTTAGAAAATCTACCAATGGGTCTTGAAACGCTTGTAGGCGAAAAAGGTGTATCTCTTTCGGGCGGTCAAAAGCAACGTGTATCTATTGCTCGTGCGCTAATTAAGGACCCTGAAATTTTAATGCTTGATGATTCACTGTCTGCTGTTGATGCGAAGACAGAGGCAAGAATTATTGAAAATATTCAGCGAGAGCGTGATGGAAAAACAACGATTATTACCACACACCGATTATCGGGTATTCAACATGCTGATATTATTATCGTGTTGGATGATGGGCAAGTTGTTGAGCAAGGAACACATGAGGAACTTCTTTCACGACAAGGATGGTACAAGGAGCAATTTGACCGTCAGCAGCTAGAAGGAGGTGCCTCATGAGTACGAGTCAACGTTTAATGCGCTATGCAATGTATTTTAAAAAGCCTATTTTTCTAGGCTTATTCTTCCTGACAATCGCCGTTTTTACGGAGCTTGTTGGGCCATTTATTGCTAAACATATTATTGATAATTACATGACGATTGGTCATATTGAAATCAAACCGATTACGTGGTTGCTAATTGTTTATTTACTATTAGCCATTGCTACGGCGATATTACGCTATTTTATGTATATTTATTTACAAATTGGTGCAAATCGGGTTGTTCAAAAATTACGTAAAGATGTTTTTGAGCATATACAAACTTTACCGATCCAGTACTTTGACAATCTACCAGCTGGCAAAATTGTTGCGCGTGTTACAAATGATACAGAGGCGGTTCGGAATTTATATGTACAGGTACTCTCCAATTTTGTGACGAGCTTTATATCCATTTTTGGCGTTTATATAGCACTCTTTATTTTAAATTGGAAGATGGCAATGCTTGCTTTAACGATGATTCCTATTGTGTATTTATGGATGATTTTATATCGAAAAGTTGCTTCCAAATATAATGATGTTATCCGTACGAAAATTGCTGATATTAATGCGATGATCAATGAATCTATCCAGGGTATGACAATTATTCAGGCATTCCGACGTGAGCAACAAATGACAAAGGAATTTGATGATATGAATAACGAGCATTACGCTTATGAGCGAAAGCTGTTAGTTCTTGATTCGGCTACTTCCTTTAACCTTGTCAATACTTTAAGGCTCATTATGTTTACCGTCTTTATTGTCTATTTTGGTACACAATCATACACAGCCACAGAAATCATTTCAGCGGGGACATTATATGCGTTTGTCGATTATTTAACAAAGCTATTTAATCCTATTACGAATATCGTGAACCAATTTTCTCAGCTTGAACGATCCCTTATTGCAGGGAAACGGGTGTTTGAGGTGCTAGATACAGATGGTGAGCCTGTCTCAGAAAAAAGTTTACCAAGATATAAGGGCAATGTCCTTTTCGAGGATGTTTCATTTGCTTATAAAGATAATGAATATGTACTTAAGAACTTATCATTCGAGGCACATCAAGGCGAAACTATTGCCTTAGTTGGTCATACAGGCTCAGGGAAAAGTTCGATTATGAATTTATTGTTCCGCTTCTATGATCCATCGAAAGGTAAGATTTCCATTGATGGCATTGATATTACATCTGTTCCTCGACAAACAATGCGGGAGCATATGGGAATTGTGCTTCAAGACCCTTATTTATTCACAGGAACCATTGCCTCCAATGTGAGCTTAAATAATCCAAACATTTCTCCAGAGAAGATTAAAGATTCTTTGAATGCTGTTGGAGGAGAACGTGTTTTAGCGAATTTGCCAAACGGATATGATGAGCCTGTAATCGAGAAAGGAAGCACATTATCTTCAGGACAACGTCAGCTCATTTCCTTTGCAAGAGCACTTGCCTTCGATCCTGCTATTTTAATACTGGATGAAGCAACATCCAATATTGATACAGAGACAGAGGAAATTATTCAGCATGCAATGGATGTCCTGAAAAAAGGACGGACAACGTTTATTATTGCCCACCGACTTTCTACGATTAAAAACGCAGATCGAATCCTAGTGCTAGATCGAGGGAGAATTGTCGAGAATGGCACACATGATGAATTGCTTGAGCTTGGCGGTATTTATGAAAAGATGTATCAAATGCAAGCCAATTCCTTACAATAATTTAAATAATAAAATCTTGCGGGTCAGACCGTAGATAGGAGCCATCGAGAATGCATTCTCGATGGCTTTTGTCATTTTCTCTCAAGACGCTCATGGAAAAGAAAAAAGAAAGACTATAGGCAGCTCAAACGTTTTAGCGTTGATCTATAGTCTAACTTCTATTAAATTAGGGTATTTTATTCATTTCACATATTTCAAGACATTGATAAAGAATAATAAGACGGAAAGGGCTACGGCAATGCCACCACCAGAAACGAATAGCTCAAATAACCACCGTGGCACATCTAGATAGACCATCATCATGCCAACTAATAGGAATGGTAGGCCAATATTGTATAGCCAGAACTGTGCTTTGGCGAGACCTGTTTCCGCAGCATCTTTATAAGTCGAATAAATGAAACCTATGAATCCAGTAGTCAGCCAACCTACCACACCAATATGAGCATGTGTCGTTTTCCATTGAAGTTGAACAGTATAATGCATAAACAGTCCAAAAGCAAAAACAATCAATAAATACAAGACTGAGAGCTTAATCCATTTAGCACCCATTTTCAACAACTCGCTTCCTGAAAGTGAACTTAGCTAGCTGCTACAGTATATTCGTGTCAAATAAAAATGATGCTTGGATGTATTTGAAAATAAATGTTGTTTGTTTTCATTAAACTAAAATATTTAATGGGAACTTTTTGTAATATGTAAACTTTTCATGGAGTTCTGCGTTGTATAGGCAGAAGGGAGGTGGACATGGTAAAGCAATCAATGAATGCGTTTTTACAGCAAGCAGGAACTTTGCTATATCGTTATTTGAGAAAACGTGGATTAGCCCATGAGGATGCAGAAGATATCGTCCAAGATACATGTTATAAATTTTTATTACATAAAAATGGAATTCAGTCAGACAAAGTAATGAGTTGGTTATATCGTGTAGCAACCAATCAATTTTATGATCTCAAAAGAAAAGAAACACGTCATCCAACAACAGAATTAGATGAAGTTCAATTGACTTCATTAATTCATATTCCTGAGATCCAGATGCTAAAAAAAGAAAAATTAAAGGACATACAGAACACATTAGAAACATTATCCATTTTGCATCAGGAATTACTAATCTTGAAATATGAGTTGGGATTATCGTATAAGGAAATATCAGCCTTGATGAATAAGAATGAAAACACACTAAAAACGCATGTCAGACGTGCTAGAGAAGAATTTACGGAACGATTTAAGGAGGATATTCATGATGAATAATGAAGAAAATGAATTTTTGTTTGATGATAAAAAAACGAAAAAAATAATGAGAAAGGCAAGGTTTTGGTCAACAGTCAAAATGATTGGGGTTACATTGGTCGTTACACCCATTGTGCTAATAGCATTATGGTATGGGCTGAGGACTTTATCGTTAAATAGTGCGCAAAAAGTAATGGATGATATTCATTTATTTAACGAAATAAGTGCGCCAAATGTCCAAATTAGTAATCAGGTTTATGACGATAATTTGTTGGGAGGGAAAATAGCAATAACAACCTATAAGGTGCTTGGAGTTCAGCATCGGCCATATATTTGGAAGCCTATTAAAAGCAATTATAATCTATTTGGAACGCTTACACGAACTGCCACTTCTAGCCCCATCCAAATAGAAGGTTCAGAATCACTGGCAGAAACATATCAAATCGAAAGGTTTAATGACTACACAGGTGATCGAGAAATGTTTTTTTATCATCCAAAAATTTCTTACGACCATTATAAAGATAATATTAGTGAACTGAATCAATTGGAGAAAAATACTTTAGTAGAATTAGCTATTTCTTTTGATGATGCCTATAGTTTTGGTGAAATTAAAAGCAAGCTTCCTTCTGAAGTACAAGTAGATTGGTGGTGGGTGGATGCATATACAGATGATACTCTAGATTTTTTTAAGCAAGGACGGAATACTATTTCAGCCAATGACTCATACATTTACGGCTTCCAATCAGAGCAATCCCAACCAAAACCCCGACGCTCTTCAAACGACGAGGTTGAGACCTTTATTCGAAATATTGAGCTTCTTCGCAAAAGCAAGAACTTTGAGTGGGAAACAAACCAGGTTTATCAAGCTTTAGTAGGAGAAAATGGAACCTTGGAGAAAAGTGATGTGAAAATAACTGGGGCTGTAGTAACTGGTACACCAGAGCAGTTGCAGTCATTACAAGGACAAACATACATTAAAGGGTCTATATTTGGTGTAATATCAAATCAGAAATAGAGAGCTCGAAAAGAGTAATCGGTACAATCATGTAGGAAAGATCAATTTTAGAAAAGCTTATTTTGGATTAACTCTTCTCCAGAATAGGCTTTTTATCTGAAGTTAATTAGTTTAAAAATAAATAGTTTAATGTTAAACTATACTTAAATAGACATGAAGGAGATGTGTTATGAATGGGTAAATTAGATAACAAAGTAGTCATTATTACTGGTGGTGCAGGTGGTATTGGTAGTGGTATGGCTAAAGCAATGGCAAAGGAAGGTGCCATTGTCACGATTGTTGACTTAAATGCAGAAGCAGGCGAAGCAATGGAGAAAGAGTTACAACAAATTTCTCCGAAGTCTATGTTTTTGCAAGCAAATTTAATGGAACGGGATCAATTACCAAAAATTATTGATACAGTTGTAGAAAAATACGGTAAACTAGATGTGCTAGTTAATAACGCTCATGCTGCGAAACAAGTTACAATAGAAGAAACAACACAAGCGGATCTTGACTTATCTTTTGGAACAGGTTTCTATCCGACATTCTATTTAATGCAAGCGGCATTACCACATTTAAAAGAAACACAAGGTAATATTATTAATTTTGCATCTGGGGCAGGTATTCAAGGCCATGAGACACAGGCAGCCTATGCTGCTGCTAAGGAAGCGATCCGAGGCATTTCTCGAGTTGCTGCAAATGAATGGGGCAGATTTGGTATTAACGTCAATATCATTAGCCCACTTGCAGATTCACCAGGTGTACAAGCATGGGCAAAAGCACAGCCAGAGTATTATGAAGCAGTGAGAAGTAAAATCCCACTAGGTCGTTTTGGTCATATTGAACAGGATATTGGACGAGTAGCTGTCTTCTTAGCTTCCGACGATTCACAATACATTACAGGTCAAACGATTATGGTAGATGGTGGTTCATTAATGCTTCATTAATCCTAGGCGTTTGAGGAGGAATTTTTTGAAACAGACAAGTATTTTTAAATTGATTCATATGATTGAACAGGTGAATAACGCCAATATTATTCGTTTTACAAAAGCGTTTCCTTATCCATTAGGAATTTCACCGATTTTAGTATTAAATGAGCTACATGTAAAAGGCCCTCAAAAACAGGCTGAACTAGCTGAAACCATTGGCTATACAAAAGGAGCAATGACAAGCATTGCTGAAAAATTAGTCAAACTTGGCTTAGCAGAAAGGCTGTATGATCCATCTGATCGCCGCACTATTCGCCTTGACATTACCGATGAGGGAAAAATAGCCTTATCAAAGGCTCAATCCATAGGGAAAGAAGTCTTTGTACAACTATTTGAAGTATTAGATGATACAGAAATTGCCCAGTATTTACAGATTCAAGAGAAGCTAGTACAGGGCATTCAAAATAAAAATGAATAGAAAAAGTTGTTTCATGTAAGAAGATCTATCCAGATCAACTCACCTCGATTAATTTTATGGAGGTGGGTTGATTTTTTTATTGGTTATTTATGCTAAAAATAATAGGTAATATTTTGTTTATTAATGGGGGTCCCATATGAAGATGAAGGCATACGCTCAAGACAGCCAATTAGAATGAAAGTAAGCCAGCTAGAAGTTCAACCGGTCACCTAATCGTTTTACATCTAATTGTAAAATAGTTGAATTTATTGAAAATTGTCCGCCTTCATTTTATAATACAATTACGGTTCTATTATAGAGACATATGAGGTGTAAAATGACATTAAAAACATTAGATAACTCATTAGAGGTTCTAAAATATTTTAATAAAGAAAATCCTACTTGGGGTGTTCGAGAATTAGCGAAAGAAATGAACATTAGCCACTCTATTATTTATAGGATATTAGCAACATTTGAACATCAGGGTTTTCTAATTCAACACCCTGAAACAAAGAAGTATGAACTTGGACTTCGTTTTCTAGAGTACGGTCAAATGGTAAAGGATAAATTAAATCTTTCTGATTTTGTGTTACCGATTATGAAAAATCTAGCTGAAGCCATTAAGGAATCCGTATTTTTAACATGGCTAGATGGCACAGATGGTGTGACGGTAGAGATTGCAGAAAGTTCTCAAACTATTAAGTTTTCTGTGTCGATTGGCACACGCACACCTTTACATATCGGAGCATCCTGTAAAACAATCATGGCTTTTCTTCCAGATGAGAAGAAAAAAGAGATAATGGATCATGGCATGAAAAAAGTAACACCGGAAACAATTACAGATCCAGATCAAATGTTAGCGGACTTAGAGAAAATTCAACAGCAAGGCTGGTGCTTTACGACGGGAGAATATTCTCACTCGGTATTTGGGGTAGGGGTCCCTCTTTTTAATAGCAAAAAAGAGGTGATTGCTTCACTAACTATTGCAGGTCCTATTTATCGAAAACCAACGGAGGAAAAACTACCTGAAATGATTAATGTTCTGCAGTATGGCGCGATGAATATTCAGCGATATTTTGATCAATATAGCTTTAAATTGTACCAAGAATAGGGTGAAAAAGAGCCCGAGATAGTTAATGACTATCTTGGGCCTTTGTTTTGGTTAGTTCTATAAATTCCTTGATGCTGGATACGGCGCTATCGATTTCTTCAAACGTATTAAAATAATGAGGAGATAAGCGAGCCATTTTACGAATATGATTGCGCTCCATGATGGTATTAGCCATAAATGTCCCAGCTTCTATAATGATGCCTCGATCCGCTAAAAAATTTGTCACATCATCTGGAGATATTCCCTCAATATTAAACGGTGTAACCGATAATCGATATTCACTATTTTGAGGGCCATAGAGGACAATGCCTGGAATCGTTTTAAGCTGCTCTATTAAATACTTCGTCAGCTGTTGAACACGCTGATAGATCAGTTGTAAACCAATGGCATTTGCGTAATCGATGGCCGCCCCTAACCCTAATATACTTGGAATAACAGGGCAGCCTGGCTCAAAACGTTTAGCTGTTTCAACAAATGAATAATCGTTGTTTTCATAATCCCAGTTAGTGCTACCCCAGCCGATTATAATGGGATCAATGGTTGAAATCAGAGCTTGTCTTACATATAAAAGGCCAGAGCCTTCTGGACCACGTAGCCATTTTCGCCCACTAGCAACTAAAAAATCACAGCCTAGCTCTGCCACATCGATAGGAAGTAAACCCACTGTTTGATTGGCATTAATTAACGTAAGCACACTGTATTGCTGGGCAAGCTCACAGATTTCCTTTGCTGGCTGAAGAGCACCAGCCGCGTTTGACATGTGGGCAAAGGCTATTAATCTTGTATGAGGCGTGATGAGCTGTTTAAGCTCTTGTAAGTCCACCATATAGTCCGTATTCGTTTTCAAAACTTTTAAGCGAACCCCTCGTTGCTGAAGGGCAAGCCAAGGTACATGGTTACTTAACATTTCAGTATCAAGTACAATCACCTCATCATCTATTTTCCAATCTAAGCCTCCTGAAATATAATTAATCGCCATTGAACCATTTGGTACAAAGGCAATTTCTTCTTTTCTTGCACCGATAAATAAAGCTGTTTTTTCCCGAATTTGCTCCACCTGTTCATACGTTTCTTTCCGAAAAGAAGGTAAATAGGGGCCGATACTTGCCTGTTTTTGAAGGTAACTTGTCATCACATTCACTACAGGCTGAGGCATGGCAGAAGCGGCAGCTGTATTCAAATAAATATATTGCGCTAGAAGGGGCATATCCTTTTGAATGGTCCTCATATTTATCATTGCATGCACCAGCCTTATAAAATGATTAACTCTTTTGAAAAGGTCATTAAATTCTCATAACTATTGTCAGTAACTAGTAGGTTATCCTCGATACGAACTCCACCAACATTCGGTAGATAGATCCCTGGCTCCACAGTAAATGCCATGCCTTCTTCTAACACTATTAAATTACGTTGCATTAAATAAGGTTCTTCATGTGCGCTTAAACCAATGCCATGACCAAGTCGATGTGTGAAATAGTCACCATAACCACCATTCCGGATAATTCCTCTTGCAATACCATCTAGGTCTTGGGCAGTCATCCCTGGTTTAATAGCGTCTATGGCTGCTTCATTGGCTTGTTTAACAAGGCTATAAATGTTTTGTAACGTTGGTGATACATCTCCTAAAGCTACCGTTCTAGTCATATCAGCCACATAGCCCTTATAAATAGCACCAAAATCAATGACAATGAATTCGCCCGCCTCAATTTTTTTAGTACTTGCTCTGCCGTGTGGGAGTGCACCACGATAGCCTGAAGCAACGATCGTACCAAAAGGTGTTCCTTCTGAGCCACGACGTCTCATTTCATATTCTAATTGGGCTGCGACTTCCATTTCTGTCACACCGGCTTGAATCGTTGGTAAAGTAGCTGCAAGACTTTCCTCAACAATTTGTACAGCCTGTCGCATAAAGGCTATTTCCTGCAGTTCTTTTTTCATGCGTAATTCGCGTATACTCTCACCAATATCGTATAAATTTTCATATGTAAGCATTTCAATCGATTTCTGCTCATGCACATGCATAATGTCAAATTCTACACCAATGGTCTGCAATGGTCCCAATTCTTTTTTTAGCTGCTGAATCGCCTGTTTGGGCCCTTCCTCATCAGAATAGGAAAAAATAACACCACCATAGCTAGGATCAATTTTATTTAGTTCTACTTGTGGCAAAAGAAAATATAAATCATTATGAGCTGTTATGACAGCGAATGTTAGACGTTCACTTTGCTTGAGATGAAGACCGGTAAAATAATGCATGTTTGGCCCGGGTACTAAAATAGCTAAATCCACGTCCTGCTGCATACGGGAAACTAACTTCTCTCTTCTTGTTTGAAACATAGTGATTCCTCCTAAAAAAGTAAGCAATAAAATCTATAGTAAATCGTTTCTATTATAGAGACGTTGTACCTTAAAAACAGTATAAATCAACAATAATGAATTTTCAATTTATTAAAATGGCGAAACATATAATGAAAAAGGAAATGAAATAACAAATGTGGGAATAGATTGGAGTAAATAAAGTAAATACTAGTGTACGTCTTTTTTTCGTCCAATATGCATATAAGTAGACTAGATAAACTTTTTTCCAACTTAATACGTCAAAAAGAGGGGCAAAATTGTTAAGCAAGAGAGGACTAACGTATGGAAAAAAATTTGAAACGCTCTAAAGAGAAAAAGAGCAAGAAAAAATTATGGCTGTGGATTGTTGGTAGCCTACTAACTATTTTTTTAATTTTTATAGGAACTGCCTACTTTACCATCCAAAAAACTATGAACAAAATAAATACACCACTTTTACAAACAACAGATGCAGCACAGCTAGAAGAAAAAACAGTGATTAAAAAAGAACCTTTCTCGGTTCTGATGCTCGGTGTAGATGAACGAAAGGATGATAGTGGACGTTCAGATACGATGATTGTGATTACTGTGAATCCTGAAAAGCAAACCATGAAAATGCTTAGTATTCCCCGTGATACTCGTACAGAAATTGTCGGTCATGATACCGTTGATAAAATTAATCATGCCTATGCTTTTGGCGGTGTTCCCATGGCTGTAGATACGGTAGAAAATTTTCTAAATATACCGATTGATTATTATGTGTTTATTAATATGGAAGGTTTTTTACAAATTATAGATACGCTTGGTGGCGTAACCATTAATAATGATATGGATTTAACCTATGACGAATATCATTACCCAAAGGGAGAAATTACATTAGATGGTAATGAAGCACTTATTTTTTCACGTATTCGTTATGAAGATCCACGAGGAGATTTTGGACGTCAAATTCGACAACGTCAAATTATTGAAGCGGTTATGAAAAAGGCTTCAACTCCGTCTACCTTATTAAAGGCAACAGATATGCTGACGGTTTTAGGTGATAATGTTCGCATGAACTTCTCTGTAAAAGAGCTTATTCAGCTTCAAGGTATTTATAAGAAAATGGATAAGGATATTGAGCAATTATCGTTTGAAAAGGGTGATGGTGAAAGAATTAACCGCATTTGGTACTACATTCCGAACGAGGAAGAGCTACAAAAAATACAAGCCGATCTAAAAAAACATTTACAAAGCAAGTAAGCTTTTGCTTACAACAAGTGATAACATACATGTAAAATTTTTGGCCATGAAGGGAGGGAGATGAATGAATGGGAGGACCCAGGTCCTTAGGTATACAGCTCTTAATCATTGCATGCAAAGCTATGTACCTAAACGCAAAATGCGAAGAAATCCAGTCCGATCAACTATCAGAGGCCTACAAGTATTATGTTTAAAATTGTTTATGTAGTGCATTAAAAAATCATTCATGTAGGGTGCATGCCTAGTTGAATGATTTTTTTTGACATCAATCATTTATCTATATTTCTTGAAATATCTGAAAATTCGTTGTATACTGACATTAGAAGTGGTTAAAAGGAGTGATTGTGATGATTATAGGCACAATATTGTTAGCATTTGCATTACCAGTGGGTATCATATTAGCAGTAGATTTATTGAACGAGCAGCAACAGGTTGCTTCACAATCTAGCCATTCTTAATTGTCAAATGAACAGAATTAGATACAATTAGATATTAATAGACAAGGCTACTTAGTAGCCTTGTCTATTTTTTATGGCGAATGAAACAATTTCTGTGATTCATTCGTCAATGAAGTATAGAAAATGTTATACTATTAAAAAAACAGTATCGGGGAATGAACATGCAAGAGGAAAAAACAACAAACTTTAAAAAAGAAATACTATCCTACATCAAAATTATTGTTATTACAGCAATTGTCGTGTTAGGCTGTAAGCAATTTTTATTTGCGCCCATTAAAGTACAGGGGGCATCGATGTACCCAACCTACCATGATAAAGATATTATAATTGTCAGTAAAACAAGTAAAATCGAGCGTTTCGATCAAATTGTTTTCCAATCACCTGTAGAAGATGAGCTATATATTAAACGTGTCATCGGTTTACCAGGTGATAAGGTGGAAATGAAAGATGATGTATTGTATGTGAATGGCAAAGCCTACAATGAAGATTACGTCAATCGTGAAACAGATGATCCTAACCAATTACGCATTACGGAAAACTTTACATTAGAGCAATTAGTGAATGAAAAAGAGGTGCCAAAGGGCATGTATTTTGTGCTTGGAGACAATCGCCTAAAAAGTAGTGATAGTCGCCATTACGGTTTAATTTCAGAGGATGCTGTTTATGGTGAGTCAAAGCTAATCGTCTATCCATTTAAGCATTTTCACGTTGGCTCAAAATAAGAAATAAGTAAGTGGCCACTTCATAGTGGTCTCTCAGACTATAGACAAACGCTCAATGAATGTTGAGCTTGCCTATAGTCTTTTTCTTTTACCATGAATTAAAGTAATCCGTTGCTATACACTACAGGCGAAATCCATTAGTTCCTAAAAATCATTGAGTGACAACTACTTGGACATGGCAAGTAGATGAAGAGAGAAGCTATGCTCAAAGAGTATGTTGAATTCAGCCGTAATTTTTTCAATAATGGAAATGAAGGAAAAAACAGAAGCCATTGAGAGTAACGTCTCGATGGCTAGTCTACAGTCTAAGGGGTTACTTAATAGTGGCCTCTTTCTTTATTTGATAGTACATCTTTACATATTTTGTCAGAAGGATAATAGACACATATCATTGAATTTTCAACGGTTTCTTTAATAGGGGGTTGATTATTTTTTATAGGAGAACTGAGAGCAGGTTCTTCGATTGTGAGCTCTTCTGCTACTAATTCAACACCATAAAATAGTAATAAAAAATAGCATAAAAATCCTACTATTCGCAAACAATCACCTCGTAAAATAGATATTGTATGTTATTATGTATGGTCAAATTCATCAAAATATAAGCAAAAAATCAAAATTTTCTCTCTAGCAATCGAAATTTTTATGAGACTGATTCTATGAAAAAAAGTATTGTCAATGAAATTTTGGTGTGCTACTATAGCTAAAGTAAATATTTGAACTGTATAACCTCAATAATATGGATTGAGGGTCTCTACCAGGAACCATAAAATCCTGACTACAAAACTTTGTTTCATTTTTGTAGTCAGGATTTTTTTATTTGATTGAGCCTATGATGTTGATAAAGAAACGTCTTCGGTATCAGGCTTATGCAGCCTCGGACATAGGAAATAGATTTTACAAAGGAGCTTATTGTGGCAAGTCCCTATGCAAAATTTGGATTTGATGTAGAGGTATCAAGGCTATTAAAAAAATCTCCTATAAAAATGAAAATGTAACGAAAGGGAGATTACAATGAATTGGAGAGTTTATATTCTTGCAGTGACTACCTTTGCGGTAGGTTTAGTTGAATTAATCGTAGGTGGAATCCTACCCAATATTGCAGAGGATTTGCACGTTTCGTTAGCAACTGCAGGGCAATTAATCACTATTTTTGCACTTGTTTATGCGATTTCTGCGCCTGTCCTACTATCTTTGACAGCCAAGATAGAACGGAAACGCTTATTTCTTATATCTTTATTTATTTTCACATTAGGTAATTTAATGACCTTCTTTAGCACAACGTTCACCGTTGTCTTAATTGCACGAATTTTTACAGCGATGAGTACAGCCTTGGTCATCGTGCTATCATTAACCATTACAACGAGAATTGTAGAGCCAAGACATCGTGCAAAAGCACTGGGGCTTGTTTTTATGGGCGTAAGCTCTGCACTTGTTATCGGTGTGCCAATGGGGATATTTATTACGGAAGCTTTCGGTTGGAGAGCCGTATTTTTAGGCATTAGCATTCTTTCGACAATCTCAATGGTTTTAATAGCTTTGTTATTAGACAAAATGCCAATCGGAGAAGTCGTACCACTGAAGAAGCAAATGAAATCATTGGCGAATTTAAAAATTCTTACAGCACAATTAACGACTTTGTTTATGCTAGCAGGTCATTATATGCTCTACGCATATTTAACACCATTTTTAGTCGAAGCCTTTGATATGAATGCTTCATGGATTAGTATTTGTTACTTAATCTTTGGTATTGCCTCTGTCAGTGGTAATGCTGTAGGTGGCTGGGTGAGCGATAAAATCGGGACAAGTAAAGCCCTTATTTTAATCGTCTCTACATTTGCGGTTGTCCTGTTCAGTATTCCTTACACAGTCATTGCCTTACCGGTCTTTTTACTGTTTACCGTTTTATGGGGGGCATTAAGTTGGGCTTTAACACCACCATTACAAAATTATTTAATTCAAGCAGATCCTCAATCATCCGATATACAGCAAAGCTTAAATACAGCAGCGCTCCAAATTGGGATTTCCATTGGCTCAGCGCTAGGTGGTGCCGTATTTGCCTTTACTGGATCTGTCATGCATTTAGCAAGTTTCGGAACTCTATTAGTTCTCTGTGCTTTAGGATGTGCTATCTTCTCCATTAAAAGAGCGCCAGTCTCACAAGAGCATTCTGCGGAATATCCGTCAGCGCAGCACCCTTCATAATAAATGGTGGAATTATCCAAAAATGATTCTGCTATAGCAGGACAATAGCGGTTTGATAGCGAATGTAAGGATAGAGGAGGTTGGTAATAGATGCAAGTAGATTTAACCGATTTTCAACATGTCAAAGTCATAGCAACGATTGATCAAACTTTTTATAGAAATGTTGGTGCTATCATACTATATGAGGAGGATTCACACACATTATCTGTACGAAAATTGACACGAAAAACAGTCGATCAATATATACCAACAGACGAACTCGAACACTTTACGTTTGCCTCTCATGCTGATGCCATTAAGTTCACGCACAAACTTACACGCATGAGTGCCTTGGATTACTTATTAGTGGCCCATAAAGAGAGACCCATACAATCATAACTGCTTTTATAAAAGCATTGGGAAAGCCATTCCCGGTGCTTTTTTTGTTTAAATGAATCTATTTGAGTGTTCTCTTTAAAAATTAATTTCTCACTAGTTTATTATCATACTCTAGTTATCTATGGAATAGATTGTTGTAGTTAATGAATTTCACACAGACTTAAGAAGTTTGAGATTATAAGGTGCCTATTATTTTCCAGAAAATAGTATACCACCTTTAAATCTTGTGAATGGAAGGAGAACCCTATGACTGAATATCATCAACAATCGTCTACTGAAGTCATGAAGATATTGAATGTCACCACAGAAGGCTTGTCCGATGGGGACGTTCAAAAAAGACAACAAGTCTATGGCTATAATGTATTAGAGGAAGGTAAAAAGATTAGTACATGGGCAGTTTTTATGGGCCAATTTAAAGATTTATTAGTCATTATTTTACTAGTTGCTGCCTTCGTTTCCTTTCTACTAGGAGAGGTAGAAAGTACAATTGTCATTATGATTGTTGTCTTTCTAAATGCTATTTTAGGCACGGTACAGCATGTTAAAGCAGAGCAATCTTTAGACAATCTGAAGGCACTAACCTCACCTATTGCCAAAGTAATGAGGAATAATCAGCTTATGGAAATTCCTTCTGAGGAGATTGTGGTGGGGGATCTTCTTATTTTGGAGGCTGGCGATTACATCAATGCGGATGGCAGACTATTGGAAAGTCATAATTTGCACATCAATGAAAGCTCTCTAACCGGAGAATCAATTGCCGTTGCCAAAAGTACTGAGCCTATTCGAAAAAACAATGTTACGATTGCAGATAAGAAAAATATGGTGTATTCAGGTAGCTTCGTCACCAATGGACGAGGGATTGTAATGGTTACAGCTATCGGGATGCAGACTGAAATAGGGAAAATCGCAAATTTACTCGATACAGCAAAGGAAAAGAAAACACCCTTACAAATTAGCTTGGACCAATTTGGTGAAAAATTAGCATTAGGTATTACAATCATTTGCTTAGCCATTTTTACAATTGACCTTATTCGCGGACGAGCTTTAGTAGAATCCTTTATGTTTGCAGTATCTCTAGCTGTCGCAGCTATTCCTGAGGCTTTGAGTTCCATCGTTACAATCGTTTTAGCATTCGGCACACAGAAGATGGCCAAGGAAAATGCGATTATTCGTAAGCTCTATGCGGTTGAAAGCTTAGGAAGTGTATCTGTTATTTGTTCTGATAAAACGGGTACTTTAACAGAAAATAAAATGGTTGTACAGGAAGTCTTTGTCGATCAGAAAAAAATTCCTCATGATTGGCTAAACCCAACAAATCCAGTGGAAAAAGAGCTGATGGTTAAGGCACTTTTATGTAGTGATGCTGTTGAGCGTGATCAGAAGGAAATTGGTGATCCGACAGAAATAGCGCTTGTAAAATTAGGGAAGCAGTACGGCTTAGATGAATTGATGATTCGCGAGCAATATCCAAGACTGGCTGAAATTCCATTTGATTCGGCGCGAAAGCTTATGAGTACTGTAAATCAAATAGATAAACGGCCTGTTCTGATTACCAAAGGGGCATTAGATGTTCTCTTACCTAAAGTGACTAGAATAAAAACGGCAGCAGGCATTTTTGAGATGACAGCTCAGCATCGTCAAAAAATCGAAGCGGTCAATCATGATTTTTCGAGGAATGGTTTACGGGTGATAGCCATTGCCTATAAAGATGTTTTACCACAGCAAACAATTGATACAAGAGTGGAAAAGGATTTAATATTTGTCGGCCTAGTGGCTATGATGGACCCTCCAAGAAAAGAGTCCAAAGAGGCAGTGGAAAATTGTATTAAGGCAGGCATTAAGCCAGTTATGATTACGGGTGACCATAAAATTACGGCCACAGCGATTGCCCAACAAATTGGGATATTAAAAAATTCAGATGAAGCCATTGAAGGACATGCTCTCGAAAGATTCACAGATCAAGAGCTACAGGAAAAAGTAGATGATTACTCTGTATATGCCCGTGTGACACCTGCTCAAAAGATCCGTATCGTCAAGGCGTGGCAGGATAAGGGACATGTTGTCGCAATGACGGGGGATGGCGTCAATGATGGACCTGCATTAAAACAAGCAGATATCGGGGTGGCAATGGGAGTGACTGGTACAGAGGTAGCAAAAGATGCCTCGTCTATGATTTTAACTGATGATAATTTTTCAACGATTGTCAAGGCCATTGCCAATGGTCGTAGCATTTATACAAATATTAAAAATGCCATTTTGTTCTTATTATCAGGAAATGCGGGAGCTATTTTTGTAGTGTTGTATGCCACAGTCCTTGGCTTACCAGTTCCTTTTGCGCCCGTCCATCTATTATTCATTAACCTATTAACAGATAGCCTTCCAGCAATCGCAATCGGATTAGAGCCGAATAATAAGAAAACGATGAAGGACAAGCCTAGAAATGTTCATACCCCTCTATTAAATAAATCATTTACGACACAGGTGGTGCTTGAAGGAATTTTAATTGCCATCTCCACCATCATTGCTTTTCAAATTGGATTATCAACTGGCGATACATTAACGGCAAGTACAATGGCGTTTACAACACTTTGTTTATCAAGATTAGTGCATGGCTTTAACTCCAGAGCCAAACAATCGATCTTTACGATTGGTGTATTTTCGAATAAATATGCATGGATTGCATTTTTAATCGGTGTCCTAAGCTTGCATATTGTATTGTTTATGCCAATGCTAACAACGGTCTTTGAAGTGGCTCCATTAACAATGGCCCAATTAGGCTTTATTTATAGTCTATCCGTGTTACCGTTCCTCGTAAATCAATGGTATAAGCTCCTGTTTGTAAGAAGTCGATAGAAGAAGATTGGATGTTAAAACCACCTACATATAACGAGTAGGTGGTTTTGCTATTGTTTAATGAGATCGGAGATGTTAAGTGAGATGCACAAGCTTAAAATGTACAAAAAAAACACACTATTAAAAATTGATTTAATAATGTGCAACGTAATGGATGGTTAGCATCATCCATCATGCCATTTTTATTGGGCTGGCGCTAGTAGCCAGCCTTTATTCTTACTGAGTTCAATCAATTTAGACCCAAGTATAGCATAGCGCATATGGAGTTCACCATATTTGGCAAGGTGCTTTTGCTTCACTGACAATTCCAATGCTTGGCTTACAGCAACTAAAGAGGAAGCAATATTCATAGATATAATGGCACTAATTTCGCTATCATGAATGATGGATTTTCCACGGATATCCGTTATTTTCATTTTACTGAATGCCAAAGTTGGAGTGGGGGCAAGCACGCCATTTTCCTTTAATAACAATGTCAGCTGTTTATTTTCCTCTTTTAAACATTGAATAAATTCCAAAATCATAATCTTTAATTTTTTATCCCGGGTATGATTAAAAAATCCATGGCTTGAGGCAATATAGCTTTGATTGACACCGAGCTGCGACCAAAGTCTAAACATTTCCTTAAACTGTAATGATGCTAGATTGTCATTTATCATCGTTATTGTGACACTTCCTAACTCCTAGTATTTATCTAAGATTAGGATGGAACAGTTTATGACATTCTATTCATCTTTTACAATAAAAGTTTAATACAAGGGGCATTTTAATAATACGTGCCATACGGATACATATGTGGGGAAGGGTAATGGTATGGATATGGATAAGGGTATTGGCATGGTTTCGGCTTCTTTTGCTTGCACGAAGAATTATCAGTTGCTGATTCTACACGATTACAGCTTTTTGGTGGTCCAATGTAAGTAGATGGAACAATCGGTGCAATAGTTTTCTTCCATTGTTCCTCATCTAAACAATAGGTGTGCGCCATTATATTCGCTGGTGTAAATTTCAATATATCGGAGCCTAAAATAACCTCTGGTGTTGGAGCATCAAAAATAGCTAGTAAATGGGTGTTATCTTCTGTGGCAATCTCATAATGCCACCAGCCCTGTGGGATATTGGCTACTTGCCCAGGCTTAATCGGGTAGTTTTGAAGTTTTTTTGTAAAGGGATTTAATAGGGAAACCGTTGCTGCACCAGAAATACAATAGACAAGCTCAGCTGCATTTTGGTGATAGTGTGGCTCAATAACATTATCTTTGCTTAAAAAAATATCCAGTAAAGAGGTATTTTCTAACGTATTTAATTGCTCAACACCAAGAATATTAATGTAATTTCGTGCATCTTTTTTAAAAAGCGTACTTTTGTTGACATCAAAGGTGAACTCTGCAGAAGGCGATGTATAATCGACATTTGTGTTAATACTTACATCCTTTCTCACTAAAATTGTGATATTCATCATCATCACAGATTATGATTGAAATGTTTATAGACTTATACAAATGCCTAGCGTTTGTCTAGAACTCCTCGCAAGCACATGCTAGAGAAATTGTATGAAATTACCACTGCTATTAAAGAACGTATGTGCGTATACTAAAAGGAACGTATGTTTTGTTTTGTGGGGAATGGAAATTTTAGCATAGTAGCCATGACTTTCAATGTTGAAGTTTTCTCGCAAACGTCCCCCGAAACATAGTAGAAAGGATGAGACAATTTGATCAAAGATCGAGGAGCCATGAAATGGACATCGATGATGCTTCCAGAGCATTTAATGCTTTTGAAAAAGTGGAAACAAGAGGTACTGACAGAACCGCCAAGGGAACGTGCAGAATGGGAACTGGAGGAATTACAGCAAACCATCACGCATGCATTATCGCAACGTAACTATATTATGTTAACTATTTGGGAAGAGGCTAATTTTGTACAATATGGTGGCATAATTAAAGGGATGAACGAGTTGGAGCTTCTGCTAGAAACAATTACAACAACGAAGCATATCGCATTGAAACATATTTATGCTGCATATATAGAAGTGGATGGCAATAACGGTATTTAAAGCAAAATCAAGTAAATGATATTCGTGCAGATCATCGTATGAATGGTACGATTCCAGCGGATGACAAAGTCACTCATTTGAACATCGCAAATGAGTGACTGTCTCCTTATAGGTGCAATTGCATCACTATTTGCTCACCAATTGGTCCCATTCGTCTTTCACCATTATCTTCAAAACCTACGTTGGTATACAAATTCTGCGCAGCGATGTTCTTGTGATTTACCACTAACACTACTTCGTTAAATTCTTTAAATTCATGTTTGACAAAGTCAGCCAGTAACAGCATTGCTTTTTTTGCATAACCCTTTCCTTGCTGTTTATGGTCCATAGATAAAGCAGTAAGTAACATCGCCTGAGGATTACTAGAATATTCCTGTACTCTTTCAGTGGCATGAAGTACGAAAAAACCAACAGGTATTGTATTACTTAAAATCACAATAGGGTACTGTCCAACTTTTTCGATTGTAATCTCTTTTGGTAAGGCAGTAAATCGGTGCTGTTCTGCAGGCAATTCAAACTCATTTAACTGCTCTACATAGTCTTCTGAAAAATGTACTAATTCAATGTTAATTGTGTCTTGCATAAACAAGCCTCCTTTTTTATTATTGTATATATAGAACAAACGTTCGTCAAGGGAGCTTGTTTAATCATCATGCGAGCCAGAGTTCTTTTACACTATAAATTACCAAAAAATAAAATAAAAGAAACACTCACAATTAGAATCAGTGTTAAAGCCATTGTCACTATACCTCTCAGCAAGGTCGCTAAATTTCTGACATCTTTCATTCCTACAACACTTAGGTAGAAACATACGATTGACAATAACAATGTCAGTGTCAATGGGTGAAGATGGACATAGGTAACAAAAAAGTCTTTTAAGGAACCGGACAGAAAAAATAATAAGATGCAACCTAAAGATAAAATAAAGGACCAGAAATTTAAATTAATTCCCATTTGTTTCCTCCTCTCTACTAAAACGATATTTCTATAAAATCTATAATAGAGTAAAGGATGCAAAAAGAGGCCACTTGGATGTAAGTGACCCCTAGAACCAATAAAGGAGTGTCATGTAAAGTAGAAAGAACTTTACAATACTATTATTATGTTAAGTTATCAATTGGATATAGTTATCTATCTTCAATGGCATAAGAAATATAATTTGCTTATCTCATGATAGGTATATCATGAGAGGGAGGGAAATAAAAAAGGCTTTGAGCTTCTTCATCATTAGAAATGACCAGAAGCTAAAGCCTTAAGATGACCATTAGCAAATGAAACTTGCGCCAACAATAATAAGTAGAATAAATAGTACAACGATTAGCACGAAAGTTGAACTGTTACCATTGCCGTCATTTCCGCCACAATAGTTATTAAAATTACCTATATTTCCACAGTATCCCACAAAGGACACCCCCTCTCTCCCTATCTATTGTATGTATAAGATTCAAATGGAGGAGCGATCATCATCCAAGTAACTAGTATTAAAATGGTGCCATCAAACAAACATCCTACACGAATGTTTCAGACTGTAGACAAACTCAATGAAATAAAGTAAAGCCGTTGATTTCCACTACGGGCGGGGTCGAGCTGCTTCCCTCGCTTCGCTCAGTCCAAGATTTCGTCTTTCCCGCTTTCCCGCTGGAGTCACCGCCCTTCGTTCCCATCAACTTCTACATAAAGTACCCCATCTACATAGGTAAATTTTTGAGAAACATCGAAACCTTTGAATGGTGCGAAGTGTCCAAGCCTTTCCCAATGTACAGAAAGTAAGAATCACAAAAAGCTTATTCAACGCCATATTGGGGAACTGTATGTGGAGGAAGCTGAACATTTATGCCATTCCTATGACATCAAACAAATTTATGCAAGCGTAAAGAAACGATTGAGCATGTCTTTGCCGATGCAAAGGAAAAGCATGGAATGTGATGGACAACCTAGAGGTCTGAAAAAATTATCCATGCAGGCGATACTTACTTTTGCTGCCATAAATTTAAAGAAACTAGCTACTTGGACGTGGCAGGCGGCTTCAAAGAGTTCTTATACTTGAAGAGTCTGTTTTATTGGATATCAAATTACCATTTTTAAACATAATGAAAGAGAAAAAAATGACAAAAGGAATCGAGTGTGAACTTCTCAATTCCTTTTGTCGACAGTCTGAAACATACTTTTAATATAACGGCTACCGCATTTGACAAGGCGGAAAACCATTAACATCTTGAATCATATGAAAATCATATTGCTTTAAAGCAAATTGGCTTTGATACAAATATTCGAGAACAAGAAGCTTCCCACCTGAAACGCCACAAAGAACACCAGATGTCCCTTGCCCATTCGTCAACGAAACACCGACCGGTTGCCCAATTAAATAGTAAATTTTATGTTGCCAAGGCACTATTGCCACTCCCTTCAGTACAATTATATGAATGTAATGGTCGATGGTGCATAGGGTAATGCCTAGGTAGGGATGACTTTAAGAGCGGACTATCAATTACGCCTGTATCAATTAGTGTATATGATATGGGAATAATTGATTTATTGGTTAACGGAGAGGTGATAGTAGTGAGGGAATATATGATGTTTGCATAGCAATGGCTATCGTTAGGGGTGGTGAGGATACAAGCCATTGTTGCTGAAGAAAACATAGCAGTTACTAACCAAATTCAATTTTAAAGAAGAGAGCTATTTAAGACAATATGTATGTCCAAGTGTGACTGGCGAATGTAGAGATATGTTGAGATATTCTTTACTACGGAAGGGATAACAACGTAGAGAAAGCTGATAGAAGAGTAGTATGATCGCCAAAAACTACGCTGTAAAGCTGGGATAGCGTTGTACAAAAACATCTTGGGGGCGATGTTAAAGTTGCTATCCCGCAATTAATGTATGTTGTCGTAGTTATGAACATAACCACTGTAAATAAATTGAAAAGTAAATGAAATAAAGAGGAAAAGTTGTTAAAATATTTTTTTAAACCTTTGAAGAGAGAAATTAAAAAAACTCAGCATACGATTAATTGTTGCCTGAGTTTTCTTTCCGAGCTACGAATGGGTGGATTCTCCACCATCCACATGTAAAACTTGCCCCGTTACATGTCTTGAATCATCCGATGCTAAATAAACGAATGTAGGGGCCACCTCAAAGGGCTGTGCCATTCGGTTAAAAAGATTTCCTCCATGTAATGCGTTTTCGTCAGAGGAAAAACTGGAGGGGATCAGTGGTGTCCAAATACGACCAGGGGCAATAGCATTGACGCGAATCTGCTTTTTAGCAATGCTTTTTGCTAAAGAACGAGTCCAGCCGACGATAGCTGCTTTTGTTGCAGAGTAATCGATTAATAAAGGCTCCCCAGCATAAGCTACAACTGAAGCGGTACCAATGATGGAGCTACCAGCTTGTAAATAAGGGAGGGCTGCTCTTGTCGTATAAAAATGTGAATAAATATTAAGTTTAAACGTTTCATCGAATTGTTCATCTGTAATGTCAGTCAGGTCATTTTGTTGAAACTGAATGCCAACATGGTTACATAATATATCTAAGCGTCCAAGCGTATGAATGGTTTCAAAAACAATATCTTTGCATTGTTTTTTTTTTCACGGAGATCCCCTGGAAGGAGTAAACATTTTTTTCCTAGTTCCTCAATTCTATTTTTAGTTCGAGTAGCGTCCTCATGCTCATCTAAATAAGCAATTGCTACATCAGCCCCCTCTTTCGCAAAGGCAATCGCAGCAGCTGCACCCATACCACTATCACCTCCGGTAATAAGGGCAACTTTCCCTTTTAATTTTCCACTACCTTTATAATGAGGGTTTTCAATGATAGGCTTCGGCACCATTAAGCTTTCGAGACCAGGTTGACGAAGCTGCCTTTGTTCGGGTTGGGTAAGGGGTACTTCTTTATATTGCGTTATTTTTCCATAGACAGGATATTGAGGGTATGGATTTTCTTTTTTATTGTCCTCAAACCATTTTTGATAAAAACGAATTTGTTCCATTAAATCTTGGTTATCTTTAGCTTGCCCGTCACTTGGATTGTTAATAACCAATCCCTCCTTTTCAACATATACTATGATTGATTATCTTCGTATGTTAAAGCAAGGAAACGACTATAATCGCAGGGGGATTGTTAGCATGGAGATTGAATTTTTCCCAGAAGTGACACGGTTACTAGAAAATAACGTAAATCCATTAAACATTCATTATGTAAATGACAGCTGGTTTACACCGAGTATTGGTGTTAGACCCCCATATTATTGGCATCCAATTTATGAACCTTATTATCCATTAGGATAAAAGAATCTATGAGCTCAAGTTTTGATCGAGCTTATTTTATTTTGTTTTAAATGAGGATGCAGCCATTACAGCAACGATGGCACAAGAGAGAAGGGGGATAAATATAATAAGTATGCGATAGTTGAATCTTGATGTTTAGGAGTGAAACTTGGACATGTTCATGACCGCTATATGGGTAACGTTCATTTTTGGCAGTTTTTCATATATATTGTTGAAGTATCCTCATGATGTTTTAAAGGTGAGCCCCTTTTCAAGAGGATTTGCAGATAGCCCAGTATTAAAAGTCTACATTCAGTTTGTAGGCTGGGTATTTGTATTACTGATCATTGGTGTTTGGACCGATGCCATCATCGAATGGCAGATCTTGTAATTTAAAAGATGAAAAATGCAGAATATTATTCCAATTTGGTGATTTTTTGCTTATTATTAAATTGGAGGTGTTTATTAGATGTATAGTAATACTGCTAATATGCTAAAACAAACTACAAATCTTATAAATTCATTGAAAAAATTAAAACAAAATCTGACCTTTGTAAAATCATATGTCACGAGCGATAAAATATTGGCTATCTATTTTTTAAGTAATGCATATAGTGACTTTAATTTATTCAAAACTATTTATTTATCAGTCACACCTGGCGATCAAAAAATTGATGAGTTCTTACAAGAGTTTGAAAAATTCTTTTTGGAAGTAAATAAATACTTACAGTTTATTTCTGAGGAAAATATGGAGGACCAACTGCATAAAGAAATAATGCTTTCGATCAATGAAACTGAAATGTACCTATTAAATTTATTAGACATCTATAGATAAATGCTTAGACATTCCTTGAAGGAATGTCTTTTTATGTACATTAAGGTGTAACTTTTTGTAAATTGAGGCCAGCTGAGGATTGTTATTACTTTATATTAATCTGTACACATTAAAGTTACCTATACATTTAAAAGCCGCAGCATCTCACACACGCTACAGTTCGAATTAAACAAATTGTCGGAAATTTAGCATTAGAAGGAGTTTCTTGTACATGCTATTATTCAACAACGTTTTAAGGAGCTAAGTATTGTATGGACCACTTTTTTGTACTTAATTTTTGGGAAATGACTGTTAGAACATTGTTTTCTTTTTTTACACTACTTATTTTGGCACGAATCCTTGGTAAAAAACAACTTGGGCAACTTACTTTTTTCCACTATATAACCGGTATTTCGATTGGTTCAATAGCATCTCAGGTTGCTGCAGTAGCTGAAACACCTTTGTTGGATGGATTAATATCGTTAATTTGGTGGGTTTTTTTAACATTTTTAGTAACCATCATTTCTTTGAAATCTAAAAAAGCACGTGTTCTATTTGATGACAAACCAACGATTGTCATTCAAAATGGCCGAATTCTAGAATTCGCTTTAAAGAAAAATCGGTTGCATATGGACGAACTTACAATGATGTTAAGGGAGAAAGCAATTTTTTCTGTACAGGATATACAATTTGCAATACTGGAGACTGATGGTAAGTTGAGCGTTTTACAAAAGACTTCAGCGCAAGCAGCTACTAAGCAAGATGTGCATGCAAACATTGCACCTCCAACATACTTGCCAACAGAGGTTATTTCAGATGGCCAGCTTATTTATGAGAATATAGTTGAACTTGAATTAACAGAAGAGTGGCTTATGAAGAAGCTGAAAAAACAAAAAGTTCAGAATGTTAAGGATGTGTATTTTGCCCAAATTCAAACAAATGGCTCATTGTATATTAGCCTGAAAGATAACAAGAGACAAGCAGACCTTTAATACATTTTTCCTAGCTGTTCATTTAGTTAGAGCATAAAGTTTCGAAACATGAGAAATGACCTCATTATTAGTCGCTGGAGGATGAAGAAAAATAACTCGCTATAATCCATATCATTTTAGGTAGATGATTCTGGTGAATAGCATGAAGATACGGTCTGATGTAAAGGTGGAACGTTTAAAAAATGAGCCATTTCCATAGAAGGAAATGGCTTAAGGGGAATTTGAATAAATTAAAAATTTACAGGACCACTTTCTGTTTAGAAAATGATCAAGCTGAAAAAAGGAACCACCAATACGTAAAGTGTTCCTATTATTTGTGTCTCAAACGAGCACTGCGTTGAGCGATTAACATTATAAAACAAAAAAACCACAGAGGATGAATATCTCTGTAGCTCCTTTAAGTAGTGGCGCACTACGCAACTTTATAGTGGCTTTTTATTTAATATTTATACGGGAAATTATTTTTATTGGCTATCTAAAGTAAAGGGGTGTGGTACTTAGAAAAAAGATAAAGGGCCATACAGCAGATATTCCTTTATAATTCATTTTGGAAAGTCTTATTAATTATAGCCGCCGTTGTACAAATGCTACTGCTCGAAATGGGTTTTGCCCTTTGGATAATGACTTTGTCATTAGCATTTCCTAATTTAGGATGTTAAACCTATCGTAAAAGAAAGCATACTAATGAATACAGCAGATGCTTTAGGATTCAGAAAGGGTTGCTGGTGATAGAGAGGTTCAAATTCTAAACTGGGTGATTAGATGGAAAAAACAGCATTGGATAGCCTCACACATCGCTTTATCAGCATCAACTATTAAGCGCGGTAAGGAAAATATCGTAAAAAGGACGTGGCATGAAAAAGTTGCTGAATGCAACCATTAAAAAATATCATTCTATATTATGGTATTATATGTTAAATGGTATGAAAATAATAGATACAAAGAGGATGTGGGAATCAAAATGGTTTTGCTTAAACTTAAATATGAATTAGAAGAAAGTGATCTACCAATGTTAAAAGATATTTATCAATCGGTTGGGTGGATGAAGCATGACGAAGGTATAATAAAAAAAGTTTTCAACGCCAGTACTCATATGGTAATTGGATTAAAAGACAACAAAATTGTTGGTGTTTGTAGAGCCCTTTCTGACGGTGTATTTAATGCTGCTATTTACGATGTTGTTGTTCATAAAGATTACCAAGGAAGAGGCATTGCGCGAATTCTATTAAATGACATCATTAAACAGTTAGAAGATGTTTCTTGCATTCAATTAATTGCAACAACAGGAAATGATTCTTTTTATGAAAAATTGGGTTTTAAAAAATTAAAAACAGGTATGGCAATCTATAAAAACCAGAAACTAGCTCAAGAGTATTTAGAATGATGGATAAAAGGTGGGCATAGATCGTATGGGCTAATATCTTCTATAAACATTTGTATCAGTGCAATAGATAGGGGGGAAATAAAAATTATTCTGAAGGAATAAAAATTATTTTCAAAAGAAGAACCTAAACAATATTAAGTGAAAAATGAAAGTCACTCAAAATAATGAGTGATTTTTCCTGTGTCTAAAATAGAAAGATGATATGAAATCAGGGTGCTAATCAAGCAGAGCAGAAACATACTCCTTTGACATAGAAAAATGAAGTGGTAGGTGCTATAAAGAAGAAGCCAAAAGTAAAACATACTCTATCAGAATTAAATTTATGGAACATAAAGACCAATTATTTTTTAAGAAATGGATGAATTTAAAATACTTGCGAAAGAACGATATAATTGAAGCGAAAAATA
Organism: Lysinibacillus sp. VIII_CA; assembly: GCF_049943995.1. Classification (NCBI taxonomy): domain Bacteria; kingdom Bacillati; phylum Bacillota; class Bacilli; order Caryophanales; family Bacillaceae; genus Lysinibacillus; species Lysinibacillus sp. VIII_CA. The sequence continues at coordinate 295,429 of NZ_JBNFXM010000003.1, forward strand.
GTGAATTTAAAAATTTACAGGGCTATAATACGGCTAAAACAGCGGGCTTATTTGGCATAGAAATACAAGGAGCAACAATATTCGCCGTCAATCTGAAACGAATATTGAAACTTCTATGTGAAAAAGAAGGAATAGACAAAAAACAAGGTACATCTATTTGATTGAACCAAAATGTACCTTACTTTTATCTAAAAAGTTAAGCCTTAATAAAAATGTAAGTTTTTCAGTGCCCCCGCAGCAACCGTAGTCATTTAATCGCTGTTTAATGAAGAGAATGGTCTCTTATTCAACTGTCTACTTTATCGTGTTCAGTTCAGAATAGCTTGGGCTTTTTTAAAATTTAAAATAATAAAAGTATCTTACATGTATAAGTTAAGCATACGATTTTTTATTATGAAACTCGTTTTGAAAAATGCACATACGAAGAGCATCTCTATAAGAACCACCAGTAAAAAACTCCTCCCTAAGTTCTCCCTCTATACTAAATCCAGCTTTTTTATAAATATGAATAGCTTTTTCGTTTTGTTTATCGACTAATAAATAAACTTTGTGTAGATTTAAATTATTAAACGCATATTTCATAGCGAGTGTAGTTACAGTGAAAGCATACCCTTTTCCTTGAAAGTTAGGATCAATAATAATCTGGAATTCCGCGTTACGATGGATTAGGTCAATCTCTACTAGCTCAACTAGCCCGATAATTTTCTTTTCATCTTCCACAATAAAGCGTCTTTCACTTTGTTTATGAATATGTTTATCAAATAAATCTTGCAGCTCTACAAAAGATTCATAGGGCTCTTCAAACCAATAAGACATTATCTTAGAATCATTGTTTAATTTATGAACATATTTTAAATCTTCTCGTTCTAAAGGTCTTAATTTTATACTATCTAGCATTCTTTTTCTCTCCTAAAAATAGATTTCTCAAGAATTTTAGACTGTATAGTAACTATATAGTCAAGTAATTATATAGTTGTTTCTATTAAAAAGGCCACTCGTTTAGTGGCTAATCATATATTTCTTTAAAAGAGCTTTATTCATTTGTTCTTCAACTTATTTTACAATTTTACTGTATCGACACCACGTTATGTATATTTCATGTTTTGGAAGTAGTCAAATACAAAGTCATTTAGCTTACCTTCGCTATTTTTCTCCATAAAGTCATTTTAAAATGTTCAATAACATGCGTTTCGCGATAATCGAGGAATGGGAATGGATGAAGATGATTCAAGATGGCTACTATCATTACGGAACTTGGAAATCAAAAGCACCGAGGCTTTAGGGCATTGCATCAATGGATATTCAGGGTCGTTGCCATACGATTTATAGGGTGAATGGCAAGCTACCAGAGTATAGGCGAGGCAAAGCAGATTGAAAGCATGTAGATTGGTTAGGTTTAACAGCCAACGAATCTAAGGTTCAATACCACGGATTTTCTACAGTCAATGTAGAGATAAGTTTTTGTGCTAAAAGCCCACAACAAACAGACCTAGCGTTGTGTGAGATTACTGAGGCAGCTACTAAGTTTTTTTAACGGTCATTAGAAAAGGGATATCATTCCAATGCTCCTAGGTTTAAAAGCGTAGATACTTCAAGACTTGGTGATGCTCTTAAGGCTGCTGTTAAAAATTTAAATAAGAAAGTTGTAGGAGACACTGAATTGGACTGCATCGTATTTAGTAAGCCTAAGAAAGGACGGAATATAATGAAAATACTATATGTAACATTTGAATCATATGTAGTTTTGTAAAAAAAGATAAACGTTTATAATAAAGTTTGATATAAATCACCTCATTAGTTTTTCTTAGAGCTGATTTTATTGTTGAATGTTTATTTGAAATTCATTTGAATATTGTGAAGAAATGTACTTTAACTAACGAATTAGTAAAAGAACAAATGGATGTTACACTTTAAAGGAATTAGCAAAGTTTGATGGTCAGTAATCTAATAAAGTCTAAGAATAGGTATTCAAAATAATGATGAAAATGATATCCCTTGAGCATTTAGCCACTATAAAGTAATTGGGTATTGTAATTTTCTTCAATGTTAATGAAGGGGAGATTATATGGAAAACGACTGGGACAAAGCTATAGATTCTCTTTCTAAAATTAAAGTTTTTTCAAATCCAAATAACGAGCCAGTAACTATAAGTGGTGAAGCTAATGATTTGAAGTGTATAGGTGTCGGAACAGATGCGGCTGTTTTTCAGTCCCTTTCCTCCCCAGCTTATGCATTTAAAATATATGCCAAGGACAAAGTACACAAAGTAAAAGTTGAAGCTGATGTTTACCGAATATTACAAAATTCACCTTTCTTTCCAACGTGTTTTGCTTCATATGACGAGTTCCTTGTTTTAAGTTACGAAGAAGGAAAAACTCTCTTTGACTGCATATTACTAGGTATTCACATTCCAGAACAGGTTGTAAATGAAGTGGAGGATGCAAGAGAATATGTTCGGAATAAGGGCCTTAACCCTCGTGATATCCATTTGAAAAATATATTACTACAAAATGGAAGAGCAAAAATAATTGATGTTTCTGAATACACACTAAAAGGTAATGATTTTCGATGGGAGCATTTAAAAAAAGGATATGAGCAATACTATCATTTAATAGATGGAAATTCTGTGCCGTTTTGGTTAGTAGAAACGATTCGAAAGTGGTATAACCAGCGGGGAAAGAATTCTTCATATGAAGAGCTTACAAAAAATATTTCTAAATTTCTGTATAAAAAATAATTGAACTAATCGAGGCCTTACTTCATGCATGGAGTAGAGCCTTTTCTACTTAAACAAACGAAGCAAGTTATTTGAAGAAGGATGTTAAATTTCAAAGTAAAGTTGCAAAAATAATGAGAGCAACATGAAAGATATAATAGAAATAATCCTTTGTGTTATAAATGCTGTTATGTTTTTTTGTGTCTGGTTGTTTCTTTCTGTTTTTCTATCGGCAGGGGATGAATGGTGGTCCTTATACATGTTTAATATGTAGGAAATGTCGCCTTTTAATGTAGAAGTATCTTGGTTAAAAGTATTTATTTTCTAATTTTATAGTTAATTCACCTCGTTTTGTTTCATTGCTTAACCACTAAGACCCCTAGCAGCATTTCTTTTAATAAAACCTTTAAAAGTGTCTTTTGAAAGAATGCCTACACTTCAGAAAGAAGTTTCTTCAGCAGTCATTTCCCAATTTTTGTTGATAGTTACATAAGGTATCTTAACCTCATGGCTCGGTATAATTTATAAATCGCCTTTTTCTAATTTTCTGAAAGTCAATATAATGTCAATAGATATTTAAGTACAAATTGTAAATTTATGATTACAAAATGAACAGTTACTACAATGTAATGAAGGTCAAACAATATGTTTAATAAACGTTGATAATGTAACTTTAGTATCGCTTTCTTATATAAGAACCGCCAAAATATGGCGTAACAAACGGCATTATGTGGCGGTGATTGTAAAGGTGTTGTAAAAACACGCCAAAAAATGACGGGAAGAACGCCAAAAAACCGGCGTTAATTTTACCTTGATATACCATAGATGGTAATGATAGGATGTAATTGATCTAGAAACGGAATAGCAACAAAAGTTGAATATGTTCCAAATACTATAGTAAAAATGTACTTTGTAACTTCTAGCGATGCTAATTGTTTAGATGAAGATTTACTAGTTAATCTAAAAATAATTCCGTTAGATTAAATTATTTTTTTCAAAGGAGTGTTTTTATGTTAGGCTGCAGTAGTTTATCAATTCACACAACTGATGAGAAAAGTTTATTCGCTCGTACAATGGATTTTACAATGGAACCAGATAGTAAAGTGATTATTGTGCCACGTAATTATGGAATTCGATTGTTAGAGAAAGATAATAAGGTAATCAAAAATCCATATGCGTTTGTCGGAATGGGAAGTACTGACATCTCATCACCAGTTCTCTATGATGGGGTGAACGAAAAAGGATTGATGGGTGCTATGCTATACTATGCAACTTTTGCGACCTATGCGGACGAACCGAAAGAAGGCTCAAGAGGCATTAATCCGGTTTACGTCGTTTCACAAGTATTAGGAAGCTGCGCAACAATCAATGATGTCGTAGAGAAATTAGCCTCATTTACATTATTAAATGAACCAAACGAAATACTTGGCTTTGCACCACCCCTTCATTATACATTTACAGACTCTACTGGTGAATCGATTGTGATTGAACCAGATAAAACAGGAATTACCATTCATCGACCAACGATTGGGGTCATGACAAATAGCCCTGGTTATGAATGGCATCAGACAAACTTAAGAGCTTACATCGGTGTCACTCCTAATCCACCAGAAGACATTACAATGGGAGAGTTTGAATTAACACCGTTTGGACAAGGGGCAGGTGGATTGGGATTACCAGGTGATTTCACACCATCTGCACGCTTTCTTCGCGTGGCTTATTGGAAGAAATACACGCAACAAGCGAAAAATGAAACAGAAGGTGTGACAAACTTGTTCCACATTCTATCTTCTGTTAATATCCCGAAAGGAGTTGTCATGACAAAAGAAGGGAAAACAGACTATACGATTTACACGGCTACTATGTGTGCACAAAGTAAAAACTATTACTTCAAGCTTTATGATAATAGCCGAATCTCAGCTGTTTCTTTAATGAATGAAGATTTGAATGGCAAAGAGCTAATTACCTTCGAGTGGGATCGTAAACAAGATATAAAACAGTTAAACCAAGCAAATGTTATGAGTTGATATCTGCACCTGTTTTATAGGTGAGCTCCATTTCTATTGTTTTCATTAAGTAGCTACAGAATTATTAATAAGTCACCAAAATAAAGACCAGGCACTCAATTGTGATATGCTCCCTATTAGGTAGACAGATGAAAAAATAAAATCTGTTTATCTAAGGGGAGTATTTTTTATGGGGCGAAGCAAACATCCACTCGAGTTAAAACTACATAACCTTCAATTGTTTGAAGAAGGTCACTATTCTATCAACGAATTGTGTGAAAAATTTTCATTAAATCATCAAACTTTTCATAGATGGAAAATGAAATTTGAGGAGGTGGACGTGAAGGATTACAAGAAGCTACTTCATGTAAGTTCTATTCAAAAGAGTTAAAATTAGCAGCTGTGGAGGACTACATTCAACGAAATTATTCACAGAGGGAGGTGTTGGCGAAATACGAGATTAGCTGTACCTCCGTTTTAAAAAGCTGGGTAAAAAAGTATACTAGTCATAGTGAAAGATTCAGGTAAAGGAATGAGTATTCAAGTCTGTTATTCGTAGAAAGCGCAAGCCTTATCATAAATCCCCTGTACATCATGTGGCTGAGAACGTATTAAATCGAGCATTCACGTTTAATTGTGAGTTTTGTGTTCGGTCATTCGAATAATAATTCCCTTGTTTTCAAAACAATAAAATCAGCTATTCAATCATGACAATCAGCCATTAATACATAGTGATCGAGGTTTTCAATATACATCGAAGGAATTTAAGCGAATTGTGGAAACAGCCAATATGGCACAAAGTATGTCCCGTTTTGGTCGATGTATTGATAACGGACCAACCGAATCATTTTGGGGCACACTGAAGTGTGAGACTGCTTTCCTCTTTTCCATTACATGGTGGCAATACAATAAAATTGTATCAATACTGATAGGTGTTGTCAGCAAGACATTACTATTTGCCCAAGTTGATATAAAACTAGATAAGTAGATAACACAAACAAATTTAAATACTGAAGTAATCAAAACTGTTATTTTAATAGCCTTATATAAGCTTAAATTAATGGATAAAATAGGTACGGCAGCTTCTAAGCTGTTAGTTGGTAATAAGTACATAAAGAAATTAGATATTATGTTTTTATTGTTCTTAGTTACCTGTCCGTCTATTTTTCAGTACTCCAAGTAACCCCAGCAAAAAATCTTCTGTACCCCATTTGTACCCCACATATGAATACAATTAAAGGCATATATATAAAGGTAGTCCAAAAGTTGATTTCTTAGAACGTTGATATCATCATAGTTCCTCAACTTACTAGCAAACAAACCTAAATCTTAAGAAATTCTTCAGGTTCTGCTAAGGAAATATTTAAGATTAATAGTATATACTTATAAAAAAAGGAAATTCACGAAACCATTTGAAGTTTTAAAACGTATTGGTAGTTGTAGAAAGAATATTGGAGTAGGTGAAGAAATGGCACATACGATTTACATAGTATTAACTAAAACAGGGACATTATTATCGAAAGCAATAGGTATGTATACTGGTAGAGAGATGAATCATGCATCAATTGCATTTGATGAGGGGCTATACGAAATGTTTAGCTTTGGACGTAGGCAATTAAACAATCCTTTAAGTGGTGGTTTTTTGCGAGAGGATGCTGAAAGAGGGCTATTTGAGTCAGCGGATTGTGTCATTTATCGTTGTAGAATTTCTCATTATCAATATTTAGAAATGGCTAAAATCGTGCGTTATATGTATTGGAATCGAGATCGTTATAAATACAACTTTATCGGGCTTTTTGGTGTGATGATGCAGAAGGAAGTAAGAAGAGAACGCGCCTATTTTTGTTCCCAGTTTGTAGCCACGCTATTAAAAGTTGGAGGTTTAAAGATTTACCAAAATCCAGCATTAATGACACCTCACTGCCTAGCTCAATTACCATACTTAGAGCAAGTATTTGCTGGGAAACTGGCAGACTATTTACATGTTGTACGTGAGCCAGTTATGATGTATGGCTAACATCTTTCGATTGATAGAACGTATATATTAAAATGTCAGAATAGTAGGTTATTCGGGCAATCTTTTTGGGTATCGAGAAGATGGCCTGATTTTTTGCGTTAGTAATATTTTCCTCGTACGGAATGAAAATAAACCTAGTTGCACGGAAGGTGAAAATGAGTCCTATTGCTGTTAATTGGCTACCATAAAATTGGTATCATAATAATTAGGTTAGTAGAGCTGATAGTGGCAGCTGCAAGGAGGATACGTAGATGAGTGAAGAGGTTACGGTAGGCTGGGATGCGATTGATGAAGCAGTATCACAGGTGTATGGGGAACAGGGGCCAAAGCATTACGGCACCATGATTCCTTATTCTTTAGGTGGACAAGATCCTTTGGATGGTATAAGTGCCTATAAAAGTGAAACACCGGTTCCACATTGGCACTTTGTCACATATGGATTCTCGGAGTTATATGAAAAAGAGCTTGAGAATAAAGACTATAGTGGCTATGGATTTGAATTGACGTTTCGCTTAGTGCGCAGTGAAGATGAAGAGGAGCCCCCAGCGTGGGCGTTGAATTTATTACAGAATATGGGGAGATATGTTTTTAATAGTGGGAATGTTTTTAGAGCAGGTGATTATTTGGATGCTAATGGTCCCATCTGTCTGGATGCTGATACACAATTAACAGCGCTAGCCTTTACGCATGATCCTGAACTTGCTGAAATGGATACGCCGAATGGCAGGGTGGAGTTTATCCAAATGGTCGGTATTACAGAGGATGAACTAGAAGCGATGCAGACATGGAAAACACTCGGTGTGCTACAGGCGGGCATCAACCACATTCCAAGCTATGTTACTGACTTAACACGCTCCTCACTTTTAGGAAACCCTGAAATTGTAGAGGCGGTTGAGCAAGGAATGATGGAAGATGGTTCAAGTACAGGTTTTTTATTTGTTGATCAACTGGCTTGGCAAGCAGGGAAAAAGGGCTGGTTTAACAAACAATCCAATGTTGTTCAATTAGGAGCGAAACAGGCGGATGTCATTGGCAAATTATTACGTGGACGGATTTTAAAGGACAGGAATCTTAGCTTAGTCGGTCAAGAGTTAACTATCGTATTTAAACCAGATAATCTAGTAGACTATCAGCAAAATGAACAGGAAATTACCATTACCTTGAATAAAGAGGCGGTTGAGGAGTTAAGTCAAAAGTTAGTACCGCTAGAAAAACAATTTGCCATATCTTCTTTAAAAGATGTCAGTTTTGAAATTATGAAAACATATATAAAAGATCAAGAAGGAGCGGTTGTGAAAACAATCGGATAAGGTAATCTCTCGCTAAATAATTTTTGGCGAGAGATTTTTCTCTAAGAAAGGGTGAAGCATATGCAGCCATCTATAGAATATTTTTTAGCGGATGTGTGGGATCAACTTACCACCGTCTATCAGCAAGAAAGTCAGCGTCTTGAAGGTATTCAACATCAAAGCCGATTACAAGCAGGTATCTTTAATTATTTAAAAGTCACATGGAAAAAAGGAAACAGTCAATATGGGACTATTTGTATAGATATCTATGAACCATTTAGCTGGAGTGATAGTGCTTATAAGGTAAATGCAGGGACATACATACAGGAAATTATAGAACATAACTATGCTGAGGATCTTTTTTCGGCTTTATGTACAAAAATGGAGCAAATGTTTCAGTCACAGCCATATGGACCCCGATTTTTTGATTACCACTTTCAAGTGATGCTTGAAAGTGAGTTTGGTGAGACTAAGTGGCGGTTTCAAAAGGAGCTTCTTAATCATCAGAAACTAGCGTTAATGAAACAAGAGTTAGCATCTTTTCTTGAAAAGAAGGTGATGGCAGCGCTTCCTGTGCGTCCAAGTGACAATGATGAGTTTTTCTTAGCACAGCATTTAGTCAATCCCCATTTTTTTCAACAAACAGCAGAGGAAATCGAACCAATTATTCGTCAGCTACAGGAAAAACATCTGGCGAATAAAGAGCGTTTAGAAAAGTGGAACTATTATTTTACAAATGCTTTTAAACAATGGGCAGAAGACCATTTTTTAAAGGGCTATTTTCAGCAAACAAGTGATTATAGCAATGAGTGGATACTTAAAAATGAAGAAATAGAACCTTATATGGAGAAGAAAAAGCTAGATTTCTTTCTTTATGTGGCGGTCAAAATCGGTTATAAAGAACCAGCTACTCGTTTAGAATACCTCCACCTTGCTAAACAGCTTGGCTCACAGCAGGCAACGGAGTATTTACAAAAAGGAAGCGGACGTTTTGAAAGTAAGCGCAAAAGTGATTTTTTTGAGGGCGCAGCAAATGATATTTTGCAAACTATAGATATACGAATAAAAAAGGAAGAAGAAGCGGCTTATCGTGAAGCACTTCATTATATCATTCATCTTTTACAGGAAGGCTTTCCAAAGGGCTATAAAATGATGTTAAAAACAAAAGTGAAAAATTTTCTTCCACTAAAAAAGCTAGCCAAATCAAAGCTCCATCAGTTTTTTGCTAATTGCCTATCCTATCCTAGCCTTTTTCCTTTATTAGCAGACTATGCACAAGTGGCGATGGAGGAATATGCATGGTACCAGGATGTAGAGCCAAGTGAAAAATCAGCCATGCCTGGAACCTATGCGATTTTGGGATTAGGGCTATACAGTAAGGATTATTTTCAGCTTGTGCAAAGCTACATGACCCTCGTCGATTCTGAACATCAGTCCGTGCAGGATTCCTATGGGGAGGCTTTTATTGAAGCTCATGGCTTATCGGTTGAGTTTATTCCTGTGCTCGTGGCCATTCTTCTTGGTGCCAATGAATCAGCAAAACCGCTAAAAGGGATTGAAATGATGAAAGTAGACCTGCTAAAGGCGCTCGTTCAGGAATTAGAAAATAAAGAAAGCTATGAGCGTGAATTTGTTTTGTACCAATTATTTGGCGGTGCTAAGAAGCTTGCTCAGCATATTAAACAAGAAACCTCTGATAGGAAGGAGGAGCTTGAGAAATTACAAAAATGGATCACTTAGGAGGGAAAACCAAATGGGATGGGCGGAGGTTAGCAAATCCAACAATCTGGAGATGGTGCGAGATGCTGTGAACAAGCTTGATGTAAATGAACGCGACGCGCGAGGAAGAACACCGTTAATGCTATTTATCACAAACCGAATGACAACGGAAGGGATTGAGCTCCTGCTAGCGCAAAATATTGACTTGGAGGTACAAGATAGGCTGGGTGATACAGCACTCAAAAAAGCTGTGAAATTTAAGCAAAAAGAAGTTATTTCATTACTGCTTACCAGAGGGGTTCCTTTACAGGATCCAGAAGGAATGACAGCGACTGCCTGGTATGCTGCAAGAGCGCATAGCGAAATAGCCGATTTACTGTTGGATACACCTGGTGCCATCAGATTGACCTTGAATTCGGAAGAGCAGCGACAAGTAGATACCATCCTATATGAAGAAAATCTCAATAAGATGTGTCAACACATTAGCGAAGTTTCATCGTCTATTATTTTGCATGCCATAGTCAATCGTTACAACTGGGATGATGGGCCAGAGCCGATGATAGCGGCATTCAACAATCCAGTATGTACGGTGATCACCTTTATGGAAATATTTGAGCTAATGGAGGGTGATTATTGGCTGGCGCAAACAGAAGATGAACTTGAGGGTTCACCTTGGAAGCAGCTGTGGAGAGAGATGGCGGAAAAACTAAAGGTCAAGTTAGGTCTTTAGTAGGAGGAGATTTTTGATGGATCAAAAGGCAAAGAAAATTTTAATGCAAACATATTGGCAATCTGGTAGATGGAGAGACGGGGAATACACGTATACAGAGGAAGATTTTCAGTATGCGAAAAGGATGGGGCTAATGTTTGATCGCTTAACGATTTCCCATGATGAGTGTATACAAAGACTCCGACAGCTTCATGATGAAGTGATAACTAAGGATCTTGTAGTGAGGGCATTTTTGCACAGTCTCTCAACACGTAAAGTATATTTACGGAGTGCGTTATCAAGCTGGGCTCTAACTGCACAACTACCGATCCATACGTATCATGAGCGGCCGGAAGAGCTGGTATCCTATAGTGCCTGTGGCTTTTGTAACGAACATAAATTAATGTCGAATGAAGATTATATTAACGAAGATGTCAATGTCCTTAATTTTGAACGAGTGAAGTGGGGAGGTGTTCGCTTAAATTGGCTAGTGTATTGTTTGCTCGATCTAGAATGTTTAATCAAAGAACAAGAGTCATTGATAGTTTGTGCGGCAGATATAGAGATTGTCAAACAGATGCTAGAGGCTATAAAGTCCTGTAAAGATACGGATGCTGCCAGACAATTAGAAAAGCGTTGGAAGGATGTTTTTAAGTCCAACCAATATGAAAGAGATGCAGTTATGGAAATATGGGGGTATGCTGGCCTATTAGTATCGACAGATGATTATCGCAAGGAACGCGGACGGGGAACAGATTTTTTGGCTATGGCAACTTGGAGAGGACAGGACGGTTATTCAGAGGAAAAAGTGAAATTTTATTTTGGCTCTTATCTATAAAAAGAAGCTTTTTTTTGCAATGATTATAGAGTGCTCAGAAGTTGATTGTTTGCCGTGGCTCTTTTTCATGACGGCTTCATTAGCTTAACAAGCACTAAAATCCTATATGAAGGGCGAGGTGCGACAGGATGGGCGCATGGGGCTATAAAGCATTGGAAAGTGATGAAGGATTAGATGTAGTTGGCATGGTACGGGATTATATAGAACATCATCAAGAATTAACGTATATTCCATTATCGAACATTGTACAGAAAATGAAAAGTAAAGGATTTTTTGGGGAGACCATAGAGGATGTTGACTTTTTCTATGATGTTAGTGCAATGGCGTTAGCAGAGTTGTATATAGATTATCTTGATAATGGGGAATTTTGTGGTCATAAAAGCATCCATTCACAAAAACAACTGATGGCAGACGAAGACTCCTTGGCATTTATTTTAAACTATTTAAAAGACATTCGGGATGAGATGCCAGATCAATACGGAGAGAGAGAAATGATAGAACTATGGCGTGAGTCTGAGAATTGGCTTGAATGGTCATCTAATCTTGCCTATCTCATACAGAGAATCGAGCTCGATATTAGCCATTTGCAACAAAAGGAATGATAGTAAATGCCTTTTACTTGTAATTTCTATTAAGATATAGGCTATGGAGGACAATGATGACTCTACTTTTTAGGCTCTGTCCTACACATATACATTGTTTTTTCACAACGTGCAGAGGTGCTTAGTATGAAAACACCATGAAAGGATTCGAACACGATAGTGTATGGAATCCTTTCAACAGATTAGACAAAGAAAAAGCTGAATAGGGCAAATAAGATGGAAATAATAATAATTGGGGCGATCAATTTCATATGTCGTTTCCGTTCTAAAACAACAATTGCCACATATTCACGAATCATGGCATTTGGCCAATAGTAAAAGGCTGTTTTCGATCCAATGCCCTGACTGTTTAAGCCAGCAAGTCTGGCATAAATTCCTGCACGGAACAAGTGAAAATTATTTGTTGTAAAGATACTGTTATATGCTTCGCCTTGTTTGATATCGTCCATGATTTGTTTCGAAAATAACATGTTTTGATACGTATTAACAGAACGATTTTCTTGTAGCGTATGCTCAATAGGAATGCCTTTTTCAATTGCATACCTTTGCATGGCCTCTGCCTCTGGTAAATTTTCATCAGATCCTTGACCACCAGAAAAGATGATGGTAGGAGGGGTGCTCACTGTTGCTTGTTTATGATAGAAATCGATTGCTTTTTGAATGCGGCTAGCTAACAGGGGCGGCACCTTGTCATTAATTAAGCCACTCCCCAGCACAATGATAAAATCTTGATTATACTTGGGGCGATTAAATTGGTATAGAAAATAAGCTGATAAGAAATTAGATAAATGGATAAAGAAATAAAACGTAATAAGGGATACTCCAGCAAATATCGGTTGGAGATGGCTTGAAAACAAGCTAGCAGGATAGATAATCGGTAGCAGGATAAATAATAAAATACCAAGAGCCACTAGCAAGGTTAAAGAATTAGCCAAGCGTCTACCTTCCCGTTTAATTAATACTCTAGCATTTAAAAACAGACCGAACATTAAAGCAATAATTGCAAAGGGGATGAGAAGAAATAGGGCAATTAGTGGAATAACGACAGCCATTCTTAAAAAGTAAAAATCAGATGAAAAGGAAACAATAAAGCAGAATAACAGAAATGAACAGACAAACATATTAAATAGTAGTCCGTTGATCATCTTTCTCGGATCTTTCCAATAAGAAAAGAGAAAAATGAAAAATAGAATTAGTGGAATAATGCCAAAATACATAAAAATACACCTCTAGTGATGTTGTGGATGGATGATATCTTTCTATTATAAGGAATTATTAGCTGAAATCAACTAACTTCCAGCAAGAGCAATAACATAGACCTTCAAATAAGGAATCGAATAGTATCGATTTGCGTTAAATACATAGAGATCAAACCATTCTTGCTCTCACACTATTTGTTCAAGCATCACGAAGATAAAATATTTCTGTTATACTATCAAACAGATAGAGGTGATGAACATGTATATTGTAGCGATAGAAGGTCTACCCTATGATTGGCTCGAGTCCTTGCAAGAACTACATGCCCATGTCTTTGATGGTGCTATACTAACTGCTGAAAAGCTAGCGATGAAAAATGGCCTTCTTTGCCTCCTGGCGGTAGAGGATGCACATGTAATCGGCTTTAAACTAGGATATCCACATCCCGATGGTGTATTTTATAGCTGGTTGGGTGGTGTTCATTTCACAAAGAGAGGTCAGGGGATTGCTGGAAAATTAATGAAAAAACAGCATGAACATATTAAAGCATTAGGCTTTGACAAGGTTCGTACATATGGCAGGAATACTCGCAAAGCTATGCTCATTGCCAATCTTAAGCATGGTTTTGATATTACTTCAACATTTGTGGATAAAAAGGGAAGACATAAAATCATTTTCGAAAAAACAATAGATTGAGGAGTTCAACATGAAAGCATATTTAGCAAATGGATTATTTTCTTTAGGAGATCGTTTAGTAAATGAACAACTAGCAGCAGCAATTCGTGAAGCAGTACCAGACATTGCCTTATATGTTCCGCAGGAGAATGATGCCATCAATGATAAATCGGCTTACGCGGATAGTTTAGCAATTGCTCAGGCAGACTTAGAGATGCTACAAAATAGTGATGTATTAATTGCCGTATTAGATGGGGTTGAGATTGATTCTGGTGTGGCTGCGGAAATTGGGGCGTTCTCCATGCTGAATCGTCCTATTATTGGTGTACTGACAGATGTTCGCCAACAAGGACGAGATAATATGCAAAAAATAGAGGCATTGGTACGAGATGGGCTTGAGAATCAGTTTGTCTACCGTAATTTATTTGTAATTGGTTTAATTAAACGTAACGGGGTTATTACATCTTCTATTGAAGAGGCTGTGGAAGCTATACAAAAATTGTAACACGAGGAGGAATAATGATGCTATTAGCAACGTCAGATGTTGTAGCTGGAAAAGAAGTGATTGAAACATTAGGTTTAGTGAAGGGGAATTCTGTGCAGTCAAGAAACATTGGGCGTGATATGATGGCTGGACTTCGAAATATTGTGGGCGGAGAGATGAAAGAGTATGCTGAAATGTTAGTGCGCTCCCGTGAAATAGCCACACAGGCAATGGAGGAAGAGGCCAAACAATTAGGCGCAGATGCTGTTGTTGGCGTTCGTTATGCAACGTCTTCCGTGATGGATGGTACATCAGAAGTATTAGTATATGGCACAGCTGTCAGATTAAAATAATATAGTAAATGAATTAAAGTCCTTTCAGACTGTCGACAAAAGGAATTGAGAAGTTCACACTCAATTCCTTTTGTCATTTTTTTCTCTTTCATTATGTTTAAAAATGGTAATTTGATATCCAATAAAACAGACTCTTCAAGTATAACAACTCTTTGAAGCCGCCTGCCACGTCCAAGTAGCTAGTTTCTTTAAATTCATGGTAGCAAGAGAGTAAGCATCGCCTACATGGACAATTTTTTCAGACCTCTAGGTTGTCCATCGCATACCATGCTTTTCCTTTGCATCGGCAAAGACATGCTCAATCGTTTCTTTACGCTATAAATTTGTTTGATGTCATAGGAATGGCGTAAATGTTCAGCTTCCTCCACATACAGTTCCCCAATATGGCGTTGAATGAGCTTTTTGTGATTCTTACTTTCTATACATTGGGAAAGGCTTGGACACTTCGCACCATTCAAAAGTTTCGATGTTTCTCAAAAATTTACCTATGTAGATGGGGTACTTTATGTAGAAGTTGATGGGAACGAAGGGCGGTGACTCCAGTGGGAAAGCGGGAAAGACGAAATCTTGGACTGAGCGAAGCGAGGGAAGCAGCTCGACCCCGCCCGCGGAAAGCGTCCGCCCATAGTGGAAATCAACGGCTTTACTTTATTTAATCAAATGAATGAATGTCCTTTTTTCGAGTCTCCATTTTTGAATATAAAATTTTGTTTCAGTCTATGCAACAAAATGATCATTAGCAGATAAAAAAGAGGAATCGGACTTCGATTTCTCTTTTTCTTGTTATGGACAAACCATTCTATTTTATCTAACTGTTAAAGGTATCGTTTCTGTTTGGTTATCCCAGTTTATGGTGATTTCAACCTCTGTACTTTCAACTGCATTGGAGCATCCGTTAGCCATTATGAAAACACCATTTTTATCCAATGAATCTGAACCAGAAGTTTCTGTTTCATGCTGGAATGTATAGTCAATTTGCTTAGGAAGAGGTTTATCGCCTATATACCGAATAGTACCACTTGTAGCACCACAATGTTCTTGTTTCATTTTGTCATAGGTTACCTCAAACTGTACTTCCCAGTTCTCATTTTCACCTGAAAAAGTCAAAGCCTTTGGTATACAACCAAATAAGAACAACATACAAAGGGAACTAATAAAAAGTTTAATCCTCATCTTTACCCCCTTCAAAAGGTATGGGAACTTATATCACGGATAGGAATATCCATTAGCATGGATTGTGTCTATGTTTTTTTACTGAAAAAGCTTTTCTATGAATGACATATCGAAATCACTTGTAAGTTTGTAATCCTTCATATAGTTTTCTTCATATAAATAAACAAATAAATGTTCGGCATCATCTAAACGTAAGCCAACTTCACGGTCGCTGTTAATTTCCAATGTTATCCAATAAGCCTCTGTAAAATTAGATTTAGTAAACCATACTTTTTTTAATGGTTGCTCGTTCAGTTGCTGCATGATTTGATTCATTTCTGTTGCATCTGTTATCGTTATTGTCTTTTCATCTGAGGCACGAATAATTTCAATCGACTTAATTTCCTCTACATCAAGTCGTTCCGTAACCTCCGTTGAAAAATCCGTGTCACGTGTTAACAGCATTGTAGAGATATACAGAATAAGTAGTGGTAGTAAAATGCCTAGAACTATTTTATATCTTTTTTTCATGCTCTTCTCCTTAAATTCTAAAAATTCGCACATATGTATTCTTATCCACGCTATAATTGAGCATATACTGAAATGATAAAGGAAGGCAATAAAATGACACATAATCATGTAGAAAAAGAACTTTTTTATCCAGATGGAACGATCATGTATCAAGGTGGTGTCAAAAAGAATGATTTTGGTCACGATATTTATGACGGCAAAGGCATATTATTTGACCAAGATGGTGAACGATTATTCGAGGGTGAATTCGTCAATCATATGAAACAAGGAAATGGCAGGATGTATTTAAAAGGGCAACTTATTTATCAGGGCGAATTTATTCAAAATAAAAAACAAGGTCATGGCATTTTATATAAGGATGGTTTCATTCATTATGAAGGGCATTTTCGGAACGATTTAATGGATGGTTATGGCGTTTTATATTATAAAGAAGATCTCATTGCCCCTTATCATTCTTTGCGAGAACAATATCCTCATTTAAATCAGCCACAGTATGAGGGTGATTTTGTTCATGGCATGAAAAAGGGTAAAGGCAAACAATACTATCCAAATGGTTTTTTACAGTACGAAGGTGATTTTATTTGGCATCATATGCAGGGGGCGGGGAAGCTCTATTATTCTACGGAATCACCGACAGCTGAGGAGCTTTCTCTTGGTGTGACAACGCTCCAATATGAAGGCTACTTCTTTGAAGATATGAAGCATGGTAAAGGAAAAATCTATTCTCGACAAGGGGTCCTACAAGCTGAAGGCCAGTTTAAAGAGGATGCGATGACAGGACAAGGAGTACTTTATTATGCAAATGGACAGGCCTCTTATATAGGGGAGCTAGTGCAGGGCAAAAAGCATGGACGTGGTGACTTTTATAATGAAGAAGGAAAGCTTATTTACAGTGGCGAATTTATCGATGATGAACGGTTGCGGATTACGCCTGAAATCGAGCAAGAGATAGAGAAACTACAAATGCAGCTGGATAGCCTTGTAGGTCTGCCAAATGCCAAAAAGGAACTACATAATTTAATTAACTTTATAAAAATTCAAAGTTTGCGGGTGGACCATGGCTTAACAAGTTTTCCTATTACCTATCATCTTGTGTTTTCTGGCAATCCGGGCACAGGAAAAACAACAGTGGCACGTATTATCGGTCAAATTTATAAGTATCTAGGTGTACTATCTAGCGGTCATTTTGTGGAAACTGATCGTGCAGGACTTGTAGCAGGATATGTGGGACAGACAGCATTAAAGGTTCAAGAAGTGGTCCATAAAGCAAAAGGAGGTGTTCTTTTCATTGATGAAGCTTATTCCTTGATCAATGATAAACAAGATGCGTTTGGCAAGGAAGCCATTGATAGTTTATTAAAAGCGATGGAGGATTTACGAGATGACTTAGTGATCATCGTAGCCGGTTATACAGAGCTTATGGATGAATTTTTACAATCAAATCCAGGCTTTAAATCACGTTTTAATCATTTTGTACAGTTTGATAACTTTAGTACGCAGGAACTCTATGAGATTTTTGCTATGCTTTGTCAAACGAATGACTATCATTATGGTGAATCCTTTGCCCATCATATGAAAAGGCAGCTGAATCAAATACCAATAGAAAACATCTCTAATTTCTCGAACGGTCGTTATATTCGAAACTTATTTGAAAAACTAGTAACCATTCAGTCAAACCGGCTAATCCAACAGGCAACGATTACAAAGGAACAGCTGATGACATTTGAGGAGCATGACATCTTATTGGGCATGGCGGAAAATTTATTTGATAATACTTTTTAAAAATAATATGGTTGTGGGTCTGCTCTAGTGTGAGTCGGCTAGTCGATAATTAAATTAAAAGCCTTAGCTGGAATAAAGAGCGAAATAAGCAAAAGAAAACAACTAGTCTAATAGTTCTCAACATAGGAAGGGTATTCACCAAATGGGAGGGAAAAGAAAATGGATGTAAAGACACTTTTATTACAACAATGGACTAGCTGCTTAGATCAGGAAGACTGGTTTCCACCGCTTGAAAAAGTGCTAGAGGATATTACGCTTGAACAGGCAATCTGGAAACCGATTGAGGGGACAACGAATTCCATTTGGGAAATCGTTTGTCATTTACTTTTCTATAAAAAGCGACTCCTCATGCGATATTTTGGTGAAACAGAGAATGAACCGCAGGCAGAAAATAATGACGCTACTTTCCGTTTACCAACTTTGACGTTGCAAAATTGGAAGGATACAAAAGAGGAATATTTGTATGTACATCGTGAACTTGAAAACATATTAGCAAAATCAACACAAGAGGAATTGGAGAGGGAGGTCCGTGGAGAACGAACATTAGTACTTGAACTGAAGAGTATAGCCATGCATGACGCCTATCATATTGGACAAATCGTCTGTCTAAGTAAAATGCTAGGGGGCTGGCCAGGGCAACGCGACTGTTAAAAAGGATTCTGTAGAGCATAGGAACGTCCAACTCGGATGTTCCTATATTTTATACCAGAGCAATGACAATGCCGAAAGAAAAGGGGGAAGCGAATGAAAAAGCTCATAGCCTTTATTCTAGTTTGTGCTATTTTACCACGTGTGCTCACCATCAATTTTACAGTGAATAACCATATCAATGTTCATCATAAAGGCGAGAAAAGTTGAAGAGTCATAACTGAAGTGGTAATATAAGACAAAACATACGCTATCGTATTTTACAGGAGGATGATCATGCAAGTAACGAGAGATGATTGGATAAAAGCTGGCCTAC
Source organism: Lysinibacillus sp. VIII_CA (assembly GCF_049943995.1). Lineage (NCBI taxonomy): Bacteria > Bacillati > Bacillota > Bacilli > Caryophanales > Bacillaceae > Lysinibacillus > Lysinibacillus sp. VIII_CA. The sequence continues at coordinate 314,463 of NZ_JBNFXM010000003.1, forward strand.
AACAATTAGCAGAAGACGGTATACATAAAGTACGTATCGAGGCACTAGCTCGATCCTTAAACATTAGTAAAGGCAGCTTTTATCATTATTTTCGTGATCATCAGCAACTATTAGAGGCCATGCTCGATTATTGGGAAACACATGCAACAAAGGCCATTATTGAAAGTATGAAGCAGGAAGGAGCTACATTAGAAGAGCTCTTGCGTATAAGTTTTCATAAAGATAAGAAAATAGAAATGGGCATCTATGCTTGGTCTAAATATGATGCCCATGTCGCTACTCGCATTGTTCAAATTGAGGAACAACGAATTGACTGTGTTGCCAAGCTTTATCAAAAAAAGGGTATGGATGGAGAACAATCAATCGATCGAGCAAGGCTTGCTTATTTAACCTATGTTGGCTGGATGACTCGATATGAAGCCAACCCTCATTTTGATTTAGAGAAAATGGTGAAGCTGCTGTTATAGCAATTGATGAGTCCCTAAGAAGGTAAATAACGAATTTCTAGGGACTATATTTATCCTCTAAACATACGATGGCATATGTTGTTACTAGAAAGGGAGGAACGACTATGTTTATTTTATCACTAGTTTCAGTGTGTCTATTATCGTTGATAAGTATTATTCATGTATATTGGGCATTCGGCGGGGGCTGGGGGGCTGGAGCTGTTATTCCCATGAAAGAAGGCAGTCAACAAGCAGTTTTCAGTCCTAGAAGATGGGGAACTCTCAGTGTGGCGATGCTCGTTCTAACAGCGAGTGTTCTCATTCTTGTCCAAGGGGGGTATATAACTGCCATCCCTGCCTCCACCTATTCAAAAGTGGGATGTATCATCTGTGCTATTGTTTTTAGTATACGAGCAATTGGTGATTTCAAATATGTTGGTTTTTTTAAAACCATCAAGCATTCTCAATTTGCTAAACATGATACGAAGTTATACAGTCCCTTATGTTTGTTTTTGGGCTTCGTTTATATCATGTTATTGCTTTAAAAGTATGAATCCTCTAACATGATGAGAGTAAGCTATTGATAGGGGGAACCAATTAATGCAGCAATTGATTTACTTACTTCGTCATGGGGAGACTGAATATAATTCGGAGGGAAGATATCAAGGACAACTAGATTCACCTCTTACGGAGCTTGGTCGAGAGCAAGTGCAACAAAATGCTCGGATGCTGAAAGCCTTCATCGGTCATGCTCATGATTGGAAAATTATATCAAGCCCACTCGGAAGAGCCGTGGAGAGCACAGAAATACTTTGTGAAACGATTGATTACGATAAGAATAATGTGGAGTTTGATCAACGATTAACAGAAGTGGCAGTTGGGCAATGGGCTGGATTAAAAATGTCAGAGATTCAGCAAACTTGGCCTAATTTATTGTTGAACACAGATGCCTTTAATTGGTATTTCCATGCGCCAGATGGGGAAAGCTATGAACAGGTAGTAAACAGATTGTCCTCTTGGCTTAAAGAGATTCAGCAGCATCATCCAAAAGTGATTGTTGTCTCACACGGTCTAACGGGACGTATTTTACGAGGGATTTATGCAGGACTTCATAAAGAAGATGCACTTAAATTAGAGGTTTCTCAAGATGTGTTTTTTAAATTAGCTAATCAAGAAGTGACAAGAATTTGTTCTAATTTCGAAGATGATTATTAACGGATAAAAGCGTATTGGAGCTTTTTTCTTCTAAACTTAAGGAATATTCAAAATTGCCGCCTATTATAATGTGTAGGAGGCGTTTTTTATGAAAAAATCGGTCTTATTTTGCTGTATAATTATCGTGATTTTCGTTTTCTATTATACAAACAAAACACAAGAGTTTGCACAGCTGGAGCTACCATCCTTACATAGTAAAAATGCTTTGCTACTGAATGAACAGGGCGAGGTATTATTTGAAAAAAATGCGGATGCCATTATTTATCCTGCTTCATTAACTAAGATTATGACTGCTATTGTTGCGATTGAAATGACGGATGATTTACAAATGCAAACAATTGTCAAACCACAAACAATTGCCAAATATACAGCTCAAAATGCCTCTATGGCTGGCTTTCATGCAGGTGATTTTGTCACGATTGAAGATTTATTATATGGCACATTGCTTGCATCAGGAGCAGATGCATCGGGTACTCTTGCTGAAGCCATCGCTGGCAGTGAGGATGAATTCGTCACTTACATGAATAATAAAGCGCAGGAACTTGGCATGGACACTACGCATTTTGTCAATACAAGTGGCCTACATGATGAGGCACATGTATCAAGCCTACAGGATATTAGTAAGCTTCTCCGTTATGCATTAGAAAACCCTACTTTTTATCGAATATTTACTTCGAAAACATACACGACACATGTTCCTACAGCATTGCTAATATCTAATTCATTATTTACGAGAATGCCTGGCATGGATGGAACAATCTTGGGCGGAAAAACGGGATATACGCCAGAGGCAGGGTTATGTCTAGCATCTTTAATGGAAAAAGATGGGCGAAAATTTCTGTTTATTACGACAAATGCTCCAGGCTATGCTTGGACACCACCCCCGCATATCGAAGATGCTTTGACAGCCTACGATGCTCTATAATGGTTGGTTATTTATGTTAAACTATAAATGTTTGTGAGGGAATGAAAGAAATAAATAAATAACAGTTGCCAAATACCATGGAGGTAGAGGAATCGTGAACCAACACCCATTTAAAATTATCCCGTATAACCCCACATATGCGGAACAAACCGTGATGATGTGGCGAGACAGCAAGAAGCAGGCTATTGGCCAGGAAGAAAGGCATAGCATGGAAAGCCATATTTATTTTTTAAACCATATATTACTTGAAGAATTTCAAATAGATATAGCGCTAATGGATAATCAAGTCATTGGAATAATTGCTTATAATGAAAGTGAAATTAGTCAGCTATATATTCATATTGATTATCAAGGATTAGGGGTAGGCCAAACATTACTAGACAAAGTAAAAAAACAGTCGAATGGGAGATTAACACTATTTACGTTTGAAGTAAATAAAAACGCACAACGGTTTTATGAAAAGAATGGATTTACTATTATTGGAAGAGGGTATAAAAATGAAGAGAATTTACCGGATATTCAATATGAATGGATAAATAAATGAATAGGTAAAAAATTTGTTGAAAAGGAGCTTATCCATTTGTCACAAGGACTTATTCACCATATAGAAATAAATGTTTCTAATTTGCACAACACTATTCATTTTTGGGGATGGTTTTTAGAGGAATTAGGTTATCAACCTTTTCAGGAATGGGAAAGTGGTCGGAGCTGGAAAATAGACGACACCTATATTGTTTTTGTCCAAACGAAAGAAAGGTTTATGGATATCGCTTATCATCGAAGTCGTGTAGGTTTAAATCATTTAGCGTTCCATGCAAGTTCCCGTCAACAGGTGGATGATATGACAAAGAAACTAAGAGAAAGGGGTGTTACTATTCTTTATGCCAATAAGCATCCTTTTGGAGGGGGAGAAGAGCATTACGCTGTATATTTTGAGGACCCTGATAGAATAAAGGTTGAATTAGTAGCACCATAAATTTTATGCTTACAGCATGGCATACGTTGTTCGTATTGTTAAAACGCTTCTAATATTGGGAATCACTTGAAGCAAGAAATGTTGGTGCAGAAATCAACATGATGGATGCATAGTTTTATAGAAAATAGGGTAGGAGTACTGTATCCATGACTTTCTAAAAAACTTGAATTTGGAATCTAGTTGATTATAACTATTTTCTGGTATAGACGATTACTCTATAATGAAAGTTAAATCTTAGCAATTTTACAGACATGGAAAGACATCAAGGGCGGTGTAAATAATGAAAAAATTTTTACCTTATGCTTATGCTTTTTGTTTGACGTTTTTACTAGGCTTAATGATGGGGCAGCTGACAGCAAGTGCTGAAGGATCAGTAAAGATTCAAAAGGTTAATAAAGATGCGGTTATTTTCGAGGAGCCATCCATAAATAGCACGCCAATCGGAGAAGTGGTGAAGGGCAGCTTCATCCAAGTAACCCAAGCAAGTAAAGGGTGGACACATATTCAAACGCCCGAACAGGCCGGCTATGTGACAACCGACGTTTTAGTTAAGGTAAAATCGGAGGGATATTTAGTCATTCAGAAGGGTGGCACTTCTTTATTTACGGAGCCAAGTCAAAATGCTCGGCATGTTGGTCAACTATACGAAGGACGTATGGTATATGTATATGGCACAGCACCGGGAGGCTGGTCTTTCGCCCAATACGGTGAAGATATAGGCTATGTAGCAACAAATGCTCTCAAGAAACCTGTACCAACAAAGAAGCAAATCTATGCTCCAAATGGTGCTGTTTTACGCTTGACGGCTAGTCCAAGTGGAGAAGTTTTAGGAACGTTGTCAAATAAGTTGACTGTACAGCATTACATAACGCTTGCGGGCTGGGCTTATGTAGAAGCGGGCGACCAAAAAGGGTATGTCAAAGCTTCTGAATTAGCCAATATCCAGCTTACTAATAATAAAGTTTATAATAAAGGTGTGCCAGCACCAAAGGGTTCAAAAAAACGTGTAGCTTTAACCTTTGATGATGGGCCAGACGCCAAAGTAACACCGCAAATATTAGCTACTTTACAAAAATACGATGCAAAGGCAACATTTTTTATGGTTGGGAGAAATGTTCCAAAAAACGCTACAATCGTCAAGCAAATCTATGACGCTGGGCATGAAATTGGCAATCATACATCAAACCATAAAAAATTAACTGCTTTATCTATCTCGGGTGTCAGACAAGAAGTAAATGGCACAAGCAATGCCATCTATGCAGCGATTGGTCAGTATCCAACTGTTTTCCGTCCACCATATGGGGCGACAAATGAACAAGTTCGTTCGGTAATGACAATTCCTTCAATCTTGTGGTCCATTGATACGCTTGATTGGAAGCATCATAATCCAGATGAAATTTTAGCGTATGTGAAAGCATCTGTAAAAGATGGCAGTATTATTTTAATGCATGATATCCATCAAACGACTGCCAATGGTTTAGATAATGTCCTTCTTTATTTACAAAAGCAAGGCTATGAGTTTGTTACTGTTAGTGAAATTTTACAATAATATACGATCTAAAATCTAAATCCGATCATTTTTTAGGATTTAGATTTTTTTGTTGGGTGAATTCTTTCAATGAATTTTGAGTGGAACTGGAGTAGTGACCTTACCATAATGGAAAAAGCCGTACTAGTCTTTTAGAGACAAAGCACGGCTTTTATTTATTTAAATAAATTAATAGTTGTAATAATAATAGGAATACCAAACACGTCGATTAAAAAGGCGCCTACAATTGGTACAACGAGAAATGCTTTTTTAGAAGGACCGAAGCGTGAGACAACGGCTGACATATTGGCCATGGCATTCGGTGTTGCGCCTAGTCCATGCCCTGCGAAACCGGCAACCATCACGGCCGCATCGTAGTTTTTGCCGAGTAATTTAAACAAGACGAAGGTACTGAATACAACAATAAAGAATACTTGCGCAAAGACGATGATAAATAATGGAAGCGCTAAATCAGCAATTTCCCATAATTTAATACTCATCAGTGCCATTGAAAGGAAAACACCTAATGTCACATCGCCAATTAATGAGATACTCTTCATATTGATTGCTTCAGGTTTAAATTTGTCCATAATATTGCGGACTAAGACAGCTACAAACATAGCCCCTACATAGCCTGGCAGAACGAAGCCTGTCGCTTCTGAGAATAATGTTCCAACATAAGTACCGACAGCCATACAGAACGTAATTAATAAAACTTGAGTAAAGAATGAATCAGATGTAATTTGTTCATGTTTATTTTCATATTCGATTTCTTCAGCTTCTTGTTCATCGGGTGTTAAATTGTATTTTCCAACTAAATATTTAACGATTGGACCACCAATTAAACCACCAGCCACTAAACCACAAGTTGCAGCTGCGGCACCAATTGTCATCGCTGAGGAAATGCCTAAATCTTCTAATGTTTGTCCAAATGCAGCTGCGGCACCATGACCGCCTTCCATAGACACGGCACCAGCCATCATACCAATCAGAGGATGAATCCCCATTAATGATGCCAGAGAAACACCAATTACATTTTGCATGAGGGCAAGGAAGCCACACGCTAGCCAGTATATAATAAGTAATTTTCCGCCAAGCTTAACAAGCTTAAAGCTTGCTCCTAAGCCGATGGTTGTGAAAAACGTGATCATAAACAAGCTTTGTAATGATGTATCCAGTGAAATTTCTAAAGTTCCAGTAGTCTTTAAAATGGTCGCTAGTGCAGCAAACAGTAAGCCACCGACCACTGGTGCTGGAATACAAAATCGTTTTAAAAAACCAATTTTATTAATGAGAAAGCCGCCTAATGCAAAGAGTGCTACGGCTAGAAACACCGTTGTAATTTGATTAATTTCGATCATAAACCTTGCCCCCCAAGTAAGTTGTTCAGTGCTTCATAGACAAAATAGGCACCTAATTTAACCGTTCGTCCGTTTTCATCTAATGATGGATTAACCTCGCAAATATCAAAAGAGTGTGTATGTGGATGCGAAGTCACTTTTTGAAGAATCGTACGCACAGTTGTCGGTTCAAGTCCAAACGGTGAAGGTGCACTTACGCCTGGTGCTGCTGCTGCGTTTAAAACATCCATACATAATGTTAAAAGCACATAATCGTGTTGATCCATATAATGCTGTAAATCATCCATTAACGGCTGAATATTGGCCGCTGATGTCATGTCATCTTCTATTACATACTTCACTTGTAGCTCATCTGCTTTTTCGAATAGCTCTTTTGTATTGCCATAGCGTTGTATGCCAACAACAAAATAATCGACATGTGGATCTTGCTCTAAAATTTGACGGAACATTGTACCAGAAGAAGGCTGCTCGTCATATGGTCGTAAATCAAAATGAGCATCGATATTGATAATGCCGATTTTTGCGTCCTTTGGTAATGCCGCACGAACACCTAAATAATGACCGTACAGTGTTTCGTGACCACCACCGAGCACAACACATTGTAATTTCTTTTGTAGGAGAGTGCTAACAACATCACCAAGCTCTCGCTGTGCCTCCTCTAGTGCGTGATTGAGACAAATGATGTTCCCTACATCAATGATTTGTTGCTCCTCCTCAAACGTCCACGGTAAACTAGATAGTCCTTCACGTAGTGCGTTTGGTCCATTTGCTGCTCCTACTCGACCTTGATTTCGACGTACACCCTCATCGCAAATAAAGCCAATTATTGCAGCACCTTTCTTATCTGAAGCGCTTACATCATTCATCGCGATTCGTTTGACTTGTTGATGTAAACGGAAACTGCTTCTATTTGTTGTAGAATCTATACGGCCTTTCCATTGTTTTTGATCTGTCATTGTGTACATAATCTTATCATCCCCATTGCAAATATTATTGTAGAAAAAATATTGTTGTAATTCATTATATATTCACATAATTATAATTACTAATATATAATTAATATCAATCTATAGCTTTAAACTATAAATGAGGGAGGATCACCGTATTGGATATTAAACAACTACAATATTTTATCGCTGTTTCAGAGCATATGAATTTCTCGAAAGCCGCAGAAAGACTGCATATTTCGCAGCCTTCCTTAAGTAATGCCATCAAAAAATTAGAACATGAGATTGGCTCCCCCTTATTAGACAGAAATACTAGAAATCTGCAGTTGACGGAAGCTGGTGAGGTGCTATTTGAACGTGCAAAAGTTATTGTGAAAAATATGGAAGTGCTAAAAAAAGAAATGGATGAAGTCGTTGTACATGGCACGAGTGAAATTACGATTGGTGTGATGGAATCAATCAAGCATTGGCTTCCTAAAGTAATTGCCAACTATAAAAAAGACTATCCGCAAATGATGATCCATTTAGTGGATATTTTAGGCAGTAAGCGTGTGAAAAAATCCTTGAAAAGCTATAAAACGCATTTAATTATTACCAATCAGCTGATGGATGATCCTGAGCTTGAAGTTAAGACCTTATATGAGGAGCGTTTAGTAGCTGTTTTACCCCTACATCATCCATTAGCGAAGAAAGAGACTTTATCGATTTCAGATATTAGTGCAGAGCCTTTTATTATAAGTACAGAAGGATTTCAAACAAGACGTGATATTTTGAATACTTTTGAACAAGCAGGGAAGAGCATTGATATTCAATTTGAAATTGAACGCTTTGAAACGGCTGTATCTCTTGTCAGAGAAAATTTAGGGATAACCATCTTACCAGAAAACTATTTACAAGGCCCGACAGCTAAAACCATTGTTAAAAAGGAAATTGAAGGAGCGAATCTATGTCGGAATGTTTATTTGGTGTACTTAAAAAATCGCCATTTACCATTTGCTATCCGTCAATTACTGAAAGATGTACTGCAATTTTTTGAAACGAAAACAATGTAAACTAATCCAATTGCTATATACATGAAATTTTCCTTTTAATTAGAAAATTCATGAAATGGAATTGATTTACTAGAAAAATAGCGGTAACATTTAATGTAAGAATAAAATGAACAATCATTCATTTTTTCGGAGTTCAAGCAAAGGGGGTTTCTTCCAATGAATTTTTCCTATAGTGAAAAAGTTGTGAAGTTACAGGACAAGCTGACGAATTTTATGGAGCAATACATCTATCCGAATGAGGCCGTTTATGCTGCACAAATCGAGGCGATGGAGGATCGTTGGGGAGCGATTCCACCCATTATGGATGAGCTAAAGCAGAAAGCGCAGGAGGCTGGTTTATGGAATTTATTTTTACCAGATAGTGAATATGGAGCGGGTTTAACCAATCTAGAATACGCTCCATTATGTGAAATTATGGGACGTTCACTATTGGCGCCAGAAGTGTTTAATTGTAATGCACCAGATACAGGTAATATGGAGGTACTAGTTCGCTATGGTTCCACACAACAAAAAAAGCAGTGGCTTGAACCGTTATTACATGGGGAAATCCGATCCTGCTTTGCGATGACTGAACCTGCAGTTGCATCGAGTGATGCCACGAATATTGAGGCAAGTATTGAACGAGATGGTGATGAATATATTTTAAATGGTCATAAATGGTGGACAACAGGTGCTGGTGACCCACGCTGTAAAGTAGCTATTTTTATGGGTAAACATAAAGATTCAACAGCCCCTATTCATGAGCAACAATCTATGATTCTAATACCAATGGATACGCCAGGAGTAAAAGTGGAGCGCATGTTAACGGCTTTTGGCTATGATCATGCACCAGAGGGACATGGAGAGGTTACCTTTACGAATGTACGCGTACCCATAGACCATATTTTATGGGGAGAGGGAAAAGGCTTTGCCATTGCTCAAGGTCGCTTAGGCCCAGGAAGAATTCATCATTGCATGCGTCTTATTGGCGCAGCGGAACGGGCATTAGAGGAAATGTGTGTTCGTGTACAGGAGCGTCATGCATTTCACAGACCTCTAGCAGATCAAGGAGTGATGCGTGAACGAATTGCTGAGTCCCGTATTGATATTGAGCAAGCAAGACTTTTGACTTTAAAGGCTGCTTATATGATGGACACGGTGGGCAATAAAGAGGCAAAAGCAGAAATTGCCATGATTAAGGTTGTTGCACCGAATATGGCATTGAGAGTTATAGACAGAGCGATTCAAGCATTTGGAGCTGCTGGTGTAGGGCCTGATACAACACTTGCTGCACAGTGGGCAAACTCTCGAACATTACGATTAGCAGATGGACCAGATGAAGTACATCGTAATACAGTTGCCAAACTAGAGTTAAAAAAGCATGCGAATAAACATAAGGAGCTGGTGAAATGACTGTATTGGAATTATTTAGCTTACAGGGGAAAACAGCCATTGTGACAGGAGGGGGACGAGGACTCGGTGCGCAAATTGCCCAAGGCTTTGCAGAGGCTGGAGCCAATGTTGTCTTATGCTCGCGAAAAGTGGAAGCCTGTGAGGAGGTTGCGACAGCTCTTGAAAAGTTAGGGGTTCAAACATTAGCGTTAGCCTGTGATGTGACAAAACCAGAGGATATTGCAAATGTTGTGGCGCAAACGATGACTACGTTCGGTAAAATTGATATTTTAGTCAATAACAGTGGTGCCTCATGGGGAACTCCTGCTATCGATATGCCTTATGAAGCCTGGCAAAAAGTATTTGATGTCAATGTGAATGGAACATTTCTAATGAGCCAAGCAGTAGGCAAAAGGATGGTAGAGCAGAAAACCGGGAAAATTATTAATATTGCTTCCATCGCAGGGCTTGGTGGTACTCTACCTGCGTTTATGGATACCGTTGCCTATAATGCAAGCAAAGGTGCTGTTATAACATTAACGAAGGATTTAGCTGTCAAATGGGGACCTTATGGTGTACATGTCAATGCCATTGCACCGGGTTTTTTTCCAACCAAAATGTCCAATGTATTAATTGAACGAGGTCAAGATTATTTGATGGGTGCTACACCTTTAAAAAGACTTGGCTCCGAAAATGATTTAAAGGGTGTGGCGTTATTTCTAGCATCAGCGGCATCAGATTATGTGACAGGGGACGTCGTTGTTGTTGATGGGGGCATGAGTGCCATTATTTAAGGGAGGGATAAGATGGATACAATGCAAGTAAGGTCAAGTGAACGACTAGATGCAGTCAAATTGCACGCTTTTTTAGAAAGCCATTTTTCTGAACTACCACAGGGTCAATTGGAAATTTCACAATTTAGTGCTGGTCATTCCAATTTAACATATTGCTTGAAAATAGCTGATTTTGAAGTGGTTCTTCGTAGACCGCCACTTGGTCCGGTTGCTAAGAAGGCCCACGATATGCAGCGGGAATTTACAATTTTATCGGCATTGCATCCATTTTTACCTGCGGTTCCAAAACCTTATGTTTATATTGAGGACCGAGACATCATTGGTAGCGATTTTTTTTTAATGGAGCGCAAAAAAGGTATCGTCCTCGACACCTATTTTCCAAAAGGAATAAAACCGACTGAGGAACTAGCCCGTCAGCTGTCTGAAAAGATGGTTGACTCATTAGTAGCACTTCATGCAATTCCATATGAAGACACGCCGCTAAAAGATATGGTGAAGCCTGACGGATTTATGGAACGACAGGTACATGGTTGGATCGAGCGCTATGAAAAAGCTAAAACAGCAGAGTATGCTGAAGTAAAAGCTTTGACAGACTGGTTAAAAAAACATATTCCTCTTAATAAGGAGGCAACCATTATTCATTATGACTATAAATTGAATAATGCTATGTTCTCTGAGGACTATTCCGACATGATTGGTTTATTTGATTGGGAAATGACCACAGTAGGGGATCCACTAGCTGATGTAGGTGTCGCGATGAGTTATTGGATGCAAGCGGATGATCCAAAAATGCTATTACATGCACTAGGCGACCCACCCGTTACGGTTTTGCCAGGATTTTATTCTCGTCAGCAATTTATGGAACGTTATGCTGAAAAAAGTGGGAGAGATATTTCAGACATTCAGTATTATTGTACATTCGCTTATTTCAAATTAGCCGTCATTTGTCAGCAAATCTATTATCGCTATGCCAAAGGGCAAACACAGGATGATCGCTTCGCTCAAATGGATAAAATGGTCGCTGCCTTAATACAACAAGCTTCGGCTTCTATTTAATCGTTGGAAAAACAGTTACTTTTTTTATAGGAGTAGCTGTTTTTTTAAAAACCTTGTAACAGATTATCCGACATTAGAATATTGTTAGTAAGTATCGCTCGCACAAAAATTACTCAACTAACAAAACGTACACACGTAAAAATAATTTAAGAGAGGTGGAATGTATGTTCTTATTTTATCATATATTCTATCTTTTTGCGAAAGAATGAGTAGGGAATAAAAACAATAACAATTTATTGTTTTTCGATAAAAAAATATTGACTTAAGATGTGATGATAAGTATTATAACTATAGCAAATCAAAAAATATGTTTGATAACAATCACATACAATAATTAAATTATTTGGAGGAAGACATGATGAAGAAATATTTTTTAGCTACCATTCCTGTGATGGTAGGTGTTTTATGCTTATTGATAAAAGGAATTATTGGCGATGAGGTACTGGCAAACGGAGTAATTGTGGAGAAGAACTTCTTTTTAATCCCGTTGAGCTATTTATTTTTCTTTAGTGGCATACTAACACTGATCTTTTTTTCAACATTAAAAACACAAAATGTCGCAAAATAACGCTAAAAACAGGCTTTTCATAGAAGCCTGTTTTTTTGTTAAGACCATGTTTGATCGAGCTTGTTGCTGTAATAATGAATAGCTTTTTTGTAATCTATAATACCTTGATGGTTGGTTGTGATGACTAAAGTATTTAATAATGTTTCCATAGATTTTGCATGTTCACCAAGATTATAAAGTGTCATAGCATAAAAAACCTTGACATGCTCTGCTTCAGGAAATTCGTGGATCGCTTGTTCCAATGTCCGTTTTGCTTGTTCGTACAGCCCCAATGTCCGATACGTGCTACCTAAACCTAGATAGGCATCCAATAGAATATCCGGTTCTAATCCTAATTGAATGGCTTTTTCATAGTGGGGAACAGCTTCTTTTTCTTGTCCTAAAGAATCGTAGGTCCAGGCACATTGAAATTGGTAATAAGCACTTTCAGGTTTTTCATTGACCAACTTCACCATTAATTGGTTGGCTTCCTCCAGCTGGCCATTCTCTCTCAATGTTAGTACTTGCTCTAATTGTTTATCCATTATTAATCCCCTTGTTTGTAATGTATTGCATTAAATAGGTTATCATTCAAAAAAATTTTCTTCGATCAGCTGCTCGAAAGAATCAGCTAATAATAGGATTGTACCATGATCACAAAAGAAAAACTTTCCAGATGAGTCCATAAAAATGGGATTCCCTCCACCATCCATTGAAATGACATAGCTAGTGTCCAGGCTATTTGGAGAAAGGACATCACTGAATTGTTGACGAAATGCCAGCGCTAAATCGATGACTGTTTCATTTCCTATACTGGAACCATTAGAAAAAGCATGAATTGCTAATCCTGCATAGGCTCCCCCAAACATTTTAATGAACTGCACGTAATCCTTATGGAATTGTACACTGAGCATCTGTTGAGCACAGATAGTTTCCTCTTCACTAGCTGGTTCGCCTAATAATGTGTGGTGTTCCATATTGAGTAGAAATACCTTCAAACGTTCTAATAGACTTTCTTTCATTTCCTCCCACCCTTTAGTAGATGCTTCCTTCATTATATAATCAATAATTTGCTAGAAACCAGTAGTAATGGTATTGTTTGTGTGAAAGAAAAATACATGAGGTGAATAGAATGCTGGAGCGTTCGATGGAAAAGACACGGGAATGCAAAGAGGAAAGGGAGTGATAGATTAATAAGAAAAGAGGAAAAAAAATGAAAAGTGAACAAAAGATTATTTGTGATGGATTTGAATTACATTATTATATAAAAGGGCAGGGTGAGCCTATTTTAGTCGTAGGGAGCAGTGTATATTATCCACGACTGTTCTCAGAAACCCTTTCCCAGCATTTTCAGCTTATTTTTTTAGATCATCGTGGATTTGTGAAGCCTCCTCGTCGTTTAAAACAAGAAGATTATACCTTGGAGAAAATAGTCGACGATATTGAACAAGCCCGACAATTGTTAAAGTTAGAGCATTTCATTATTTTAGGGCACTCAGGTCATGCATTTATGGCGATGGCGTATGCCAACACATACCCTCAACATGTTCGGAAGGTGATTCTATTAAATACAGCTACAACGAATAGCCAAGAAAGACAACAGCAAAGTCTGTCCTATTTTGAAGCCACTGCCAGTATTGCGCGAAAAAAACAATTTGAACGGGAGATTGCTTTCTTAGCGCAAGATCTAAAGAAGGAACCAGAACGACGTTTTGTTCATATGTGTATTCGTATGGGTGCACATAGTTTCTATGATTATTCGTACAATGCTACTGCCATGTGGGAAGGCGTTTATACCAATATGGAAGTGATCGATTATCTTTGGGGAAAAGCCTTTGCTGAGCAGGATCTTTTACACCTAACTCGATCATTTAACAAACCCGTTTTTGTCGGACTAGGGATGTATGATTTTTTAGTTGCCCCTGTTTCACTATGGGACGCGATAGATGATACTTCTCAAGTAAAGAAAGTTATATTTGAAAAAAGTGGTCATAACCCTATGTTTGAAGAGCCCGAGTTTTTTGATAAACAGCTCATTAATTGGATAAACGAAGGGTAATTTTTTAAAACTTAGAGCAGTGGGTAACATTTATATGTTATCGTACTGCTCTTTCTTATGTAGAAAGAGGGAGCCATTAACGATGAAAATCTTTCAAAAATCTTGTTTGAGTTTTCGTCGCCTATTCCCTCTGGTTAGGTAGGTGATTTTGACTATTCGTTGTAGACGTACTCTCGTCCGGGATGACTATCGAATACAAGTAGGGAAAACTCATGACGAATCATCAGACAAAAAGGCTGCTTCCAAAAGGGAAGAGCCCATGCATTAGCTACCTGTATTAGTTTTGCTTAGGGCATTCACTTGCTGGCAGTCAATAATTACCGGTTTAGCGGTGTCATCGATTTGAAGGAAATACGCACAGCAGCTATGTGGATCGAGATAGAGAAAGTAAATACCACAAAAACAATGGCCATCAGAAAGATAGATATCTACTAATGTCCCTGGGTCCAAACGTTCTAATTGACTACAAACACAGCCTTCACAATGTTTTTTATCCTTGCTTCTTATGTGGTTTTCCAACTGTTTTTTTCTGTCTTGAGAACTATTATAATACTTGATGCGATAAGAATCATCTTCAGCCATTTCATCTATGCCGTAATAGTGACCTGTGCAATAGTTCTTCGATTCACAATAGCATTTAGAAAATTTATGATAATTATCTAAATCTCTATCCAATCTTGTTAAATATCGATTTTCATCCATTCTTGAAACGCTCCTTTATGGTTTGAATGTTAATTCCTGCGCCAATCTTCTATTTCTAATCTATGTAAAAGAGCTATCTTGAGCTGGTAATATGTCCATCTAACTGTCATTTAAAAGAAAAAACTAGACTCCTAAATAGAGTCTAGTTTTTTAAATGACTTACATAATCTTCTTTCAGTAGTCCATATATTTCTAGATCAACAACGCCTTTGCCAGACCATAATGTTGCTTGTCGTAATAAACCTTCATTGATAAAGCCATTCTTTAGTAGTACTTTTTTCGAAGGTTCATTTAATGGCATGACTTCAGCTTGAATTCGATTCACCTGAACCTCCTCTATAAGATAATTCACGACCATTTCAACTGCCTTCGTAGCAATGCCTTTTCCCCAAAAATCTTCTGCTAAGTAATATCCAATTGTCACCATATTTACTTTCTGATTAAAGTCCATAGCTTCAATAATACCCACTAATTTATTACTATGGGACGCTTCAAAAATACCCCATTTTATTCTACTTTTCTTCTTAAAGTCTCTTTCGAAATGCCCAATCATTTTTTGAACGGTTTGAAGGTTGTGTTTTGGAATAATACCACAAAACTCGAAAACCTTATTATTATCATAGATGGCAAACAAATCTTCCACATGAGACGCTTCTATTTTCTTTAATGTTAGACTAGTCGTATGTAGCAAAGGGAATTGAGTAAAAACCTTTTCAATCATCATTTTTTTGGCTCCTTTCTTAGCCTTTAATTGGAATGTAAATTTTCATTTTCAGATTATATGGATAGATAGATTGCATGACATCTGTTATTTCAAAATCAGGACCCATATCTCTATCATAATTGGAATTCGGCAACCATACCCCGTAAATGTAACGTCTTGTATTCTGAATACCTTCTGCACTACTATTCAAGATAAATTCTGCATATTGACCAGCGGGTAATTCTAAATGCGTAAATCCTTGCTGAATACGCTCCTCAAATGCTTGGACTTCCTCACCAACAATAAAGGAAAACTGACCATCCTCGTGAAAGCTTGTAGAGATTCCATATGCCACATTAGGGGCCACTTTTTGTGCAATACAGTCATAATATTGTTGACGACCAAAATCATGATAAAAGCCTGGGATTTCTTCATAATACCTCTCATCTTGTAAGGATGTTGGATAGACATAGCCGGTGATTAACTTTTTTCCTAAATGTACGATTGTAGGTTTTTGCATTGGAAGTTCACCATCTATTTTATAATCTAAAAAGTTTATTTTATTTTGCAATGGAATAGAATAGGTGTGCTTTCTGTACTTAGTCGGTGTTATCCCAAAGTACTGAACAAATGCTCGTGTAAATGCTTCTTGAGAACCGTATTCAAAGCTAATCGCTATTTCGAGTATAGATTGGGAGGTTGTTATTAATAGAACGGCCGCTTCTGAAAGCCTTCTATTGCGAATATATTGCTGTACAGAAAATCCAGTTATCGCCTGAAACAGTCGCTGAAAATGGAAGGCTGAAAAATACGATTGCGAAGAAATATTTGTGATCGACATTTTTTCTTGTAGGTTATCCTCTATATATTCTATAGCGTTTTGAATTCTTTCAAAATAATCCATACGGTCATCCTTTCTCATTCTCATCGTACTATTTAAAGGGAAATATTTCTTGATAATTTGTGCTAATTTTTACATTATAGTGGACCTATGTTTCTTTAGGAGTTATTTTGCACATCTTTAATGGGTGTGCCACTGTCAATTAAAGCCTTCATCATTACAATGAGTTTCGTTACATGGTATAAAAATTCCGTATTATAAAAAGGAGTAAAGTTAAACGCTTCAGTTTATAGACAATATGAGTTTATTACGATAAACTAATCAACGAGAGGTTTATCTCAATAAACTTAACAGGAGGGTGGTGGTCAGAATGGAGCCGTATAAATTGTTCGATGCCGAATATAAATTTACATGCCTGATTTGGGATAACGAACCTATTAATTCTACTGATCTTGTAAAGCTAAGCCAAGCAGTACTTGGCTGGAAGAAATCAACGACTTATACTGTTTTAAGAAAGTTATGTAAACGGGGAGTCCTTAAAAATGAGGAAGCAACGGTCACATCCATTGTTAAAAAAGAGGACGCACAGAAATACGAAAGTCAGATGGTTGTTGAAAAGTCCTTCAATGGATCCTTACCGCAGTTTCTAACTGCTTTTCTAGGTGGAAAGGGCATTTCTAATGAGGAAGCCGAAGAGTTGAAACGGATTATTGAGGAGGCAGCTAAATCATGAACCTGTTTCTAGTAATCCTTAATATGAGCATTACCGCAAGCTTTGTTGCACTTGCGGTTATCTTGGTGAGATTTCTTTTGACAAGAGCTCCTAAAATATTTTCTTATATTCTATGGGTAGCCGTAGCCATCCGACTGATCACCCCTGTTAGTTTTACCTCAAGTTTAAGTGTATTAGGTCTTGTAGATTTCCAAAAGAAAACTGGCACAGGTTTCATGGAATTTGTACCCCAAGAAATCGGGATGCAAAAAAATCCAGTTGTGGATATTGGAATTAAGGAGATAAGCTATTTTATAAACTCATCCTATCCAGTGGCTACCCCGATGGCAAGCGCAAACCCCATGCAAATCATCGTGTGGATTGGAAGTTTAATTTGGATTACAGGTATAGTCATTCTTTTGCTTTTTAGCATTCTGTCGTATTTGAAAATATTAGTTAAGGTCCGAACGGCAACACTTGTCAAGGATAATATATATGAGACAGATCAGATTGACACACCCTTTGTTTGCGGTTTCCTGAAACCGAAAATATATATCCCAATCGGCATGAGTGATCATGAGCTGTCTTACATTTTACTACACGAGAAGATTCATATTATGAGACGTGATTATCTGATAAAACCTTTTGCATTTATGCTCCTCATCATTCATTGGTTTAATCCGCTAATATGGTTATCTTATGCTCTTATGAGTAAAGATATGGAGATGTCCTGCGATGAAAGTGTTGTTAACAAAATGGGGCATCAGATTAAAGGAAGCTATTCAACCTCATTGCTTACACTTTCTGTTAGTAAAAAGGGGGGACTAACCGGTAGTCCAATTGCTTTTGGAGAGAGCAATGTGAAGGCAAGAATTCAAAACATTCTTACTTACCGCCAACCTTCTAAAAGGATGATTGCAGCTTATATACTCGTTATTGCAACTTTAGTTGTAGGATGTACAGCCAATCCCAAGCCTTTGCAGCAGGGACCCTTGCAGTCATTATATTCTGGATATAATTTAGAAAAGCTAATGGAGAACAAAACTCTTTATGTAGGTAACGCTAGTAAGGTAGGCGGTCTTCTCAGTGGAATGCCCGAACCGACAGGTCTTGAATGGAACGGGATGGCACTTCAAACAACAGCTCAGCCTTATGAGGTAACTGTCAATTATATAATGAATGATTCTGTTCCCGGGATAGATAAGGGGGAAATAAATAATGAAATTTATTATCGTAATTCCATTCTCCTCTTAAGTATAATTGATAACGTCGATATTATAACCTATTCGATTGTTGACAGCCCACACCAAAACGATGGAATGGTTAATACCTTTACGTTTACAAGAGAACAGGCGGACAAACTATTGGGAGAGGATGTCAGGCATTATGCCACTGATGAAACAGGTCTCCGACAATTGATTGATCGTTTAGAAAGCCTTTCATTTAGCGAAACCAATAACACCCCTTAAATGTTTTTCATCCTAACTTGGCCTTGCGGGGATACTTTAATGGATCACACATAGCGAAAATGTTTTTCCTTTAATAGACGCTATTTTGAAGTAACTACAAAAGTTCAATTTCTCAATTTATATAATGAGAAATTGGACTTTTTATATTTTATTTATAGTGCAAAATAACGCCCAAAGTGATTACACATTTCATCAGCAGCCTGATGAAAATTCTTCATTCATTACATTTGAAGCTATACGCTAATTAGTAATGACCAGCACTCTCAAGGAGAGGCTGGTCATTTTTTATTCTCTAGCCTACTTTTAGCTTTCTAGCTGTACCAATGCCTTTTGTTTTCACCTTTACCTCAATATGCACGGGGAGATTGGGGTAAAGCGTGGCCCAATCTTTTTTAATACGTTTCCATGCCTGATGGTCTTCGCGATGTAGTACCTCACTAAACTTTAAAATATCAACCTGATAGGTTTTTTGAATAGTGTGAAATGTTTGTTCTAAATTCGCTTGAACTAACTTGCTTGTTTCTTTATTAAGAGTATCAATAGTTTCTGGCTTTGTTAGATCCAATGGACAACTTATTTCCGCTATATTTTGTTCAAGTTCAACCTGTACATGGATGGAGGGTTTATCATTTTTAAAGCTGCCAGTAACTTTTGTAGAAGAATTTAAAACTTCCGCTGATATTTTCCCCTTTTCCGAACAAGGGACTTTTTGAACGGTACCTTTTATATGGTTGTGTAAGAAATTATAGCCTCTGCTTTCTTCCTCTGATAAGAAGCCTATAAGCTTATAGTTTTTAAAAACAGCAAGTCCACCGTATTGTAAATTAGCAGGACTATCCATTTTTTCGATGTTGGAGCTACTCTTTCCTGCATCTGCATCTCCATGTATTTGAATGGAGGGCAGAACAGCACTATGATCAATACTCCCTAAAGAATTGATTAAATCGTCTAAAATCACTGATTCAGTTGTTCCCAATGCATCTTCAGAGTCCTTTAAGGATTTTAACAATTTACTGGCAGGAATATCTTCTAACGGTGTTAATATACTTAAAATATCTTGCGCTGTTGATTCATGGGCAACAATAATATTAAAATCACTTCTTCCCTCAGGGTCCCTTTGAAATAAATCTAAAATACTATTCATACCATATTCAGCCATTTCTTCACCAATAATAATAACTTGAGTATGTGCATAATAGGGTTTCCTTGGCGTCTGCGTTGTTAATTTCCGAATAGCTTCGAATAAGGTTTTCCCTTTTGCGTGATAGGTAACAACAGGGACTTGAAAGCTTGTTGAATTCTTCGTCGCTATTTGACTTGGGTTAACGATTTGAATGGATAGCTCTATAAATTCGTCTGTTTTATCGACCCCAACAGCAGTGACAATAGCTAATTCATTTAACTCTCGCTTATTCCAACATCCAGTTAACAACAAAACGGTTAGAAGTAGGAGAAAGAATGACACCGTGTGTTTAATGATTGGCACCTCCTCTAGGAAAAGGGCTAAGACATTTCCGATACTAATTAGGATAAGCAAATAATAGGGAAAATAAACAAGAAGAGGAGTACGGGGGAAATTTTTTTAGAGGACAAAAGCGTCTATTAATAGAAAAAAGTATATACATCATTTTAAATAGGAGGAAAAAAGGGATGCGATCATTATTAAATGGAGTAGAGGCCATTTTTATCCCGATAAAGGACCCTCAATTATCAGTTAAATGGTATGAGGAAAAGCTTGGGTTTAAGCTTTTAAATATTGAAGAAGACGCAGCGGTCATGAAAATAGGGGAACAATCTGTTACGGTCGTATGCTTAGTCAAAACGGAGAATCATCAACCATTACATTTTCCAGATAATCATTTTGGGGTAGGGAAATACTTCAATTTCCTATCTTCAACTATTGAAGATACCTACCAATCACTAGTAGAGCAACAAGTGAAAGTAAATCCTATCGGAGGAGAAGGACAAATAAAATTTTTCACCTTCTATGATCTAGATGGAAATCCTTTAGGGGTTTGCCAATCATAAGCGGGTCACTGTTTATAACAGTGACCCTAGTAACAAATCTAGGAGGTGTAAGGCTAATTAGCTTTACACTACTATCATATACATAAATATTATATCGAAATAGTTAATTGCCTGGGAAATAGATAGAAAATTAAGAATTGTTTTAAAAATGATTTGATTATACTTTACTTTTTAACAATGTGAAGATAATGGATTGTTTCAAAAGCGGATAGATAATCAGTTTGATGTTGAAAATAAAGCTGTTGAATTGCAGATAGAGATAGATGAGTAGCCCTGATTGATCTAGCGTCTTCTTCATTTCCTCATAGCATGAGTTCATTGGTTCACCACCAGCTGCCGCCATCTTCACCATATTCTCTACTCTGTTAGAGATACCTTTTTTCATAAATAACGATTCATCACCATAGTCCAAGACAAGTGAACTGCCTACTAGAACTAGGGCAAAAAGATGGTCTATTAAGCTAGCCAGTTGTTCTTTCGTTAAGTAATAGGAGACACCTAAGTGACTAAAAAATGTTTTTTATACTGAAAGCCTTGTTTCAAAAGAGTCACTTTTCTCGTAATTGTGAGTCTTAATTGGCACCCACTTCATTCTGCAAAGTCGTCGGATGAAGTTGATTCATGTAAAAGAAAAGATTCTCAGCAAGGAGCAATCCCGAGGAAGTGGAAATGCACCGTAGACTTCTGGTGAATGATATATGTGCTACAACTGCATATGGGAAATTTCATACCTCTTTTTACAGCAACCATCTCCATTCAAAGACACTGAAAAAGGCAGCTATACAATGTCAAAAGGGAGGTATAACTTTCCGTTATTACTAGGTGGGGCAGCGGGATTTTGCTATTCAAGTAAAAGCTTAAAATATTTTTAAATTTTATGTAACTTATCGCAACGTCAACCGTCTACCTTACTAGTAGAATACAAAAACTAAAGCAAGCTAGTAACATTCACTTTTCACAAAAAGGCCAGGATTCACTTATTCCGTGATTTCCTGGTCTTTTTGTGCAGACAATCCTATTTTATACGAAAAAATAGGACAAATAGTGAAACTTTTTAGCTGTTTTTTCGTATTCATAATTGAATCTAAAGCTAAGCAATATTATTAGTAAGATTCACTTTCACTTAAAAGGCTAGAACTTACATAATTATGTAGGCATCTAGTCTTTTTTGTTGCCTTTCTACTTTTATGAAAATCATGAACTTTAGAAAATTACATAGCAATGAGTAAATCCTATGCTCGAAAAAACAAGAATTCCCCCAAAAATTAGATTGGAAAATATTTTAACTTGTTCAACGCCTTAACTTAGCGTAGTATTAATACGAATCAAAACTAAGTAAATTAGTAAGATTCACTTTCACAATAAAACCAGGCGCTCTTCTATGAGGAGCATCTGGTTTTTTGTTTTTATCTGAGATTTCAAGAACATTAATTTATGAGGCAAGCTAGCCTTATCTTACAAACGTAGCCATACTTCCAACAAGTTATTTTTTGTTAATCGAATGTCATTAGTTGTGAAAAAGAGGCGAGAGCTGAAATTCCCATGGCCCGTTTTGCCATAAAGGGATAGATTTTTTGAGCGAACCGAATTTTACAAATGATTGTTTAAATGGGTATTGTTGGATTTTTTAAAATTATAAATCAATTTTTAAATGGTAATAGTTGTCACTATAGAGGTTAGACAAAGGATGCATCAATCGAAAAAATTAATCGGTCTTTTAGTCATTGTATATGTTTGTACATTGTTAGTTTTACCCTCTACAGATGGATTCGTTTCGGAATAATTGATGGAGGTTCTATTATAATTAGCTTTATTTCCTTATTCTTCTTCGGGTAACCATAGCGGTATTAAAGAAGTTAAAGATGAACTGGATAAGCATATTGAAGCACACAATGCTAAAATTGGATAGTATGTTTTAATGATTTTAGCTTGTCTAATTTTTTTTGCTTCAGAGGGTGTCTCCAATTTAAATGACATGAAAAATTATCCTTTGTTCTTAGTCGTTGGGTTTACATTGGTCATATCACCTATCATAGAATTTATTTATTCAAAAAAAGTTAGATAACTGACAGTATTTGTTTAAGCAAAAAGGGAGGAATCGTTTTGTTAAAAACAGTACAAATTATTTTATCAACGATAGGCATCACGCTTTCCGTTTATGGACTTATTCATATGAATACCGCCTAAATTTCTTAATGATCCTTTTCCTAGGTTTATTTATGTTAACATTAGGAATTAAAGAGTTTGGGAGAGAGAGAAAATTATATGGTTGTTTTCTAGTTGGCGCATTTATATTTTCGGTATATGTGTCTATACAAAGCTTCATATTAATCTAAAAAGTTGAATTCTGGACCTTAAAGATAGTGCCAAGAAATTTTTTCTAATTAAAAACATGTTGCAATTATGGATGTTTTATTTTAGTATTTTAATATTGTGTCAAAAATATAATATAATATTTTTCTTCTTATCAAGAGAGATGGAGGGACTGGCCCGATGAAATCTCGGCAGCGGAACTATTAAGTTACTGTGCCAAATCCAGCAAGCAATGTCCTTGATAGATAAGAGGAGCGTTTTAACTATAAGGCCTCTTCTTGTTATTTCAAGATGAGGCCTTTTTTATGGTGAACAAACAAAAATAGGGCTGATTTTTAATTTTTGGGAGGTAAACAATGAGGAGAGAGAATCCATGGGCGCTAATCCCATTTGTTGTTTTTATAATTTTATTTATTGGTTCAGGGGTTATGACGGGTGATTTTTATGCCTTCCCTGTTATTGTAGCTATTAGCATTTCGGGAGCTGTGGCTCTAGCGATGAATCGAAAAGAATCGTTTTCACGGAAGGTTGATATTTTTTGCCAAGGTGCTGGAAATTTAAATGTCATGCTGATGGTTATTATTTTTCTATTAGCAGGGGCATTTTCAGAGGTAGCCAAGGGGATGGGGGCCGTAGATTCCACTGTTAACTTTGCATTATCAATTATTCCGCAAAACTTGCTTGTTGTAGGTTTATTCATCATTGCCTGTTTTATCTCTCTATCCATGGGTACGTCAGTGGGGACAATTGTTGCACTGGCGCCCATAGGAGTTGGGATAAGCGATCAGACTGAGCTATCTATTGCTTTAGTGATAGCAGCGGTTATAGGCGGTTCAATGTTTGGTGATAATTTATCTTTTATTTCAGATACTACTATTACTGCCGTTCGTTCACAAGGAGCGCAAATGAAGGACAAATTTAAGGTCAATTTTTGGATTGTATTGCCGGCAGCTATGGTTACGAGCATTATTTTAGGGTTTATGACATCCGGTGGAACAGCTCAAGTAGAGCATTTAAGCTATAATTGGGTAAAAATTGTTCCCTATGTTTTAGTGATTATTTTAGCGTTATCGGGAATGAATGTTTTCCTCGTTCTTGCATTAGGGATTGTCCTCGCCGGTGCAGTTGGCTTAGCAGATGGCAGCTATCACCTAATGAGCCTTATACAAAAAATTGGCGAAGGAATGGAAGGTATGTTTGAAATCGCCTTTCTAGCTATATTAATAGCTGGAATGGTGGAGGTTATTAAATTTAATGGAGGAATTGACTTTTTGCTCCGCCTTGTAACACGCAGGATTAAATCGCAGAAGGGCGCTGAATTAGGTATAGCTGGTCTTGTGGGCCTAACTAATTTATCTACGGCCAATAATACAATTGCTATTTTAATTGCTGGGCCGCTTGCCAAAAATATTGCTGATCAGTATGAGATTGAGCCGAAAAAATCCGCAAGTATTTTAGATATTTTCTCCTGTACGGTTCAAGGTCTTCTCCCATACGGAGCTCAATTCCTAGTAGCCGCAAGCGTTGCCAAAATATCGCCAGTGAGTATCTTACCATACGCGTTCTATCCTATTCTTATTGGTATTTGTGGTATGATAGCTATTCTCATTGGGTACCCGAAAGAAAAGAAGGCCTAAACTTTTCTTTCAGACTGTAGACAAAAGTCATCGAGAAGTTCACTCTCGATGACTTTTGTCATTTTTAATATTTGAGTAATATACTACCAAACCTAACATGCTCCACTCTTAGGAAGCTGTCTATTTTTTAGGGGATAATTCATTCAAATAGGGAGCTCATTACAATGGAAAGCCCGGTTGTCCGTTAATTGGACCCAAATATTCGGAATGAGCTATTACTTTCTTGCCTGAATTAAAGTAAACCAATCGTTGCCGTTGAACTTTCCTGCAACATTGTATATGGGCTGATAGAAACCTTTTGTATCATACATATACGAAAGCTCAATTGAATCAATCTCTATATGGTCTCCTTTTTTTATAATAAGGTCTTCCTCCTGAACGAGCGCATTATACTTTATTTGAGGAAAATCGCCTTCCTTGATCCGTTCATATACCTCTGTAGGGGATAGTATGTTTACCTCCCGTATAAATTGATTTTCATGAAGGCTGTAGGTTAATGAATACACGTGACCATCCGGTTTAAGACCAAGACTAACATCCCCAGTCCAGTAATCTTTATGTACATCGGTGCGGTCTGGTAATGTCCATTCAAATTCACCATTCTCCTGTACAGCAAATTCTGCATCTTGAGGTAGTAAAGCAAGTTCATCCATCAATGATTTCGCCTTATCTTCTTGCCCTACAGCTGAAGTTTGCTCTGGGGTATAATTATTTTCGGTTAACCACCATTGGCCCTCGGAATCATTTGTAATCAATGTATAGGGGACCTCATTTTTATCTTCCAATAAAGTCTCGTCATTGTCCTGGTTATTAGATGTACTCACCTCTAATAATCCTAATTTCTGTTGTAACAGGTCTTTTACGTCATCATTTTTAACGTTTTTCTTAAAGACAGGAGCAACAATTGATGCTGCGCTTAATTCCAATGAAGTGGATACATGAACATCTGACATTTTTGATTTTGTATAAGCGTTTATTGCTAAATGACCAAACTCTTGTTGGGCGTAGACAATGCTCATAACGATAAAAATTAAGCCCATCAATAGGGGGATAGCAAGGTTTCCAATCAGACTTTTCACCTTGACCTTTTTGTGATTGGAAATAGAAACTGCAAGTTTGTATAATTGATAGCCAATAATACCCCCAAGTGAGTTATTGATTAAATCATCAAGCTCAAAAATCCCTGCTCCTGAAAGTGTTTGATATGTTTCAATAGAGGCTGTTGCCCCCACAACTACTAGAAGTAGCCACTTAAACTCTTTACATTTAGCCATAAGTAAAGGCAAGAACATTCCTAATGGCACAAACATTAATATATTAAATAGACAATTTTGGAGATCACGTAAAGAGTATTTTTTCCACGCGTCTATATAACCGCTGAATGGTTGTAGGTTCATCTGCATGTAATGTGAAGTGCCACGACCAATAACTGTTAGCTCTAAAACAAACACAATATATCCGATAAACATTGCGCCAAGAAGAAGCTTCTTTACAGGGATTTGTTTATGGCGATCTGTTCGTCGCCTTTGATAATAAAAGTAATAAAGTGCAATTAGTAAAAACTCAAAGCCAATAATTAGGATGACTGGCAACATCAAAATTTTAATATTGCTCATGATTTCTGCAATTCCCAAGGTGTGATACTCCTTTATCAAATAATAATTTTCAAATGCTACATCTCAGGTGAGAGAATTCTTAGTAATGTCGACTTTTATAGTGTAAATGGAAATTATTAATAATTAGAGAGAATATTTATGAAGATTTCTTAAGAAAAGCGGAAAAGCCCAAGCACGCAATTGTTTTGTGCCTGAGCAAATTAGACATATGGTTTTTTTGATGGCTTTTTAATGTATAAACAAAAACACAATAATAGGGATTATTAATGATGGCAAAAGATTTAAGGTATTGCATTTTTTTATACCTAAAATACTTAAACCAGACGCTAATATCAATATACCTCCTATAATCGTCAATTCATTTAGAAGATCAGTATTGATGGAATTCTCCATTAAACTAGCTATTAAGTAAATGGAGCCTTGCCATAGAAATAATACAATACCTGAAATAGCTATCCCAATACCGAATGTAGTGGCCAAAACAATCGAAGTAATTCCATCCAATATACCGTTCGTAAGCAGATAGGTATAATCTTTCTTTAATGCAGCCTCTATTGGACCTAATATAGATAATGATCCAATACAAAATAATAAGATCGCTGTCGATAATCCTTCAGCTAAATTCCCCTTAGAGTATTTATTCACTAACGTATTAAATTTTGATTCTAAATTAAGTTTTTGACCTAATAATCCGCCTATAGCTAGACTGACAATAAAAAGTACCGGATATTTACTGGCAGGTAAATGTTGAACTAGTGCATTTATACCTAATCCCATCGCTGCTAATCCCATGGCCTGCATGAGGATTTGATGGTATTCATCCTTTATCCCGTTTTTAAAAATACTTCCAACGATGCTTCCGACTATAATCATCATTGTATTAAATATCGTTCCTAACATTTTTCATTCTCCTTTAAAAATTGTTCTTACGTAAAAAAATAAACCCTCCTGTAAGGGGAGGGTCAACATTTTATTGGTATTTGTATTTCTGTCAAGTAATCTTCTTTACTTCCTGAAATGTAATGGTCAATTATTGTTCTTTCAATAGAATCTCCGATTACTTGGAAACCGTGATCTTTAATAAAATTCAGTAAGGATTTATAATGTACAGGAGAATGACTATGATTGCCATTAAAATAAATACAGGCATATTTTCCTGCGGGTAGCGTGGTCAATAAAGGACTTTGCCGATCCTCTTCCTCGACTACAATAAATATAGAGTTGTATTCATGAAACTGGTTATCCAATAGATGGCAACTACTTACGGTTAGGCCAACGCCTCCAATAAATATAGAAGAATTCATATTGGACAAATTCTCTAACTGTCTCAGAGAAACTTCCAATTGTGGTTCAGAACTGATTTTTTCCATTAATCGTACGATTCTTCTCTCTTGTTTTTCCATGATGAAAGGGACTCCCAATGCCTTTATCTCTCGTGCTAATTTAATATCCTTAATTCGATCTTGGAACCTTCGTTTAATTCGTTCTAGTTCGTGGATTTTTTCCTCGGTTAATCGTTTCTGTTCCTCTAAGAGATGCAAAAAGTCGTCGATATCTCTGTGATCCAAATGTCCTTTAATTTCCTTTAATGAAAAACCTAATTCCTTTAAATAATGTATAGTATTTAATTGCTCAAATTGTTCTGTTGAATAGTATCTATAACCGTTGTTTTTATCTGTGTACATAGGCTTTAATAAATCAATTTCATCATAATATCTAAGGGTTTTTATGGTGGTTTTATGTAGCTTTGCCATTTCTCCAATTGAAAATCTATTCTTCATTTAAAACTTCCTTTAAAAAACGTCCTATTATCATTATAGTACTTGATTTTGTCCATGAACCCAATAAAATTTAGTATTTCACCAGAGCATCCATATGCTGGTGAGTTTGTTTGGACCAAATCCTAGGATACGAACTGCGGGATCAAGGGAGGGGAGATAAGTGAATGTGTTTAACAAATTGCCCATTGAAAAGAACCGTCGTTGGAAGAAAGGAATGTCCAATGACGGTTCTATCTGTTGACTGTATAAAATTATTACCACTAGCATGAATCAAAATTTTTAGGTGATACGATCTTTGCTTAATTTTTGTCTTTCAAGGCCCAATCATTGTGTATGATGTCTTGTAGAACATTTTTCAATTGAATAAATTGCTGTTCTGAAATATTAGATTGCTTCATGACCTGACGTGATACCTCAGGTAGCTTTCGACGAACCTTATTACCTTCCTCTGTTAAATAGATTTGCATTTGTCGTTCATCATCTTTGGAACGTTCACGACAAATGTATCCCTTTGCTTCTAATTTTTTTAGTAATGGTGTTAATGTACCTGAATCTAAAAATAAACGCTGTCCTAATTCTTTCACTGTTATTTGTTCGTTTTCCTCCAAAGCTAAAATGGTAATATAACCCGTATATGTTAAATCATATGGCTTTAATAATGATGTATAGTGTCTAATGATTTCCTTTGATGTGGCATACAAAAGAAAGCATAGTTGATTATCTAAATGATTAGGCATAAAAATCCCCTCTTTATGTTCTTCTATTAACATTTATATTAAAAATAAAATTCCTACTTGTCAAACACAATTAAATTGTGTACAATTCAATTTGTAAAAATTAAATTGTTTACAATTTAAAATACGGGATATAGAAAAGGAGTTTTGATGATGAAAGAATTATACTCAACGACTATGATTAATGAGGGTGGGCGTAGTGGTACATCCTATGCAGAGGATCAATCACTATCTTTAAAAATTGCACCCCCAGGCTCAAAATTAGACAATGTGACAAATCCAGAACAATTATTTGCTGCGGGTTATAGTGCCTGCTTTAATAGTGCGTTAGATTTAATTAAACGCCAAAAAAAGCTTAAACATGCCTCAACGATTCAAGTAACCGTTAAGTTAATGGAGCAAGCTACTTTTGATTATGTACTTGCTGTGGACATCGAAGGTCATATTGAAGGGGTAGAGTTGGAAGAGGCACAGCAATTATTAGAGCTAACACATACTGTATGTCCTTATTCAAAAGCGACAATGGGCAATATCAATGTAACAATTAAAGCAGTTTAAATTTTTTGAAAAAGAGGGAAATCATATGTTATCAACTACAACAGTAAAACAAGTTATGCAGGCACGTAAATCTGTTCGTAAATACAATGCGAATACTAAAATATCTCGTGAAACAATCATGCAGCTACTACAAGACGCTACTTCAGCTCCTTCTTCAAGCAATATGCAACCATGGCGATTTATTGTTATTGATGATAAGGAAATACAAAAAAATATTAATTTCTTTTCATTCAATCAAGAGCAAATCGAAACTGCCTCTTCTATTATTGCTGTCATTGGCGATATTGAGATGTATGTAAATGCTGAGGAAATCTATGCAAAAAATGTGGAGTTAGGTTATATGCCAGAAGAGATTGCCAAAAAACTGGCACAGGACGCATTCACAATGTATAGTTCAGCTTCGCCTAAAACATTAGAAAATATCGTCCACTTTGACGCTGGCTTAGTGTCCATGCAAATTATGCTATTGGCGAAAGAAATGGGTTATGATACAGTTCCAATGGGCGGATTTGATAAAGCTAAATTTGCGGAATACATGGAATTACCTGCAAATGAAATACCTATTTTATTATTAGCAATTGGTGAAGCGGCGGCACCTGCTTATGGTTCTTCACGTCTTCCAATTGAACGTCTTGTAAGATTTAATCGATAATGAATAATAAAACAAAGCACAGTCACTAAGAGGCTGTGCTTTGTTTCGGTATTTGTACTTTTGGGAGTTACCTATTTTTCTTGTGGAAGAATTCCTTTGCCATTGCTATGCGTTCACTAGGCAAGGTGCGATTAAGCTCTTCTTCTAACCATGCAATTGTTTTCCCTCGTAAATAGTTCCGCATCTGTTCTTCAGCTTCTAACATTACTATATTAATGGTGCAATCAGATGTAGCTGACGGACAGGAATCACAATTTCCAGTTTTGTTTGCAAAATTCGCTTTAATGTTCTTACATTGAAATATGGGACTTTCACCCTCTACAGCCTTTACAACATCCCAAAAAGAAATATCTTCAGGCCTCTTACTAAGCCTATATCCTCCTTTAACACCAGATACTGAACTGACAATACCTGCTTTAGATAGCTTACCTAATACTTTTGATAAATATGTTTCGGATAGTCCTTGAAATTCGGATAGATCCTTGATTCCGATACTTTCCTCTGGTGGCACATCTATTAAATAGACAAGACTGTGTAATGCATACTCTACCATGACGCTATATTTCATTCATATCACCTACTTCTAATCCCTTTAGAAAAACTTACATGTATCTTGTATATTATCATATCTTAAAAATACTTCATCTAAATTAAATCAGTTTGACAAAAATTAAAAACAGGCTTATATTAAAGACAATGATAATCAACGATTAAGTTAATCGGCGATTATTGTCATCCTTGATTTCTTGTGGGGAGACCGTATAGTGAGTAAATTTAATCGAAACAAGTGGTTTTCAAATTCTTCCTGCTCAAGGATGGCATGGTTGAATATGCATGAAATTTACTAAATTATCATCAAAATCAAGGAATTTAATTGAATCGGAGGAGTGTAACATGAAACAACGTATCGATTATTATGACATTGCACCTGATGCAATGAAGATAATGATGGAAATGGAGAAATACACGAAAAAGAATAGTATTGATAGAAAACTTCGTGAGCTCATTAAAATTCGTGCTTCACAAATTAATGGTTGTGCGTTCTGTATTAACATGCACACGGCTGATGCCAAAAAAATGGGGGAAACTGAACAACGTCTATACTGTATAAGTGCTTGGAGAGAGTGCACATTCTATTCAGAAGAAGAAAAGGTCGCTTTAGAATTAACTGAACACATTACTTTAGTGTCTGAAATGCGTGTACCTGATGATGTATATAAACGAGTTCGTAATTATTATACAGAGAAGGAATATGTCGATTTAGTAATTCTCATTAACCAAATCAACAGCTGGAATAGAATCTCGATTGCTATGGGCAACTTCGCCGAGTAATATAAAAAATTGGTTCTAAATGAATCTGGAGTAGGTAGAAATGTTGATAAAGCAGCATTTCTGCTTTTTTTATTTCTAATCGGAAATCATCTTAATCGAATTATCTAATGAAATGGGGGAAATCATGTTCCACGTTTGGACTGAGTAAATATGATTCCCTTTTTATTTCCAATGTAACCTCACTACGACAAACTTCTATTATATATCCACATTTCTCTGCAATTTTATTAATACTTTCACCTTAATAATCCTGTACCGTCGTACAAGTTAAAGTATATGTGAAAACTTGAATCTATTTATTTTTTCCTTTTTTTTGTTTCCAAAAATTTAATCTTGTCAAAAAGCAAACGTTTGTTCTAATATGTATACAAACAGATGTTCTTACATAGGATAAGTGCAGAGAAATCTATTCGTAAAATGAGATAAAGTCAGGTTCCCTGAAGCCGTTACCAGTACGCACAGTTGTAGGAATGGAAACTAAAGTTACATTAAATTAAAGTGATTAGCCAATTTTAAAAATTTTGAGAGATAGTGGAGGAAACTACGATGAGAGAGCAACTGATTAAAGCTATGCAACGCAATCAATTAGTGGACATTATGTATATAGCCAAAAATGGCTCCGTCACAAAAAGACGTGTAAGAGTCATTAAAATTGTTGGTGATTCATTGCAAGCATTCTGTTTTACGAGGCAAGCAAAGCGTTCCTTTGTCATCCAAAATATTCTCGCTGTTACTCCTGTTTTCCGAAAAGAGCGTGAGGTTGTATGAACTATGAAGAAATGCCAAATAGACCTATTATGTGTATCGATATGAAGTGCTTTTATGCTAGCTGTATCGCCATGCTACATGGAATCGATATTTTAGAAACGCCTGTCGCTGTAGTAGCTAATTTCGACCAACCCGGCAGTGTAGTCCTTGCTGCATCACCATTAATGAAAGAAAAATATAAAATCAAGACTGGCAGTAGACGGTACGAAATTCCGAAGCATCCAGATATCCAATTATTTGAACCTAAAATGTCCTTTTTTATACAGATGTCCATGACCATTACTAAGCTCATTGCTAATTATGTTCCTGTGGATGCCATACATGTTTATAGTGTAGACGAAAGCTTTGTTGATTTAACGGGTACTGAAAAGCTTTGGGGATCACCTGAACAGGCAGCTCGAGAAATACAGGCTGCGATTCTGGATCAATATAATGTACCAAGTGCTGTTGGTCTGGGCCCAAATATGTTAATGGCTAAATTGGCATTGGACCTTGAAGCGAAGAAAACTGGTTTTGCTCAATGGACATATGATGATATTCCCAAAAAGCTTTGGCCAGTAAGACCCTTATCTGAAATGTGGGGAATTGGCAAACAAATGGAAGCCAACCTAAATAAGATGGGGATTCAAACAGTTGGTGGATTAGCCAATGCAGATTTGAATGACTTAGAAGAGCGATTTGGTGTTATGGGCAATCAGCTATATCACCATGCATGGGGAATCGATTTATCAAAGCTAGGGGAACCGTTAATTACTAATGGAGCATTAAGCTTTGGAAAGGGTCAAATGTTAATGAGAGATTATCATACACGAAAAGAAATATCGATAGTGCTGTTAGAAATGTGTGAAGATGTCATGAAGCGAGCGAGAGATGCAGGTTTTGTTGGGCGTACAATCAGCCTGGGTCTTTCATATAGCCGAAATGCGATGACCAAAGGGTTTCATCGATCTAAAACGATGGATACACCAACAAATGAAACACTTGTTATGTATAAAACGTGCATAGAATTGCTGGATGAGTACTTTGCGGGAGAACCAGCAAGGCAGCTAACGGTAAGGATATCCAATCTTGAGAGGGAGCATAGTATCCAGTTGGATTTATTTGATGAAAGAAAGCCCCAACGGCAGCTCATTGGACCTACGATGGATGCTATACGCAACAGGTTTGGAGCAACAGCGCTGTTACGAGCGGTTTCATTTACTGGGGCAGGGACAGCCATCAAACGTGATCGCTTAGTTGGCGGCCATTTGGCATAGGAGTGATTGGATGATAAAAGACAGAGGTAATATAAAATGGGCGTCTATGATGATGCCAGAGCATTTGGACCTACTAAGGGAATGTAAAGAAGTCTATACAACGCAACCGAGAGAGCTGACAGAATGGGAACTGGAAGAGTTACAGCAAACCATTGATACAGCCTATCAGCGGCAGCAAGACGTTCAATTAAATGTTTGGAGCGATGGAAAAGTAATGCATTGGACGGGAATCATTCATACCATCAATCTATCGACAAACGAACTGTTACTTGAAACACTACTGACAATAAAACGTGTTCCTATCCATCTTATTCAATCAGCTCAACTAGAAGCTGATTATTATGATTAAAGCTGAACAACGCCAGCTAGTACACCAGTATTTATTATTGGAATTAGCTGTAAAGTCAGTACAGCATGATTATCGATTTGCTGAACAATTTAAAATGAAAATCGTGTTTGTACCCTTAATGGATGCATTATTAAAAGATTTGCGCCAAGACTATTTTAATCTCAAAAGACAGCTTAGCCAGCAACATATACGAGTGGTAGGCTGGCATCGTGTAGATGAATATTTTAGCGATGTACAAATTGCAACGGCAGGTAATGATGTAGTCCTCCGCTATGCTAATCAGGCATTGAAAACACAGGTGGAAAAGCTCGTCATCCGTTATCTCGATAAATGATTGGTTTTTGAAATGAGCCCTAGGTTACCATATATCAAAAGGGATATTTTGGGGGATGATTCTATTTATACAGCTACTAATAAGGATTATTATGCTGTGAATAGTCTTGTGAGTGAGGGGCACGAGGAACATGTTAAGGAAGAGCTAGCTGTTTTTAAAAGTATTGAATCGGTTATGCCTAAATCTTATTTTCAAGATTTGCCTGACAATCAAAACAGTCATATTTTTATCGCTAAGAACAAATGTTTGGGAGTTCAATACCAATGCAATTGCATTTTATAAACATATAGGAATGAGGGGACATGAATATTTGAAGCTGTGGCAAACAAAGATAAACCAGGTGCTCTGAGAACCTGGTTTTTATTCTTCATTCATTGTATTGCTTCATAAGTTCCTGTAATTTGCTTTTAATTTGTTCTCGTACTATTGGAGGATGTTTTACATTAGCCTCCATGCCTAAGCCTAGAAAAAAATGGACTAACCACGGTGTAAAGGAAGAGTTCACTGTTGCGAGTATCTTCCCATGTCCGTTCTCACGAAGCTCTATCCATCGGGATAACCATAGTTCTGATTGACAACGTCTTACTCCTTCTGGGGTTAAATCTACCTCAAGATTGAACATATTTTCTTCGTGCGCTGGTATAATCCACGACTTGATGTGCTCATTCGTCATATCTAATTTCAAACTTTGATCTTCAGCAAAAGAAAAATCTTTCACCCGATCTATTCGAAATACTCGGTAATCCTCTGCTAGGAAACAATAAGCCTGACAGTACCATAACCCGTTCATCGTATAGATTCCAAGAGGTTGAATCGTTCTATTTTTAGTAGTAGCGGATTCATACAAGATTGTGACGACCTGTTGTTGAAGTGCAGCATCCAATAATTCCTTTAAAAAGGGCACCTCTAATTCATGAGGAGGTACCCAGAAAAGAAGACGTTGCTGCATACTTTCAATCTTTTGCTTTAGCTCACTTGATAAATAGTAGAAAAATTTATCTAATGCAGTATTTACTTCATTTTTGAAGGGGAGAGCTTTGTAATTATGTAATGATTGGCAAGCAAAGAACAAAGCAATTGCCTCGTGTTCGGTAAAGCTGATAGGTGGTAGCACTTTTTCACGCAAAACACGATAACCACCATTAGGCCCAGCTTCGGAATAAAGCGGGACACCTAGTTCACTCAGTTCCATTAAATCACGAATCATTGTTCGGCGTGAAACACCACATTCTTCAGCCATCTCCTGAATAGTAAACTTTTTACGTTCATTGACCTTCATCATGAGCTGAATAAGTCTTTGAGCCTTGTGCATGGAAAGCTCCTCCTCCTAAAAAACTAAATTAATAGTGACAATAGTTGTCACCATTATCCCGTATAGTAAAACTCGAAGTCAATGTTTATAAAGCTTTGACATCATGACAGGATACACATGGACCTCATCATCAAAAGCCGAAAGGAGATAAAAAATGGAACTAGAAAAACAAAACTATGTAATGGAAGTTGTTTTATTTGAACTGAAGGAGGGTATTGACA
This sequence comes from Lysinibacillus sp. VIII_CA, assembly GCF_049943995.1. Lineage (NCBI taxonomy): Bacteria > Bacillati > Bacillota > Bacilli > Caryophanales > Bacillaceae > Lysinibacillus > Lysinibacillus sp. VIII_CA. The sequence continues at coordinate 350,058 of NZ_JBNFXM010000003.1, forward strand.
AGCATCGTTTTTGTCAGGCGGCTGCGGCACTTACGGAGTTACTAAAGCTTGAAATATCAGGATTTAAGGGCCGCACTTTGCTACATACATTCAATGAAAATCAATGGACGGACATCATATATTGGGGTGATATGGATAGTGCTCGAAGTGCTATGGAGAAGCTGAAGTCTATGTCAGCATTTCAAATTTTTGTCTCTATGATTGATTCACGGGAGATTACACAAAGACTTCTAGTTCCGGCTAATTTAAACGAATTGAACTATAACTAAAGGGGAATGGACATGGCTGACACTTTTGAGGGTAAATATACAACCGATTTCTTTCATCAATTCATAAATATATTACAGGGTGAATACCCTGCCTTTGATTCACATAAGTTCATGAATTTAATTTATGACGACGAATGGGAAACGAAAAAATTCAAACAACGTATTAGGCATATTAGTACTTCTTTACGGACAACTTTACCGACATCCTATCGTGAGGCATTATCTATATTGATACAAATGGCACCTAAATGTAAGGGAGTGGAATATTTATTTTTGCCTGATTTTGTCGAAGTAAATGGACTAGATGATTGGCAAGCCTCCATTCATGGATTAGAGGTGTTTACGGAATTTTCTAGCTCAGAGTTTGCTGTTCGGCCTTTTATTGTAAAAGACCCACAAAAGATGATAGATCAAATGTTAGAGTGGGCGAGTCATCCAAATCCTCATATCAGGCGATTAGCTAGTGAGGGGTGTCGCCCTAGGCTACCTTGGGCATCTGCATTGGAAATTTACAAATTGGATCCGTCACCAATCTTACCGATATTGAACCTGCTCAAACAGGATCCATCTGTCTATGTACAGAAAAGTGTCGCTAATAATTTGAATGATATTTCCAAGGATCATCCCGAACTAGTGAAACGGCTTGCGCGTGAGTGGCACGGAGAAAGTTCAATCACCGATTGGATTATTAAGCATGGATGTCGTGGTTTATTGCGAAAAGGAGATGCTGAGGTACTTTTCTTGTTCGGCTTTGACAGCTTTCCAGACGTAACAGTCCATGAGTTAACACTAGGAAAAGAAAGGTTGTCGATTGGACAAACCCTTGATTTTGCATTTACTGTTCAGACAAATTCTACTACACCACAGAAGCTCCGAATCGAATATGGGATAGATTTTGTCAAAGCGAATGGAGCGACTTCAAGAAAACTATTTAAAATAACGGAACGTATCTTCGAAAAAGAGGGTCACCAATATACACGGCGTCACCATTTTAAAGACTTGACAACCCGCAAGCATTACCCAGGCCAACATAAGCTAGCCGTAATTATAAATGGAAAAGAGCTCGCTACAACCGAATTTTGCGTGGAACACTAAAGTAACCATACTGAAAAATGGGGAACAGAAGATGAACAATGTAACAATAAGTGGCTTAGGATCAAGGGGGGCAATATTAGCCAGTGTGCTACTTAAAAGGGCTATCAAGTGACTAGATGGAATCGATCAATAGCAAAAGCAGAATCTAAGTAGACCACACGTGATAGGTGGCTTATTTCATAGAAGAAAACTATAAAACGCTTAGGGGTCACTGAAACGGAGGGAGTGACCCATTTAACTAGAGGTTATTTAAAATATTGTGGTTTTTCCACTTTAATAGAGGCTACTTCTCCGCAGTCTTTACAAAAGGTAACAATAAACGGGGACCCAACTGAAAAGACAGAATCAATAGGCCTAATATTTCCTTGATTAAAATCGCCACCAACTTGTCCAATCGTAAAAGAATCATGACCACAGGACTTGCAAACCACCTTTTTATCTTCCACGCTATCACCTCTTTATGTAATATATGTAAATTGTATCATAAAAAGGAGAATGTGGCATGCAAGCTTATATTCCAACATTATTCGCGACTTGATATCGACATATTTCGGAGGATTTACTCGGAATTTGAAAAATAATTTTGTAGTAATATAGGGTATATAAAGATGGAGGAGGTTTTATATGCCTGATTTATTGCTAATCCTTTTTTTATTAAACCTTTCTATATTTCTTTTGCATGAAATGGATGCGATAAGGCGCTCAGAGTGGCGATTATTTACCGTATTAAAAGATATGAAAGATTCAAAGGCTTATCAAGTATTCATAGTTATACATCTTTTTCTTTATGTCATTATTCTTTCCCTACTATTCAGTCCATATCAAACAATAACTTTTTGGGTTCTTGATATATTCTTTATCATACATACAATCCTACACTTATTATTTGAAAGACATCCTCGAAACGAATTTAAAAATACGTTTTCAAGAGCTATCATTTATCCCATGGGATTTCTTGCGACAATCCACTTATTCTTTTTAATAAATGTTTAGATATAATCGTATAAGGTACTATGGATTACCTTTTTTACCCATGAGGATACATGGAGCAAGTAGAATATGCTGAAGCTAGCTGGTACAAAGCTAATAATGGAAAGCCCTATACGGAAGTATAAGGCTTTTCGGCATGAACTAACATTTAGAAAATGTGTGTTAATTCCGAATTTACAAACCGTTCGGCAGTAATGATAGTTCCTGAAGCTATGCGTCCATAAACGCTATATATTCCGCCATTTTAATTAGGAACAATTTCAACTTCATACTGAAGCTAGCTTCCAACGCCTGAAGCTACAAGTTTATTCAATCAGCTTCTATTTTTAGCTTTTTCCGTTTCTACTTTTTTACTTCTAAGTAGCAATGCCATGAATATAAAACTTGCTACCCAAAAGGAAAAGAATAAATTTTCGAACAATGCCCAATTATCGTTTTTGAAATAATCCCAAATCATTGTAATTAAAAACAGGGTTACAAGGAAAGCAAAATACAGTAATTTTCCTAATGTGGTCAACTGAAACACCTCTTATGTAAGTTATAATGGTGTAACTCATCACTTATAAGGAGGCTGTGACGGTCAACTAGCGCCACAGCCATAATCAGTGCGTGCGATACACTTCATTATAGTGTGTGTCATTTATGGTTACTTATACATAAAAAAAACAGCTGTAACGTCGTCGCACGCTACAGGTTAGATTGTGTATAAATTAATGATGCGTATCTTTAAGGCCAGAACTATGTGCATTTGGCATAACTGGTACTGGGAATCCTGCAGTGTTGAGTCTAACAAAAAGTTAAATGGAGCATTAGGATAGCCCATTTCAACAAACTTTCTACACTTAGGATATTGGCATACACCCAAGAGAGCATCGACAGCTAAAGATGATTGTGCACCCAATATCATGGTATGGGTATACATGTCTAACCGCTTCTCTGAAGGAGCTTGGTCCATACCTTTGTTGCCTGGTGCTGAAGATTCCCAGAATCATTGTGTTTTGTACAAGCTCTACATGGAAAACGCCACGAAGTAAATCACCATATTGTGTTTCTTTGCCCCTGAAATTAGAGCTGTGAATTGCATCATGATTCTCATTTTACCTTAACGACCATCTAATATTTCTTGCAATACACGTGCTGCTTGTTGATCCGGTTTATCAGGTTTAATGAGGTTCATTAATTCTTCTTTGTAAATAATTTACATGCCTCGATTGGGGGAAATAAGGTTTATTTTTCAGGATAATTCACATGTAATGGTGGTGGTACAAGCCAACCTTTATTTTTGTTAAGACGCAGTAGTTTAGCACCGATAAGAGCTTTTGCAGTATGGAACTGGCCATACATTAAAGCAATATCCTCTCGAGTGGAAGTGCCCATTGCCTGACTACATGCAACTAATCCAGCAGCTAGGTCTACTGACAGTGCAGCACTAATTTCTGGATCATTAAATTTAGCACCAGCAGGGATATCTTCCATTCTTGCTACAGGTCGTTCAGGTGAAGCAGGTGGTAAAGCAACACCATTCGTTTTTAGAATTTTTTCTAATTGCTTTACTTCATCCCTACATGTTTCGATGATATCTTCAATAATTTTTTTAAGATCTTCATCCCCAGCGTGATTATAAAACGTTTGATAGCCTGAAATCATACCATAATCAGCAATTAAATTTGACCAAACACTAAAAACTTCACCGTAATGCAATGGTTCATCTTTTGGATTTCCACCAAGAATACCCATACTTTCACTTCCTTTTCTGGTTTTCACCTTTATTTAACCAAAGGTAGTATGAGTGAAAAAAGAAATGAAATACCCTTTTAAAAAAATTATTTGAGGTATTAATAGTTGTTAGAACATTTATTGTATTAACGGCTAGCACAGAAAGAAGCCGCAGCGATCGAATCACTGCAGCTCTTTAAGTAGTGAGACACTACGCAGGTTTTATATTGGCTGTTTATTGTCAAATTATACGTTATATTTTTATCGGGAAAAATAAAGTTAAAAGTATAGAACATCACTAGAAGGATAAGTTAAAACTTATTGAAGGTGAATAAATTGACAAAAGAAAAGGAAAAGAATGAATTAGAGCAAGGAGAAATTGGATGGGAATTGAATCCTAAAAAACTCGAAATAAAAAAGAAAAAGAGCAAAAGAAATAAGAGATAATGCCACAAACCTAGGTTTGTGGCATTATCTCTAAAGAAAGAGGAGTTAATATGGACAAAGATTTAATGTATGGTGAAGACTATAAATTTATTCCGGCAACTTCTATTGGGAGTGGTGTTGGTATAGAAGTAGTGCCTGATTTATATCAATATACTATTCAAATCGTAAATATTGTGCTTTATGGTGACCCAAATACAAAAGAATTTGTACTCATTGATGCAGGAATGCCCAAAAGTGCAGAGGAGATAATATCGGTAGTTGAGGAACGCTTTGGCTCCAATGCTCAGCCTAAAGCGATTATTCTGACACATGGTCATTTTGATCATGTGGGAGGGATTATCGAACTAATAAAACGATGGAATATCCCTGTCTACGCTCATGCTTTGGAAATACCCTATTTAACTGGAACACAGGACTATCCAGTAGCTGACCCTGCTGTAAGTAGCGGATTGGTGGCAAAAATGTCTCCTATTTTTCCAAACGAAGCCATTAATTTAGGGGAAAACATTCAAGCAATCCCATCAGATGGTAGTGTCCCATTTATGTCAGATTTTCAATGGATTCACACCCCAGGGCATACGTCAGGTCATATATCATTATATCGTGAAAAGGATAAAGTACTTATTGTTGGAGATGCATTTGTGACTGTCAAACAAGAATCTCTTTATAAAGTTATTACACAGACAAAGGAAATTAGTGGTCCCCCTAGATATCTAACAACGAATTGGCAAGCCGCTCGAAAATCTGTTGAAAAATTAGAAGCTTTAAAACCTTCTGTGGCGATTACAGGTCATGGATTACCAATGGAAGGTAAAGAATTGGCAAGGGAACTAAAAAAACTTGTAGATCATTTTGAACAAATTGCTCTCCCAAAACAAGGTAAATATCTTAATTAATATTTTTGAATAACGTAGCATTTTCTTGCACATTTAAATAGGTCAGCATGAATTATGTCTTTTATGAATGCTGAAGAAGTGTATGAGGTACAGTTTTACTATACAGAGAATTGGACTATCAGGAACATGGATTAATGGTGTTTTTAAGTAAACGGACTGATAACTAAAATAGATAAAACGGCAAAATCCATTTATTATGTTTGGATTTTTGCCGTTTTTTATTGTATTACCACTTTTTTGAAGTAAACATTTAAAATAATTTTAAATTATTTGCAACCTTTTGTGACCTTTATACGAGGATAGGTTGAAAGGTGGGAAGAGATGGAACTTGAAACAATATATATCACCTATATGAATGATATATATCGCTATTTATATTCACTTACGAAAAATCATAGTGCAGCGGAGGATTTGCTTCAGGACACATTTACAAAAGCGCATATTACCCTTCTTGGTCAAGAAATTCAAGACATCAAACCTTGGCTTTTTAAAGTAGCTTACTATACATATATCGACAGTACACGAAAAGAGAAGCGGTATGTAACTTCCGACAAAATTGATCAAATGCATTTCAATACACCAGAGCAAATCATCGTTGAACAAGATGCTTATTTAAAATTAATCAACCTACTTGAACAAATTAAACCAATCGAAAAGCAAATTATTTTGTTATGTGATGTACATGACTGTACAAATGAGCAAGCTGCAAACATTTTGCAATTAAACGTGAATACGGTGAAAAGTCATTTAGCGCGAGGTCGCAAAAAAATGCGCGTACTCATTAAAAGGGAGGAATAAAGGTGGATTCTTATCAACAATTATTACAGCAAGCAAAGAATAGTGAGAAAGGAGATGCACCTTCAACAAATGTGATAAAAAAAGCCATTGCGTCATCTAAGTGGAAGCTGATTGTAACAACGCTGACGATTGCCCTTTTAATCGTCCCCACTTGTTATATGCTCACTTTTTTGTACTATGCCTTTGGTACAAAGTCTACAACCTTAATGGATGTGACAAGTCAGACACTTTATGTAACGGAACCGAATACGACATTGGAGGAACTTGAATTTGATATGGAATTTTCGCTCTTTTCGATGGGATTATCATTTGAGCAATACAAGCAGATCGGTGACGAGGTCTATCCCGTGAAGCATTATGATACACGCTTTATGTTAAATAATTTAGTGGGAAAGAAGATTACTTCAAAACTGGAAAAATCGTATCCAAAATATCCAACTGAAACGAATCAATGGCTAGTACATCCTAATAATCGAGGAGAATTTAACACAATTGAGGAGCAAAGGAAATTAAAAGGATTACCTAATGAAACCGTTGTAGAAGCGTATCTTTCTTTCAATGATTTATATACAGTAGATCAAGTTATTCAGCAAATGCCAAATGTAGATGTCACCTGGGCAGCGATTTATACAGGAGTAGAAGACACCATGCTAAGTGCAAATGGGAATGTTGTATCGCCTATTGGCTATCCTGTACAACCAGATCAAACAAATTGGTCCCCATTTAAAGGTGCTACTTCTCATGAACAAACGTTTTTATCCATATTAAATTTTCTAGTTGATTATGAGGAGACGGCTACTGCTGTTTCCGCTCATAAAAATCTGGACCTAAAAGAGAGAATCCATTATTTAAAACAGCATGATATGAAAACATATGGGGTTGTCGTTACAGGACCCAAAGCTGAGGTTGAACAGCTACAAAGTTTAACCATGATTAAGCATATGAAACTAGGGGAGGTTAAATTATGGAATTGGGTACGTTAAAGCAGACTATTTTCAATGTTTTTGGCTGGGCTAGCATTAGCATTGGCCTATGGACGCTTATCATGGTTAATAGTTGGATTATCATTGGCTATGGTGCTCCATTTACTAGTAAGAATTTCATTACCTTGACAATCGTTTTTGGGTTCATTGCGATCCTTTCGAGACCCAGTCGTTCTCTAGGCAAGTGGGGAATCTTTATTGGTGGCTATCTTATTTTGTTTATGACGGTTCTATTCTTTGTTGGCTGGTTAATTACCCCATTTCCTTAAGACAAGCAAGTAGGCCATACCTATGGTTTGTGAGTCTTTTAGAACATACTATGATATAGGTAATAAAGTATAGATACTAGTTTTTTATAAGGCGACAGTTAGGATGTCATGTCAGTCTTTGTAATCAAAAATAGCGAAAACAATTGTCAGAAAATATCAATATATTCTATAATGAGTAAAAAAATAGAGAATAAGAGGTGGACTTATGGGTAAACCAGTAGATTACAATCTATATCCGGGTTATCAAAACACACAAGATTCTAGACTAGATGAAAGAAAAGAAGAATATATAGAAGTATTAGAAAAAGCAAAAATAGATGGGTATATACTTGAGTTTGAAAAATCCTCTGAATTACCCCAATAACTATGTTTAAATCTCAATCTAATACAAGGAAGCCAGGCGCTCTGCGGAGTACCTGGTTTTTTACATTTTTAAGCTTTATTTGCCAAGCCGTTATAAATAGCGGCTCCTAGACTATGTGCTTGTTCATATTTCATACATATTGTTTTTAATGATGATGACCTAGGTCTAGCTCATAATGGACTTAATGTAAAAGTTACTATAATCTACTAATTAATGCTGATATGGAAAGGGTGGTAAAAATGAGTAAAAATATTATTGTATTTGGAGCAAGTCAGGGGTTAGGCGACGCTTTTGTAAAAGGCTTACCCGTGAAGGGGGATACTGTATGGGTAGTTTCACGTACACGACCTAAAAGCTTAGATATCAATGATGGCGTAAATCGTCAATGGCTTTCTATTGATTTGTCTAGCCAACAACACATACCGTCATTAAAAGAACAATTAAAAGATATTGCTATAGATGTATTAATTTATAATGTTGGGGTTTGGGAAAAACGTGGATTTGAGGATGATTATACATTTGATAGAGATGAAGTCGAGGATATTTCAAATTTAATCAATATCAATCTAACGTCCACTATTACATATATTCAGGCACTTTTACCGAATTTAAGACAAGCGAAAAATGGAAAGGTTATTTTAATTGGTTCAACTGCAGGGTTAGACCATACAAACAATGCACAGGTTTCATTTGTCACATCTAAATTCGGTTTACGAGGCATTACAAATGCTTTACGTGAACATTTAAGAGAAGACAGAATTTCTGTCACTTGCATTAATCCTGGGGAGCTAGCAGCAGAAGTCCCTTATGAGGCAGGCGCTGATAAGGCCATCCAATTATATGAAGGTACACGTATCCCTGTCCAAGATATTGTAGCTATTGTGCACTGTGTGGTTAATTTATCACCCGCTTCATGTGTAAAGGAAATTAATATCCCTGCCATAACAGATTTAAATGCTTAATGGTTCCATATTATTCTAGGGATCTCGTCCTATTAGAGTATAGTGTTAGCAGCTACATGAGCTATAACGGCGGGAATTAAAAAGGGTCACAGAGGATAGTGACCCTTTATAGAATAAGTGATATTAGTAGTTATGAACATTAGAGGCGAACAATATCATCAGAGAAGTGTTGGATGCCTTTAATATTTAGACATGAACTTAAGCTTGCATTAAAACAAATGATGATTTAGAGCCATAACCACCCCTTAATCTAGCAGACCGCATTACTCCCCCTCTCTAATTGTTCATGAATAGAGGTTCACAAGGAAATTTGAAAATATTGTTATGGTTGGGGAAGGTAATAGATTTTTAGTCTAGTGATTTGGGATGGAAAAAATGGCTCTAAAATGGCTATCTATCATTTTAATTTGTTCCTATATAGGACAAACGAGTAATGAGAGATTAATATAAAACTGAAGCGCCGACAATAATTAATAGAATAAATAGAACAACAACTAGAACGAATGTTGAACCGTAACCGCCGCCGTTATTGCCTCCGTAATAACTCATAAAGTATCCCTCCTTTCTCTCTATATGTATAGTATGTATCGTTATAGGAAGTTTAAAGGTATTTATCCAAACCTATAGAGCTCTAATGAAAGAAAAATTATTGCGACAAACTAAATTATAGGAAATGGTTGATTTTGCTATTCAAATAAAAAGTAACCAAATGCTTACTTGAAAGCTTATGTAAAATGTCCGACTTACTTTTGATAGAACGAATATGACATAAAGAATTACAGACACCTCTATCTACTGTAAACCAAAGGTATCGTGAAGAAGAACCCTCTTGGTGGCTTTTGTGATGTTAACATATTCATTTGAAGAACGCCCCCAAATAGAAGAGGGAAAATCAATGATTGTCTCTTGTTTTCGTCCTAACAGGATTTGAGGAGCTATGTTTTTAAAGGTGCCTTGTCCATCTATTTCATTCCCAAAAAAGTTCATTGGGAACGAATAGCGGAGACTTCTGTAGGAACAGCGTGAAAGTCGAGAACCTAGAATGGACCAAGCAGCTCGTCCCCCATGTGTAGTGAAAATTTCCATGCTTGGAATGGTGCTCGAAGCTTAGCATTTCGAATGGAATAATACCTCATTTCGGTTTATTTACATCGCTAATATGTACATCAGAATTCTCCTTAAAAAAATGACAAAATAAGAGGGGAGGCTGAAGCAATAAAAGAGCCTGTAGGTCTGACATTATCATACAGTTGATTATTTTCCGCAGGTAGTTGACCAGTTGCAAAAGAATTTATTTCACGAGCCTTGCCGACTAATTTTTTTGTCCCCATCTAATCACCTCAAGATTACAGTATATGTGAAAATAGCACATGAAAAACGACAGCGTTTAAGACCACTTAGAAGGCATCAATAGGAAATTCATGAGGGTGAAAATAATATATTGAAATAAATGTTGGAGTGGCCGAAGACTGATTCTTTAGGAAACGAATTTTTCCTGTAAGCAACTCTTTTATATCCCTTCCACTAATGTACGCTTAGGCAAAAAGGTTGCTGTAGACCCACTCGGGGTGGGGCTGTTATGATAAAACAGAACGTTAGTGGGAGGTAATGAATTGGAAGAAGAAAAATACAATAATCTTAAATTAGGTGAACGTGGTGCCATTATAAGTATTATTGCTTATATAATTTTGTCTGTTGTAAAAGTGGGAATTGGTTACATGAGTGGTTCAGAAGCCTTAAAGGCGGATGGTCTCAATAATACGACTGATATTATTGCCTCGATTGCAGTACTTATAGGCCTTAAGCTTTCACAAAAACCTGCAGATCATGATCATCGATATGGTCATTGGAAAAGTGAAACAATTGCTTCTATGGTAGCTTCCTTTATTATGATGGCAGTAGGTATTCAAGTATTATTTGGTGCATGTACTTCCATTTTTCAAGGTGGAAAAGAATCACCTGACATTTTCGCAGCCTATGTAGGTCTTGGATCGGCATTGGTCATGTATTTTGTATATCGTTATAACAAAAAATTGGCTGAAAAGATAAATAGTAAAGCCGTTATGGCTGCTGCCAAAGACAACTTGTCAGATGCCTGGGTAAGTATTGGGACAGCAGTAGGTATATTTGGATCACAATTACATATGCCATGGTTAGATACAGTAACAGCTATTATTGTAGGTTTTTTAATTTGTAAAACAGCTTGGGATATTTTCAAAGAAGCTTCTCATGAACTTTCTGACGGATTTGATGAAAACATACTTCAAAACTACAAAAATATTATTTTAAAGTTAGACGGAGTTATTGGAATTAAAGAAATTAGAGGTAGAAATTATGGCAACAACGAAGTGATTGATGTTGTCATTCTAGTCGATGCAAATTTAGATATTACAGAGGCTCATGATGTAGCTTGTCATGTTGAAGATAAGATGATTCATGAGCAGGGCGTATATGAAGTTCATGTGCATGTGGAACCCAATGAGGAGAAAATATAAAAAAGATTAGGCACTCAATGAATTTGAGTCCTAATCTTTTTTTATATTTGTCCATATTTAAGCCATTTCTTTCAAGGAAATGTATAAGTTTGTTTAAATTAATTAGAAATTATTAGTATAATAAACTTACTTTGGAAAATAATTAATAGTAGGAGGATATCTTCATGCCAATTCATATAGATATAGTAAACAGAAAAGGGGCTAGAAAAGTTAGTGAAATCCCTGAAGAGGTATTAACATTGTTGAATGAAGGAGAAATAGAAAGTGTTAATTTAACTGAATGGTTGGGGGTCAATCATATTTCTTTAGTGAAACATGTCCTACCTAAGATAGGATTATCTCATAAATTAGAAGGTATAGTAGAAGAAATGTTAAAACAGAATGCTGAATCGGGAATGAAGGCTATTCGTTTAACTGGTGAACTATTAAATACAGCAATAAACGAAGAAAACGAACGAACAAAAGAAGATATTATTAAAAAATTTGCAACGCATCCTTCTGATAGTGTTCGCTGTTGGGCAGCATTTATGAATAAAAATGAAAGCTCCTCTTTGGAAGAAAAATTAGCATATATTTATCCATTCGCTGGGGACCGTCATTTTGGGGTTCGAGAAATTTCTTGGATGTCGATTAGAGAGGAAATAGCGCAACAACTTGATGATAGTATAGAATTCTTAACAGAATGGGCAAAAGAAGAGGATGAAAATATACGAAGATTTTCTATTGAAGTCATTCGTCCTCGTGGTGTTTGGGCCAAGCATATCGAAGTTTTAAAACAGAATCCTAGTAAAGCCCTTCCTATTCTAAACCAACTGAAATCTGATCCATCAAAGTATGTACAAGATTCTGTAGGGAATTGGTTAAATGATGCCAGTAAAACCCAACCTGATTTTGTCATAATGCTTTGTGAAAAATGGAGTAAAGAATCTGAAACAAAAGAAACATCAAAAATTATAAAGAAAGCGAAAAGAACAATTATGAAGGGCAATTAATTAAAAAAGATAAAAACGTCAATCTAGCATATGCAAGAGCTAAAGGTTCTTGATATTTAAATGAATTAAAGTAGGTGGGAAGGGAAGGAAAACGAGTGAAGCCTTTTTAAATGCTGTTATTTTGTTTCTTCCCTGTTTCCATTCCTGCCTCGAAAATAAAGACGAGCATAAGAAAGAAGATAACAATTTTTATTGTGAGGGTTTCTGTCCAAAAGCCCAAATAATACATGAACACCATCATAATAGATAAAAGTGTTTTAACAATCTTTAGGGTCATTATGACACCTCCTAATAGTCGGATTACCTTATAACAAAAGGCTGTATAATAGAAACGCTTTTTTTTCATAAAACAAAAAGTAGCCAAAAAGAAATAAACTTCAATGGCTACCTGTAACGTAAATGATTATTTATAATTGGCTGTTTTGAGTAGTGTATTAATCATTGCTTGGTCGTATCATTTAACCGTTAATCCGAGCAGTGAAGCAAACCCGATAGCTTGTTCAGAAGATACTTCACACCCATTCAAACTTTCGAGAGATACTTGAAGTCTTTTAAAGGTACACGTACTAATATCAATCCCCTTTAACGAAGTTTCAGTAAAATCAACCTCATTAATATCACATTCTTGAAATGCCACTTTCTTTAGTAAGGAATCAAAATAATTCGCTCCTTGTAGGTTGGTGTTATGGAATAATACTTGTTTTAAACGAGCCTCAGGAAAATTGCTTAAGGTTGCCATACAATTTTCAAAAGAAACATTTCCAAGATTAGCTTCGGAAAAATTCACACCTAATAATTTACAATTTTTAAAAACCACTCTATGTATAAGGCTTTCCTTTAAGTTTAAGTTAGATAAATCACAGTTTTCGAAAATGACATCCGTTACATCCATTTTTTTAAAAGAAGAATTGATGAATGTGACATTTTTAAAAATAACCTTAGCTACGATTAATCTTTCAACAACCTCCTTATCAATGACTGTATCTGCGATCATGCAATTTGATAAATAAGGTTCCTCCTCGTCATAAATAGCTTGGAAATTAGCTTTTTCTAAATCAGTAGGTATTTTTGGTGATGTAATTTGGAAATTATAGGACATATAAGCACACCCTTCGAAAGTAGTTAGCATCTATCTTATAGAATAAGAACTAAAATAAAAAGTCTTTCTTATTAAGTTAAAGTGTGTGCAAATCTAATTTTCTATAATAAAAGTGTTCATTCCAATGATATTCCGGAGTAGGGAAAGAGGCAAAGGCTTACCTATAGCCAGCATACATAAAACCATTTGTTACGGACTCAGTGTCTTCAGTAGAAGAACATTCTATAGCATATGACGAATACCTATTTGATGTTCCACTTAGCTTTCAGTGGTACTGAAAATCAATGAGTAGGATCCCAAACAGTTCATTAATGGAGGGCATCGGTATCGTTTATTTAGAAATTTCAAATAAATAAATGACCAAAACCACATTAAATGGTAAAGTATAGAAATAGTGATTGGGGGAATGGTCATATGGAGAAATTAAACAGGGTTGAACTAAAGCATTTCATAAGTGAATATAAAGAAGAGTTAAACACTTTTGTCCTTACAGAGGAACAAAAACAATTCTCTGCGCTTCCAAGCAATTTTGAGGAAATCAATGAAGGACAATATCGTATTGTAATTTTAAGTGATCATACACCTGTTGGTTTTTTTCTATTGAATTCAAATGAAAGAGTAAAGAAGTACTCTAATAATTCGAACGCTTTGTTATTATCGGCACTTTCAATTAATCATGCTGAACAAGGAAAAGGTTACGCAAAACAGGGAATGACATTACTAGTTGAGTTTGTTCAATCAGAATTCCCTCATTGTGATGAGCTTGTCTTAGTTGTAGATAAAGATAATATACCAGCACAAAAGTTATATTTAAAGGTAGGATTTGAAGATACGAATGAGCGATTAATAGGACGGATTGGCGAAGAAATTATTATGAGACAATTAATAAAATAATACACCCCACAAATACATAACGACCTACTTTTATGTATGGGAACGGCCATGTACGGCAGTACGACGACGTTCGGTAGCAGAGACAGTAAATTGAAAACAATGATGAAGTAGCCAAGCAGCTACTTCTTTTTAATGATGGCTAGATGAAATTTAATAAGCAGAGGTAATGATTTAAGATGCGAGAAAGTGTCAATCATTTTATGAACGATCCGTGGTGGCAGATTTCAAGAGGTATGTCAGAATCATTAAATGAAGAGTTAAAGAAATTTCACAACAACATATTCTTTATGGGAAAGAGGCAATTGCGGTGGCTAGAAGAGAAGATAATGATGATGTGATTTTTTGGATTGAAAAGATGAATAAATACGCAGTCGTTCATTTAACCTATTCGATAGAAACTTCAAGCGAATATCCTATCACATCATTATATACACGGAGAGAGTTAGAAGAATACTGTAAGAGTGTTTCAAAGCTTTATTAAGGTCTTTTAAATTTTATTTTGATACCATTTGCAATTTTGGTAATATAAAGGAGGATTTATTCGGTAAGTTATAAAAATGCCTTTATTAAAATTTCAGAGGATTCGGAAGTTACTTCGGCTGTTACTCCTCTCCCAAGAAACAACAGGCCTACTATAGCTTCAATTGAATTGAATTTAATTTAATTTGACATAACCCAGACAACTATACTGAGGAAGATGTGCAATTCCAAACGTATTTGATTAAAAATCAAATTGATTTAAATCGGATTCATTAAATGAAATCAGGAAACAATTTTTCCAAAAGTCTAAAGCGTGTTTTAGAGCTATTAATCATCTCATTTGTCCTCATTGCCTTTGTTTGGGTGATGATAGCGAAATCAGAATCCTACTCTGAACCTCATGAAGCGTTATGGTCAAAGGATAGTGATTTAGTGTTAATCCAAAGCTAACAGCTAAAGGATAAGGCACTCTTCTTTTTTATAAAAAATACGAATAATATAGGGGCTGCTTATGTTGAAAAAGGGCTCTTTGGATGGAATGCTGGGATGCTTACTTGGGACCCAATGGACAAGGAGAGAGGCTATGAAAAATTGGATCATTTAAAAGGACATAGCGATAGTCTAATCTATGGTCTCATTAGGAATGGTGACGAACAACTTATTAAAATCGGCGAAAGATATGCTACTATACTAGATTTAGCCGTCATACTGCCACCAAGTGAAGTAGAAAAGTATCAATTAGACGGCCTATTTATTTGGTATTTCGAAAGCCATACACCTCCCAACGAAGAGGAAATAACACGCATTAATAAAGTTACTTAAGAAGAACTAGGTACGAATTTTTAAAATGAATTTCAGGAGGGGAAAAGTTGTTATATATAGCTCTATTAATTGGCATCGCAGTTATTATGATTGCCGATAAGCTTACTCAGGCTTTTAAGCTATCAAGCATTTGGGGATTAATAAGTCAAATTTGTGCTTCACTTGTCTTGATAATGGTTGGTGGTCTTGAGGTGAATTATATTCATCTAAGTAACCACATCGAATTAGGGTATTTGGCGATTCCTTTTTCTTTATTATTTCTTGTAGGCTTTACAAATGTTATGAATATTGAAACAGGACAAAAATCTT
Organism: Lysinibacillus sp. VIII_CA; assembly: GCF_049943995.1. Lineage (NCBI taxonomy): Bacteria > Bacillati > Bacillota > Bacilli > Caryophanales > Bacillaceae > Lysinibacillus > Lysinibacillus sp. VIII_CA. The sequence goes on from NZ_JBNFXM010000003.1 coordinate 365,938, forward strand.
TCATACTACTATTGCCATTGGTCTCTTTAGTGTGCTTCTCCATGGCAGCCTTCATTATGGGGCATTCATTTATTTTAATAATCGGGATTTCTAGCTGTTTAGCGATTCTACTTATTCTGCTTTATAGTTATGTCTCAGGTAACCTATTTATAGGAAAATCGCTTACCACATCAATAGGTTTTATCATAGCTGTACTTTCAATATCGCTCATTAAATTATTTATTGTAGCCATTTATATTCCGATATTTACGTTAGCACTACCATTCACTTTATATTATTTTATTCAAGATAAGTTTACGAGTGTCCAAGCAATTATCATTAGTACTTTAACAGCTGTAATATTTGGTGTATTTATATTCATCGTACCTACTCATCTATTATGGTATCCCGTTGTTGGCATAACCATTATGTTGGTTATCATGCAATCTTCACGTAAATTTCGTATTATTTAGAAGCAACGCTCAGCCTCACTAATAGTTGAGTGGTTGCTTTTTTTACAGAATATAAGTTCTTAACTGTTTTAATTTTGTATTTGCAACCATATAATACCATAAGCGCTATTGTGAGTGTGAGTGGGGGTGAGGTAAATGTATATGAAGGCACAAACTAATTTTATTGATGTAGTAAAAAATACGATTAGTAATAACGGACAATCTATCGAAGAAAGACTTGAAGAAAAGCACAAAGGCTTTGAAAAAGGCTGGAAAATGGATGGAAATGAAGTTGTGTTTTGGGTCAGTCCTACATTAAGACTTAGTGAGTATACAGGAAGTATAATGAACGAATTTAGATTCACTCTATTATTTGACGAAGAAAATAATAAGTTAATAGTATCTGGTAACAATGTTAAATCACGAAATTTATTATAAATAATCCATTACCTAGTCACATCCAATAGATGTGGCTTTTTAATATTGTAAGAATAGAAAACTCTAAAAAGGAAATAATCATCCATAATTTTAATAATTGCCTAAATAGAATATGGTACTATTCAATTATATTACTCTATAGTGAAAAGGAGAGTTATGATGAAAAGTGGGTTCGAATTTAAAGATTTCCCCGTATTAGAAACAGAACGCTTTATTCTAAGAAAAGGCACAGTAGATGATGGTAATGATATTTTTGAGCTTTATGCTAATGAAAATGTGGTTAAGTATCTTCCATTAAATTTATTTGAATCGCCTGATGACGCAATGGTTGAAATTAATTGGTATGAGAAAATTTTTAAAGAACAAATTGGTTTAAGATGGGTAATCGAAGAAGCCAAAACGAAAAAAGTGATTGGAACATGTGGCTATTTGAATTATGAAAAAGAACATAACCGTATAGAAATGGGTTATGATTTGCACCCTGTTTATTGGGGGCAGGGTATCATGCAAGAGACTTTAGGCAAAATTATTCATTTTGCTTTTACGTCGATGGCAATAAATAAAATAGAAGCGAAAGTTGAACCTGAAAATAAAGCATCCATCAGATTGCTGGAAAAATTAAAGTTTTGCCAAGAGGGTGTTTTAAGACAACATGAATTTGAAAAAGGGAAATATGTTGATCTTGTCCTCTTTTCAATGTTGAAAAGTGAATATATCGCGCTAAATGAGGAGTCACGCTTGTAATGAGCAGTGGCTTTTTTCTTTTCTTAATAGTGGGTATCAACTAGTCAAAACGTTAGTATGAATTTATGAGGTGAAAGGGAATAATGAAGCATTTATTATCTTTAATATTTGAGGTTATTGATTACCAAAATTTGTTTTTTATGCTTTAATATAAAAGAAGAGGGGAGGAAATGATTAACAAAAATCTATAAGACGCATGGTCATTAAGAAATAAGAGGATTGTGAAAAGATGTTACAAAATAAAATAATTTCAGCTGTAATTACATTAATTATAGGTGCTTTTATTATTCCATTATTTATTGGTTATACATACAGCATTTCATATGGTATTTATGGCACTGCATTTACTGCACCAGCTATGCTTATAGCTGTTACCATATCAATTTTAATTGAAAAATACAGTAAAAATAAAAATGCTATATTCATGTATTTGAAGCATTTACTATGTGCATTAATTTTTTCACTATTATTTAGTTTAATTAATTTTAATGTTAATACTTTTAAAGATACTATTTATCTAGTTTCTTTAATGGGAAGTATTTATATAACTATATTTGTAATCTTTGATTATTTGTTAAAAAGATTACAACTAAACCAATCAAATCGCAATTAGAGTATCTACAAAAACATTCAAGAATTTTTGAGGAGGAGATTATATGAATACTATCAATTATTCATATGGAGCAAGGGTGAATATAAATGAAGGGTTTTATGATTGATTATTTTGAAAGAAAATTAAGATTTAAAGATATGGAAGTATGGGATATCTGGTTTGATAAAGATATATATAGATTGTTTATTGTAGATGAAAACCGTGCTTCTGAAATAAGGGATCTGAACTTGCCCCCTAATGCAAGGGTATTTGAAGAGGATTTAAGAGAGAATCTAATCACTGTGAAGGTATACTCCGAAAAACAAGTAAAAAGTGAACATATAGAGTTAATCGATCAGTTTGCTAAACAATTAACGGATCATGTTGCATTAGCTCATTGTGATATCCACCTTACGTTTTATACGGGTAAAATAAATGATGATATTTTTGAGAAAATTCCTTTAAAGCATTTGCTACATTTCAACCAGGACTAATTTCAAGTAGCTCTTGATGTAGAAGTTGATTAGAACGAAGGGTGACCTCGCTCTGGGAAAGCGTCTGCACGTAGTGGTAATCAATGGCTTTACTGTATGGTAAAAGAAAAAAGACTGTAGATAAACTCAAAATTCATTGAGTTTGCCTACAGTCTGAAAGGATTTTTAAATAGAAGATCCTTTAGCTATTTCCTTGCTTGATTTTTTGTATGTTGTTTCGTTATTTCTTAACAAGCTATCTTTATCTAATATAGTTGGTAAACAAATACCAATAATGATTGTTACGATACCTGCAATTTGCAAAGTTGTAACCGTTTCGCTTAATAAGATAACGGATACCATCACTGCTATGGGTAATTCAACCGCACTTAAAATGGATGACATTCCTAAACCAACTTTAGGAACGGCAATAGTGAATAAGAATACGGGTATAATCATACCAAATAATCCCAACGCCAATCCGTAAACCCACAGTCCTTCATTAAACAAAGTACCATTCCAAATAATTTCTGGGGATTGAAAAACAGCCGTAATCATAAAGGCAAAGAAAGAAACAAATACTAAACGGTTGGACGTGGACATATTGGCAGTAGCTTTTCCGTTCACATATAAAAATAAGGAATAACAAAGAGCAGCTGCTAGCCCCCATAACCATCCCTGCATAGGGATTTGGGATAAATCAACATCAATGATGCCAGCAGCTGGAATGGTTCCAGCTACCAATATGAGTAAAGAGATTAATTCAATTCTACTTGGGAATTGTCGTTTTGTAATACAAGATATCAACATACCGATCCATGTAAATTGAAACAGTAGTACAACTGCCAACGAAGCGGGCAAAAAGTTTAAAGAATGACCATATAAAATGTTTGTTAATCCTGTTAAAATACCTGCGAATATAAGGATTTTAACACCTTTAAAGCTCATTTTGGCTCTGTTTGTAACTAAGAAGATACATACCGCTATACAAAAGCCTATAAAAAACTGACTTGTCACGGCCTCAGAGACAGAAAACCCACTACGCATGGCCAGTTTTATAATAGTTGAAACGATACCAAAACTACTAGCTGCGATAATAACTAGTAGGGGATAAAGATACATCTTCATTTATCCACTTCCCTCCTAAAACGTTTATATAAATAGAAATTTAGCTATGATTTTGAGATTTAGAAAAAAAATCATAATCTCCAATATAAATGACAGATTGCTATTTTACAATCTTTTTTTTATAATAATTGCTGGTGAAAAAGAGTTTTTCTGTGGAGGAAAGTAATATTTTAGAAAAGGTAAAAATACCAAAATCATATGTATCAAGGCTTTGGCTTATGGTTGTGACTAAATATTTTTCAAAATGGAGAAATGTATTTGCTATCAAGATAAATTGAATAGCATTGACACTTCCCTAATTTTTTTATACAATTGTGCTAATTTTATAAGCAAACACTCACAGGTTCGTGAGTGGCGGAATTTTGTAGAGTGTTCACTCTGTTTCATTCGCTCGTTGTCTATTTATAGGCGACGAGATTTTTTATTTTTTGGAGGGATTTTTTGAACAAGTTGAAGTTTTCTTTAGTGGTTTTATTAGGGGCCTGTAGCTATGGGGTCCTATCATCCATTCTGAAAGTTGGATTTTCAAATGGCTATACTTTTCCTCAACTTTTAGGGGGACAATATGTATTCGGTTGGTTTGGACTTTTAATACTCGTTCTTACTTTTTCTCGTTATAAAGTATCCTTGAAAAATATAGTATCACTATTAGCGGTTGGGACAACGATGAGTTTAACGAGTATTTTTTACGGCTTTTCTGTAAAAGAACTTCCGGCATCTATTGCGATTGTGCTGTTATTTCAATTCACATGGATGGGTGTTCTCATTGAAGCGATTATTAATAAAAGTTTCCCAAGTCGCGAAAAGGTTTTGTCGATTATTATCTTATTTGTAGGAACGATGCTCGCTGGGGGTGTGTTTGAAGGGTTAGGACAACAATTATCTTTGAAAGGAATACTCTTTGGACTACTAGCAGCGATAACTTTTTCCTTCTATATATTTGCTAGTGGCCGTGTTTCTACCGAAGTACCGATCTATTCAAAAAGCTTTCTGATGACAACGAGTGCAACACTCTTTGTTTGCATAATGTTCCCCCCAACATACTTGATGGATGGTACATTGCAGGCTGGATTATGGAAATATGCGCTAATCCTAGGTTTCTTTGGTGTCGTTATACCAGTTATTTGTTTTTCTATTGGTATCCCAAAAGTAGGGACGGGTTTAGGAACCATTTTAGGAGCTGTCGAGCTACCAACAGCCGTGATCGCTTCAATTACGCTTGTTCATGAGGTCGTGTCTCTTTTGCAATGGCTGGGAATTGTCTGTATTTTACTAGGTATTTTCATCCCTCAAATGCTAAATGTACGAAAAGAGAGGCAGCTAGCCCGTTTTAGTAATGAAGCCACAGAATTTTAGAATGCTATCTACGGGGATCACCGATCAATCTAGACATTTTATAAAGCTTGGTTTGCCTATCTATCATAGAAGCTTTCATCTTTGAATGGAGGCTTTTTTATGAGTCAAGAAGGAAGAGTTGTTTTAATAATTGTAGTCTAGACAGCTATGATAACTATATTTTATCCTCATTTTTGGTTATAAATTGGTAATTTATTTTGGAATTAACTATATAATTATAAAAAAGGGGGATGAATGTTATCTATTTATCTAAAAAAATAGGAATAGTAAGCTGGATAGTTACCATTTTATATTGCGTGATAGAGCCGATTTTTATTATGACTTCACTTGTACCTTATAATATAATGCAACAAGCTATGAGTGATTTAGGAGTGACAACATGTGGTAAGTATACGTATACAATCGCGCCGCATGAAATTTGTTCGCCATATCATTTTTGGATGAATATATTGTTTATCGTAAATGGTTTATCATTTTCAGTTGGCGTTATATATATATATCAATATTTAGAAAAGAATTTGATCAATAAAATAGGAACAGTATGTATTCTTATTTTTGCAGTAGGAAATATTGTGTCTGGTATTATACCGGCAAATGTTCATTTATTTTGGCATTCGATTTTAGCTCAAATAGGCATGATTACTTTTTTAATTGGGCTGGGAATATATGCAAAATCATTAGATAGAGGTAAACATTGGACCTATTTAAACTTAATTATACTGATAGTTTTACTAATCCTTATTGGTCTATTGTTTTTCCTTCCTTTGCCTGCAGGTTTATTACAAAGGCTTTTTTATGGTGTAATTTTCGTGTGGGGTATGGGACTAACTATTCTATTAGGTTCATCAGAAATAAAACCAGGTACTCACTGACTTGAGCCTGGTATTTTTTATATAAACGGAAAAGTAAACATATAGAGGATCATCACAAAGAAGAGGACGACTCATGATGACCATTTCACTGGGAGAAGGATGTAAGAAAGGTACATAGCAATAAAAAAAGCTGCTTAATCTGACTAGAGATTAAACAGCACATGGATATTGTCAATATAAAACATAAAAAGGAAAAAGTCAACAAATTTTTAGTGGATAAAGTGCCAAGCATAATTTCGGCATGTACCCTATATACTATCTTCCATTAATTATACAGGTTTGACTTTAAGTTCTCTTTGGATTAAAACAACTCCAATTCCATACACAATCGAAATAGCTAAAGGGACAACAGTGAAAGCATAATCAACAAAGAAACCACCTAAGATGAGAGCAGAAAAACAGGTTCCTAAAGTAACGAATAAATAGGCTTTACTTTTATAAATCCATATGTATGGAAGAAAATGAGAGCCTGCAAGTAAACCAATTGTGAAGGGAAGGTATTCAGGTATTTTCATATACACAATGATAAATACAGGTATATAAAAAGCTTGAGGAGCCGCGACAATTCCTCCTAAAATCCCTAAAGGATTGTCTGTAGAGTTTAAACTGACACCAAGAATTTTACTAATGAAAATGCCAATAGGAAAAATAGCGCCCAATCCAAAGATCCAAATTAAACGGACAGCTTCTATTGGAAGAACAAAGTACATTAGGGTGAAAACTAAAAAGACAATAACGCCAGAAAGTAGAATTGGGAATCCTTTTTGTGTTTCAGCTATAAGTTCATTTTGCAAATTTACAAGAGTTTTACTCATAAACGTACCACCTTTCATAAAATGGGGAGAGGATAATATAGTATAACAGTTCATAATCAAATTTGCCGTAAATATCCTAAAAATGGTATCTTTTTCAGATGTTTTGGCGGAAGATATAGGGAAATGGCAATGGGGAAGAAATGGAAAAAATCATTCAATTGAAGGAGTAGCAGGCATTGATTCGTCGGTTATTCTTCCATCCCTCTCTTTTGAAAACTAAACGTTAATAATTACAGTATGAGGCATTTGGATATGTTATGATCAAATTTGTGGAAAATATTCACAAACAGTCAGTGTGGTCTAATGAAATAGGGGGACAGATGATGGATAATCAGTATTTCGTAGGTTGGGGTACATTAGCGTTAATTAATGCAGGCCTGGCACAAGGGAAAAATAGAACAGGGTTAAATTGGTTTTTACTTTCTCTTTTATTAGGTCCATTTGCCACATTAATTTTATTATTTGTTGAAAAGAGACAGTAACTTCCTTCCATCTAGGAAGATTTGCGATAGAAGAGACGAGAATAGCGTTTTAGTAGGACTAGATAAAACTTCTATAAGTGGAACAATACTAAGTCAGTTACATGAGGAGAACATATTTATCTTACTCATAGTCTAAGTAAAATTAACGATGGAGCTCATTTGTTTAGCCATTTTGATGGTGACTCTCAATCTCTCATTACTTCTGCAATTTGAATCAAGTATTAAAATGACTATGATATCCTTGCAAATTCAACCGAGTTAAAGGGCAGTAAGATTGAACCTCACCTGATGGTGGGGCTTTTTCTTATAAAAATAGTCTAAACTAAAAGTGAAATCAAATAATAATAACGTTGTGGAGAAAACTCTATTTCCACCATCGAACGGATTCTTCATTTAGATTATCTGTTGTACTAACCTGTTGTATAATCTCGAAGAATAGTAGCATGTTTTACAAATGTAAAAGCAGCTTGTAAGTAAGCTGCTTTTACTTGAATCATTCTTTTGGAATAAAAAGATACTGAATCCTCTTACTAGAATACTGTCTTTTTATTAAATTTCTTTCCATAAAGACAGTGCGTTTATCCAATTTGGATCTCCATATCCTTGATAGCTTTGAACCGCTTCATAATTTTTACCTTGATACTCTACCTTATCTCCTTTTTTGTACGCCTTAAATGGACTCCATTGCTCATAAGAAGCACCTTGCTCCTTAGTCGTTACAGTTAAAATAGAACTTTTAATGGACTCATTTCCAGCTGCATCTACGGCAGTTACTGCATACATATATGAAGTGCTTGATTGAAGATTCATGTCCATAAATGATGGGATTGTGGAAGTCCCAACTGCAGACATTTGTTCTTTTGTTGACCCTCTATATATAACATAATGGTCAACGGCTACATTATCCTCTGAAGCACCCCACATTAAGTCTACACTTGAAGAAGTAATTCCCATTGTATGTAGTGAAGTTGGTTGCGTAGGGGATTCTGTATCTGGAGCAGCATTCAATGTTTTTACAACTAGAGACTCACTTACTGTAGAAACATTCCCAGCTGCGTCTACAGCCTTTACAGAGTAAGTATAGGTTGTATTGGAATTTAAATGTTTATCTATAAATGTCGTTCCTGGGATAGTGGCAACTACTTTGCCATCACGTAATACTTGATATTCTTTTACACCTACATTATCAGTAGAAGGGTTCCATTTTAGCTCGGCGCTAGTAGAAGTAACTTTTGTTGTATGTAAACCATTTGGTTGAGATGGGGCTTCCATATCCACATTGCCACCATTATTAACCAAATTTATATCAATCACATTATAGAATGCATTTGAAGTGTCTGCGACATCCCAAACGGCTAGAA
>NZ_JBNFXM010000004.1:0-9287 GCF_049943995.1 Lysinibacillus sp. VIII_CA
GGTATTGACCGTATCCTTGACATGGGACGTACAGTTGTTAACGTAATTGGTAACTCATTAGCGTCATTAGTGATGGCAAAATGGGAAGGCCGTTTCGATCGCGAAAAAATGAAGAATTACTTTAATGAAAATGAAAATGAAAATTTAGCATAAGCTTTATCGCAATGTTTAGCATTCGTTAACATAAAAAACACCTTTCGTTGATGAACCATAGCCCATCAACGTAAAGGTGCTTTTTTTATACTACTAGAATCATATTGTCTATAGGCAAGAATTAAACTTAATCCTCTTTTTCAATCGTTGGGCTTCCGATATATGTGTATAAATCATCTGCTACATTCCTTTTTGCATTCACTGGAATTACTTTATTGGAAGAGAAGGTACCATATTTCTCTACATATTGGCCAAATCGTATTTAGCCGTTCATGTCTTAGGTGAGTACTCCTTTATATTTCACTTTAAGTGTCTCAACATTTGCTTTGTTAAAAATGGCTTAGGTCTTCACTTTACATATTTCTTGATGTTCGTCAGTTCACTACTTCCAACAGGTTTGATGCTGAAAAAAATGGAATAACATTTTTGAAAATCCTCCTAGTCATAAATCCCAATTTATGTCGACCTTCTTTTGTTTCAACTGCGTTTGTGGTAGCTCATGTTGGAAATTTTAGAATATGACTCACGTAAACTCCCTTATATCTCTAGATAAAGTTTTCACTCACTTCATATTAACTCCAGATAGGTCAAATATATTTGAACTACGAAGGAGGTAAGGAAATGAATTTTATCAAACGTGCATTTTTAAGTGTGAAAGCGAGGAAAGGGAAATCGATTATATTATTTACTGTATTTTTAGTAGTTTCTAATCTTGTATTAGCCGGATTTGCCATACAAAATGTGTCACAAAAGGCAAATGATCATGCTAGACAAACATTGGGTGTAGACGTAAGTCTTCGAATGGACGAAGAAAAGCTTATGGAAAACGTGGCAAAGCAGCGACAAGAAAATCCAAATGGGGAAATACAACACCCTGAACTTTTTACAGAAGATGCAGATTTGTTAGCTAAATCACCTTATGTAATAGACTACAACTATCTTAAAAGTGACATGGTTGTAGCAGATGATTACACACCTATTAACGATGCTGAAGGTGATGATGGAGTAAGCGGTGCGGTAGGCAGTAGTAATTCTGGAAATATGAAAATGCCTAATACGTTTCTTCAAGGCGTGAGAAGTTCTGAATTATTGCAGGAATTTACCGATGGAACGCATGAAATAATGGAAGGTCGTTCAATTACACCTGAGGATAAAAATAAGAAAGTAGCGCTAGTTGAAAAACGATTAGCAGAGCAAAACGAGCTTCAAGTTGGTGATATGTTAAAGGTTCAATCAATGGAAGGGACATCTGAAGTAGAGTTAGAAATCATAGGGATATATAAAAACTCAAGTATTTCTGACTTCGAGGGAAATTTACCAGCTATGATGCATCCATCTAACAAGCTATACACAAATTATGACGCGACGAAAGATAGTGATGAAGAGGGTTCAGTCATTAATGAAGCTATATACTACTTAGACGACCCAGAAAATATTGAAAACTTCAAAACGGAGGCAAAGAAAAGCAATATTGATTTTGATCTGTTCAAGTTAGATGCACATGATGCTTTATATCAGAAAATGGTTGGTCCCATTGAGAATATTGCTGCTACTTCAAAATGGATGGTCTATTTAGTATCCATTACAGGATCAATTATTTTAGCTCTTATTATTATGTTAACAATAAAAGAGCGACGTAAAGAGTTAGGCATACTCTTAGCAATCGGTGAGAAAAAGAGAAAATTAATTGGTCAATTATTAGTAGAAGTATTGTGTATAGCGGTACTAGCATTTGGTATTTCTACAATTACGGGTGAAACAGTGTCTCAAAAAATGGGAGATAGCTTATTACAGCAAGAAGTTATAGCCTCTCAAGAAAATCAAGAAGAATCAAATAATTTAGGATTCTCATTTGGAATGATGAATAAGCAAGATCATGACGTGAAGCCTATTGATGATATTGATGTAAGTATAACTTCACAAGATGTGTTGAAATTAGGTGGATTAGGACTGTTAATTGCCATTTTATCGACACTTCTTCCAGCACTATCAATTCTTCGCTTAAATCCAAAAGAAATACTTTTAAAAGATGAGTAGGGGGAGTCACACATGGACACTATATTACAATTTAAAAACCTATATTATTATTATGTAAATAATAACAGGAAGAATACTTTACTAGAGAATGTTAATTTTACCTTTGAGAAAGGCTGTTTCTATAGCATTTTAGGTCCTTCAGGTTCAGGAAAAACAACAGCACTGAGTTTGGCAAGTGGCTTAGATAACCCCAAAGAAGGACATGTGCTCTATAAAGGAAAAGATATAAAAAAAATTGGATTGGATAAATATAGAAATAAATTTGTTTCAATTATTTTTCAATCCTATAATCTGATTACTTATATGACAGCCCTACAAAATGTAGTAACGGCTATGGAAATTACAGGAGTTAAAGCAAAAGATAAAAAGAAACGAGCGCTTGAATTATTAGGAATGGTAGGTTTGACAGAAATAGAAGCAAAAAGAAAGGTTTTACAGCTTAGTGGTGGCCAACAACAACGTGTCGCTATTGCTCGTGCATTATCTAGTAATGTCGATTTATTAATTGCGGATGAGCCGACGGGTAATCTAGATGAGAAAACCTCAGCTGAAATCGTTGAACTATTTCAGGAATTAGCTCATCAAGAAAATAAATGTATCATTGTTGTGACGCATTCACAAGAAGTAGCCAAACAATCTGATCAGATAGTTTATCTTAAAAAACGCCATTTAGTTTGTGAAAATCTGAGTAAATAAACGAGGCTATTTTAACTGACAATGTATGTGCAATGTGATGGAATAAAAAAATGGGAGTGGTATATAATGTGGACAAAAATAGCGACCTCATTAGGTTTAGTCTCTCTTGGAATAGCAATAGGTATGTTTACTAACTTAGTGGATTTCAATCGAGACTTAGGTGACACTGAAGGCAATATGTATCAGGATTATAATTCGTATTTAGATGAAAGGAATCCGGCTCAGCGTGATTGGGAATCTCCAAATCCGAGAGGTGAGCTGACCCCAGAACAATGGGAGGAATTCACTGGTTGACAAATGCCTGAGCAATGGGATTCGTCCACATCTAATTCAGAAGAAAGTATTCAGGGTTCAACATCTCCATATTAATTTTCTTTCATAACTATAGTGAAAAATACTATAACACCCCCAAAGATCTGTAAATCTAACTATGGATCTTTGAGGGTTTTTTACTTGAAGATTACCCTTTTCTTATGAAATGAATGTAAGACTTTGATCGTAAGGGTCATATAAAATTTTTTAGGAATAATGTAGGTATCTTCACATAAACTACAGATTGCGTGGTTATAATGGCTAACTAGGGGGGATATCTTAATGAACTATAATATTTTAGTAGTAGAAGACGATTTAGAAATTCAAGAATTAATTAAGCAGTTTTTGATGACACAAAATTATAATATAGAGGTGGCATCTGATGGAGTAGAGGGAATAAAGAGATTAAACACGCAATCATTTGATTTAATTCTCCTTGATGTTATGATGCCCAATCTCAATGGATTTGAAGTGGCCAAAATGCTACGAAATCATTCTAATATACCCATTATCTTTTTAACTGCGTTAGAAGAAGAACAAGATCAAATGAAAGGCTTTGATCTTGGTATTGATGATTATATAACTAAGCCGTTTTCATTTCATGTGTTGATCAGACGAGTGCAAGCGGTTCTTAGAAGAAGTAATCATAAAAGTTGGGGAAATCATTTGAATTTTAATGAACTGAATGTCGACTGCGACGGATATAAAGCATATGTAAATAAGGAAGAAATACCATTAACTACAAAGGAATTCGAAATTCTACAACTACTACTCCATAATGAAAAAAAAGTGCTTACTAGAGAGATCATTGTAGAAAAGGTTTGGGGATATGATTATTCGGGAGAAACACGGATGATTGATACTCATATAAAAAACTTACGAAAAAAATTAAATTTACCCTATATTAAAACAGTAAAGGGTATCGGATACAAAATCGATGAATAGGATTGTCAACATCTTAAAGATGAAAAAAATAACCTATAAGCTCTTTATGATTACTTCTCTTATATTGCTATCGTTTGCGGTATTAATTTATTTAACTTTATACTTCTTCCTTCCAACATTCTACGAGCAATATAAAACAAATCAGCTCCAATCTGGCATAACGGAAATAATTGATAAATCTAAGAATTTAACATTAAAAGAAGCGAAGGAGCTTTTGGATGAGTACTCCTTAGAAAATAATGCAATCATTTATCTACAAGAAAAGAACGGACATATTTTATACTCTCCTTCTTTTAATTTTCAGGGAAATACACAATCACCGACGATTACTGGAAAAGCATCATCACCAACACAAAATGAAGACACTGTTTATGCATTTAATCAATCTTTGCCCATACAATTTCTGAATGGACACCATTTAATAGTTACTGTATTTGCGACATTTCAACCAATCGATGAAGCTTCACAGGTCTTAGTACGTTTTCTTCCTTATATTAGCATCATTGTTGTATGTATTAGCCTAGGAAGTGCCTATTTATATTCAAGGTTTATTACAAAACCACTCCTTTATATAAATGAGCGAGCGCAAAAGATGGCTAACCTCGATTTTTCAGAAAATATAATCGTTCGTTCTAATGATGAGTTAGAGGAATTATCGAATAGTTTAAATGAGATGTCGAATAATTTGCAAAAGACAATGAATGATTTACGAATAGCAAATGAACAATTAAAAGATGATATTGAAAGAGAAAGAAAAGTCGAAACAAAACGGAGGGAATTTTTTGCTACAGTTGCACATGAATTAAAAACGCCACTCACTGTAATGAAAGGGTATATAGAAGGAATGATTTATAATATTGGACCTTATGAAAATCGTGACTTCTATTTAGAAAAAAACCATAAAATTATAGAAAGAATGGAACAACTTGTTCGTGAAATTTTGAGTATGTCCCAACTAGAGCAACATATATTCAAAATCCAAATGAAAGAAACAAATCTCTCAGATTTAATTGAGACTATAACGAAAGACCTCGTTTTTTTTGCATCTCAAAAGGATATTACGATTATTAATAAAATTCCCCCAAATCTGTACGTATTTACAGAAAATGTTTTACTAGAAAAAGCATTTAAAAATATTATCCATAATGCAATTATGTATTCACCACAAGGAGAAACAGTATATTTAGGGTTGACGAAGGATTCAAAAGAAAATCAGATTCAAATTCAAGTCATGAATACGGGTGTACAAATTAAAGCAGAGGAACTACAACAATTATTCCAACCTTTTTATAGAATCGAAAAATCAAGGAATAGAAATACTGGTGGGAGTGGATTAGGCTTATATATCGTTAAGCAAATATTTATATCACTCTCTATTCATTATTCTGTGAATAATGTTGAGAATGGCATTCAATTTTTAGTTACATTTCCTAAAAATAAATAAATGCTTTAAAGATTGAGTTTTTTGAAGGCTACAACCGAATACACAGACGACTCAATAATCAATTTAGATTTATTGAGTCTTATATTAGATAGGAGATTGACTGAAAATGAAGATAAGAACAAAGTTAATTATTATTTCTTTGAGCCTATTATTAATTCCAGGTTTGATTATAGGGGTTAGCAGTTATCACTCTGCTAAAGAGCACTTGGATGATTTGGGAGAGAAGATGTTAAAAAATAATGTTGAAATGGCACTGCAATTAATTGATTCAATGAATTATGCGGTTCAAACTGGAGAAATATCTTTGGAGGAAGCCCAAGAAAAAGTAAAACAAAAATTAATTGGGGATTTACAAAGTGATGGCACCCGTAAAATAACGACACACGTTGATTTAGGTGAAGATGGCTATTTTGCTATTTATGGAACGAGTGGAGATAGGGTAGCTCATCCTTTCTCGGAAGGAGAAAATGCTTGGGAAAATGTAGATAGCCATGGCGTTTATATGGTGCAAAATATGATAACCGCAGCACAAAATGGCGGGGATTTTACCTATTATGCTAGAGCCATGCCTCAAGACCCTGATGCCGAAGAAGACAAAATAGCCTACTCTGCTTTAGATCCGAACTGGGGTTGGGTAGTAAGCGCTAGTAGCTTAATGACATCATTTAATCATGGAATTCATTTAATCCAATATACGATTATGATTACCTTGGGCATTAGTATTTTAATAGGTTTAATCGTTATATTTTTATTTTCCAGACACTTAGCCGTTCCTGTTCAAATGGTTACTGAAAGTGTTGAAAACATTGCTAATCAAAATTTAACCTTTACATATTTAAACGTTAAAAATAAGGATGAGTTAGGCATTTTAGCGACAGGCATAAATACGATGACGACAAATTTACGAGGTATTATTGAATCCGTTTCGAACTCAGCCGAACATGTTGCTGCTACATCCGAACAACTCACTGCGAGTAGTGAACAGACAAGCACCGCTTCAGATGAAATTACGAGGGCTATTCAGGAAATTTCTATAGGACAAGAAAAGCAACTAGTTGGAATGGAAGAAGCAAATCATTCTGTTTTGCAGATATCATCGAGCATTACTGCCATTACTAAAAATATTAAAGAATTAAATGACCTTTCCGTTGAAACCTCTAAAGTCTCTCTTTATGGTAATGAAGTTATTAATCAGTCTGTTGAACAAATGAATCACATTAATAACCAAAACATAGTGACAACTGAAGCAATGCGATTGCTTGAAAGTAAATCACAAGAGATTGGTGAGATTATTACGGTCATTACTAACATTGCAGCACAAACAAATTTACTTGCTTTAAATGCAGCGATTGAAGCAGCGCGTGCAGGAGAACAAGGTAAAGGTTTTGCTGTTGTAGCGGATGAGGTTAGAAAACTAGCGGAGGAATCGGGTAATGCAGCAAACAATATTTCTTCACTCATAGGTGAAATTCAACTTAATACACAGCATACAGCACAAATGGTCAATGAAGGGAAAAGTGTCGTTGAAACGGGTATAGGTTATGTGGCAAACGCTGGAAAAACTTTTGAAGAAATAGCAGCCGATGTAGACATGATTAACCATAAACTTTCATCTGTCTCAACTGAAATTCAAGAAATTAATACGAATACAGAGATTCTAGTAAATGAAATACTGAAAACCAAAGAAGTTACCGATCAGTCATCGAGGTACACACAACAAGTTGTTGCAGCAGCGGAAGAACAGTCTGCTACGATGACTGAGATGACATTTGCTTCTCGTTCTTTAGCAGAGATGTCGCAGGAGCTTCAAAATCTAGTATCAAACTTTAAAACCAACGAATGAATAATTGCGTTTGATTAGAATTATAAAATAGAAACATACTCTCATCGAAGCTACGAAGAATATAGAGCTAGCAAAATGATGAACACATAAATTTGTTAGCTTTTTTATAGCTTCGGAATGGTATCTTTTGTTGATGCTTCATATAAACTTCATACAGCATCTATACTAACTACAGATATGCTTTATAAAACAATAAAATAGTAATTTTTTAATAAAAGATGGAGGTTGAAACGACCCTATTGGAGGAATTAGGATGGAGACGGGGATATTTGAATCAAATCGTAAATCTGTATTAAAAAGTATTGAACGTAAAAAAACTTTTGCATTAGTATATATTACGATTATAAGTTGGCATGACTTGAATACTTCTAAACACATAGACGTGGTTGAAAGGAAGCTAACTTTGTATCAACAAGAAGTGGAATGGTATAGAGTATTTGATAAGGAATATATTTTAATCTGTCATGCTCAGTCACAAGCACAGTTGATTATGCAAGAATTATCGAATATTGAATTTTTGAAGATACAGTATCTTTATGTCCAAGATAGAAAACTTCCAGCGTTAAATTACGTTAGACAAGTCTATTCGCAAAACACGAAAAGTAGTGAGATAAAAGAGTGCATGTCACAGAAAGATTTAGCAACGGAAGAGTTTGAAATAGTTTTCCAACCGATATTACACAATAATAGACAAATATCCTTTGAAGCACTAAGTAGATGGCAGTCGGAAGATATGGGCTCTATGTCTACGGGTATATGTATTCCAATTTTACATATAGAGAATTTGATAGAATTAACCAAGAACATTATAAATAAGGCTGTTGAATTATTGAGTAGATATAATGAAATTATTTATGTTTCGATTCATTTATCAGCGCCATTAATCAAGGATATTACTTGGCTAATTCAACATTTAGATGAAATTAGTTTTAATAACAATCATCGAATTGCTTTTGAAATAACCGAAGAAACTATAATGGGAATAGAAGCAAGAGCCAATCTAAAAATTATTCATGATCGAGGTCATAGTATTTTTATTGATGATTTTGGTACTGGAAACTCGAATTTTCAATATATGACCTTGTTCCCCCTGGATGGGGTGAAACTAGATAGGCTATTTATAAGTGGGAAATCAAATAAAAAAGTAATGGAGCTACTGACAAAATTTATCAAAGCTATGGGTCTAGAAGTAATCATAAAAGGCGTCGACAATGTTGAACAGCTTAATTCCTTATCGAAAGCCCAATATGATTCCATACAAGGCTATTACATATCGAAACCTCTAACAATAAATGAATTGACAAAATTTATATGTGAGAATAGTTAGGCTATTGAGATCATTTTTAGTGTAAGGAAAGTAAAGCAACCTCTATAGAATAAAAGGGATTTTTACATAAAAAATACCATAAAAAAACGCAATACCCTTAATGTTAGAAAGGGGTTGCGTTTTTTGCTTCATAAAACCAAGAAAAGGTGAAGGTATGAATAAGAAAGAAGGGAACTCCAGATTATCTTCAGGAAATCTCTAGAAAATCTCCATACTGTTCCCATATGAACTACAGATAATGCCTTTATTATAAAACCTGTAAGACAAAATACATTTTAAAAGGAGAATAAAAACATGAAAAAGAAAAAGAGATTGGCTGCTACTACTTTAGGTGCTGTATTTGCACTATCCACTTTGGGGTCTGCATTCGCAGCAGAAGTTCCGACTCAAGTGAGTGTGAGTAGTGAATATGTGGTAGGGCAAGCAACTAAACCAGCGAACTTTGATGAAATTTCAAAAGAAAAGGTGCAGGCTATTTTTGACCAAGTAGAGGCAGGCACACTAACGAAAGAAGAAGGCATGAAGCAGCT